>CANFOZ010000009.1 GCA_947448795.1 Bacteroidota bacterium
ATGCACGGATCCATGTCGTATATGGCTAACCATTTCGACAAACGCCTAAACCCCGGCTTATTGGTGGATGGCGCGAAATCGGTGATATCGCTTTTGCTAAACTACTATCCCTCCGAACTTCAAGCCGAAGGCGCAGCCAAAATCTCAAAATACGCCTATGGCACCGATTACCACCTGGTGATCAAAGAAAAGCTCAAGGAGTTATTGTCGAGCATGAACGACACGATTGGACAGGTCAATGGCAGAGCCTTTGTTGACTCTGCACCAGTGCTAGACCGTGCCTGGGCGAAAAAATCAGGACTTGGATGGATCGGCAAAAACGCCAACCTCATCACCAAAACATCAGGATCTTTCTTCTTTATAGCTGAGCTTATTGTTGATCTTGAATTGGCTTACGACCATCCAACAAGCGACCATTGCGGCACCTGCACACGCTGCATCGATGCCTGTCCAACCGATGCCATCGTCTCACCTATGGTGGTGGATGGAAGCCGCTGCATATCATACTTTACGATCGAGCTCAAAGAGAGCATGCCGGCCGGACTTGCAACACAGTTTGACAATTGGCTTTTCGGCTGCGATGTTTGCCAAGATGTATGCCCATGGAACCGCTTTAGCAAACCGACGCCAGTGAACGCATTTAAAGCCCAAAGCAAAGCCCTCGGGATGACCTTAAAAGACTGGACGGAAATCTCCGCAGAGGTGTTTGGAAAAGTTTTTGAGAAATCAGCCCTGCAAAGGAAAGGCTTGCTGGGTATTCAGGAAACGGCCAAAGCATTAATGGCCGCAGCTGCCTTGAAGGGTGACTAAGCGAAAAGAATTAATGTACCTTTTTAAATACTTCGAAAATAACATCGTAGTAATGCCTTCCGAAGGTGGCTAGGCACCAAAGTTTCAGCATGTGCTTTTCCTCGTTTTTGAGCCAGAGCATCGCCTTAGACAATTCTTTCTTGAAAAGGGATTTATCAAAACTTACCTTAATCAGTATCTTCTTCGTGTATTCAAACATGGCATACCTGTTTTTAATCGTATTCCGAAAGTACTAATCTTCAAACAAAGCGTCAAGCATTTTTTATCAACAGGCACTCCGAAAGCCGTTCATTAATTTCCCGATTCGCTCCAGCGGTATGTCTTAATACTGAATCCAGCCAAATCTAGCACTCTGTCCACGACAGTGGCTGCCAGCGCTTCAAAATCAGCCGGGCGGCTATAAAAAGAAGGCGATGCCGGACAAATTATCCCGCCGGCCTCAGTGATCGCTTTCATGTTGTTGATGTGGATGAGGGAGAGCGGAGTGTCGCGGGTAACGAGAATGAGCTTGCGGCGCTCCTTCAGCACCACATCAGCGGCACGGGTTATCAAATCGTTTGAAACGCCATGCGAAATCCGTGCCAATGTTCCCATTGAGCAAGGACAGACCACCATCGTTTCATACCGTGCCGACCCACTGGCAAAGGGCGCATAAAAGTTATTTTTATCGTAGAATGTGAAGGGCAGCTCATCGAATTTACGATGACCCAGCTCATGTTCCCACACATCCTTGGCATTATCACTCATCACCACCCCAACCTCGGCGATTTGCTCAGGCATCGCCAGCAGCTTATCAAACAAAACCTTTGCGTAGATCGATCCACTAGCACCCGTTACGGCAATTATTACTTTCTTCTTTTCCATGAGTACGTATTAAATTTCTTTTCGCATCCGCGCAACCGGAATATTCATATTCTCGCGGTACTTGGCCACCGTACGACGGGCCATTTTATAGCCTTTTTCTTTCAGTATATGCATTAACTCCTCGTCGGTGAGCGGATGGCGCTTATCCTCTGTAGAAATCACGTCCTGAAGGATTCTTTTCACTTCCCGGCTAGAGGCCTCCTCCCCGGAATACGTTTTAACACCTTCGGAGAAGAAGAACTTCAGCGAAATGGTCCCGTTTGGAGTTTGCACATATTTGCTATTGCTCACGCGAGAAATGGTGGAGATATCGTAACCCGTAATTTCGGCGATATTCTTTAGCACCATCGGCTTCAGCTTCGTTTCATCGCCATCGAGAAAATAATCGTATTGGTAATTCAAGATTGCCGTCATGGTGTTCATCAAGGTGTTCTGACGCTCGGTCAGCGCATCGATAAACCACTGTGCAGCATCCAATTTCTGTTTAACAAAAACGACGGCCTCTTTCTGGGCTTTGTTTTTGTCCTTGCTCTTCGAGTAATGCTCCAACATATCGCGATAAGCCCGGCTGATCTTCAGTTCTGGGGCATTACGCGAATTAAGCGACAACTCTAGCTTGCCTTCTAAATTGGTGATAACAAAATCGGGAATAATCTGCTGCGAGTTGCGCTGCGTATCCACAAAATTACCGCCAGGCTTAGGGTTGAGCTTGAGGATCTCGTTCAGTGCTGCCTTCAGTTCTTTGTCGCCAATCAGCAGCTCGTGCTCAATCTTATTATATTGCTTATTGGAAAATTCGTTGAAATGCTGATCTAAAATCCGCATGGCAAGAGCTTGGTCAGTATCGTGGTGGTTTTTACGATGCAACTGCAGCATCAAGCACTCACGGAGGTCGCGGGCACCAACACCGGCAGGCTCAAAAGTATGTATGATATGAAGAATGGCGTTGAGCTCGGCGATTTCGCAATGCACATTTAGAGAGAATGCCAAATCGTTGGCAATCTGGTCCAAAGGGCGGCGCAGGTAGCCGTCGTCATCAATGCTGCCTATGATTTGTTGTGCTATCAATTCCTGGCGCTCGTCGAAGCTAAAGCCATGCAGCTGATCCAACAACAGGTCCTGAAAAGAGGCCGCATAAATAACCGTCTTGGTCTTGCGCTCGTCGTCAGGACTCGTATTGTTTACGCTGGTCTTGTATTCAGGAACCTCATCGTCTTGCAGGTATTCGTCGATATTGATCTCTATTTGATCATCGTCGTCGCCGTCGGCCTCAGCTAGCTCGGCCTCGTCTGGTCCATCGATTTCGTCTGCATTATCCTCCGCGTCATCACCTTCTTCCAAGGCCGGATTCTCTTGTATCTCCTCTTTGATGCGCTGCTCCAGCTCCGTGGTAGGCAACTGAATCAACTTCATCAGCTTGATTTGCTGAGGCGATAGTTTCTGAAGCTGTTTTTGAAAAAGAGACTGCTTTAACATAGCGGGGATACGGCGATTAGCCGATCAATTTAAAACTCGGCATTCTTCGGTGTGCGTGGAAATGGGATAACATCGCGGATATTGCTCATGCCGGTAACAAAGAGAATGATGCGCTCGAAACCGAGACCGAAGCCAGCGTGCGGTGCAGACCCGAATTTGCGAGTTTCAAGATACCACCAAAGATCCTTTTCATGAATGCCCATCGCGCGAACACGGGCCACCAGTTTATCGTGATCGTCTTCGCGTTGCGAACCACCAATCACCTCGCCGATACCTGGAAAGAGCACATCCATAGCGCGCACCGTCTTTCCATCCTCGTTCTGCTTCATGTAAAAAGCCTTGATGCCTATCGGGTAATCGGTCAGTATAACCGGCTTTAAAAAGTGCTTCTCTACAAGGTACTTCTCATGTTCCGCCTGCAAATCGATGCCCCACTCTACTTTGAACTCGAACTTCTGTCCGGAAGCCAATAAAATCTCCACGGCCTTGGTATAGCTCAGGCGTTCAAAGCTCGACTCAACAACCATCTTTAATCGGCTGAGCAAATCGTTATCGTACATTTTATTCAAGAATTCAAGATCATCGGCACAATGCACGAGGGCATAATTCACCAAGTATTTCAAGAAATCCTCCGCCAGATTCATGTTGTCGGTAATATCGTTGAAAGCTACTTCAGGCTCGATCATCCAGAACTCAGCCAAGTGACGCGGTGTGTTTGAATTTTCTGCGCGGAAGGTTGGGCCAAAAGTGTAGATTTTTGACAAAGCCATAGCTGCTAACTCGCCTTCCAATTGTCCGGAAACAGTGAGGTTGGTGGCTTTTCCAAAGAAATCCTCTTCGAAATTAACAGTGCCATCAGGGTTAAGCGGCGGGCTGCCTGCATCCAAGGTCGTAACGCGAAACATCGCGCCAGCACCTTCGGCATCAGAGCCCGTAATTACTGGGGTGTGAATATAAAAGAATCCGTTATCGTTGAAGTATTTATGCACCGCAAAGGCCATAGCATGACGGATGCGTAGCACTGCTCCAAATGTATTGGTGCGCGGACGAAGGTGGGCGATCTCACGCAGAAATTCAAGAGAGTGTCCCTTTTTTTGCAAAGGATAGGTCTCGGGATCGGCTGTGCCATAAACCTGTATCTTACTTGCCTGTATCTCCACCGGCTGCCCAGCAGCAGGCGACTTCACTAATGTGCCGCTAACAGCAATGCAAGAACCGGTAGTAACGCCTTTCAGCTCCTCTTCGGTGAATTTGGACATATCGGCAACCACCTGAATATTGTGGATAACCGAGCCGTCGTTCAAGGCAATAAACGAAACCTGCTTGTTGCCTCGGCGGGTACGAACCCAACCTTGGATAAAGATTTCCGTTCCGTAATCGGTGGACTTAAGCAATGCACTTACTTGAGTGCGTGAAGATGTGGACATACGTGGCTGTTTTTTCTTCCGTAAAAATAGCGAATTTTTTTACGCCTCGAACGGAAAATCGGCAGATGCCAAAGAACTGGCGATGGCCTACGACGAAGAATCAATAATCGCCCGTGAGCTTCGAAAAGCCGAGTGGCAGAGGATTGGCGGTAAGCTCTTTGTATTCTTTGCGCTTGATGAAGATGTCCTGCGCCAAGAAAAAGGCTTCGCGAAAGGAAGATTCGGAGGCTTCGTTCTTGCCTGCGATATCAAAGGCAGGGCCATGGTCTGGAGAGGTGCGTACAACAGGCAAACCCGCCGTGAAGTTAACACCAGAGCTAAAGGCCAAGGATTTAAAAGGAACCAAGCCTTGGTCGTGATACATGGCCAAGATGGCGTCAAATTTAGAATATGCAGCAGAGCCAAAGAAGCCATCGGCTGAATATGGACCGAAAGCCATAATTCCTTCTTTGTTCAAAGCTTGAATCGCCGGAGCGATAATGTCCTTCTCCTCACTGCCGATGAGTCCATCATCGCCTGCATGTGGGTTAAGCCCGAGAATGGCAATCTTCGGTTTGCTGATGCCGAAGTCTTGCTTCAAGGAAAAATGCATGACCCTAGCCTTCTCGATAATTTTTTCGGTGGTCAACAAAGAGGCCACCTTCTGAATCGGCACATGGCCCGTAACAACGCCAACGCGCAAGTTATCACTAACTAGCAACATCAGGTAGTTTTCAATTCCGTATTGCTTAGCAAGATACTCGGTATGCCCAATAAACTCAACGCCCGATTGGGCAACAGTTTGCTTATTAACAGGCCCCGTAACGAGCACATCAATATGCCCATTCTTCAAATCGGCTGCTGCTGCTTCGAAGGATCGAAAACCATACGAAGCGGCTTCGTTCGACGATTGACCGGGCGCTATCTTAACATCCTCTTCCCAAACACTTTTTAAATTTATTTTGAAAGGCGCCAATGCCTCGTCCAAGCGGAGCTTCGTTGCATTAAAGTCGATGGCGTTTTGGGCGTTCTTATAAAATGAAACAACCTTTGATGAACCATAAATTACGGGCGTACAGTTACTTAAGATACGAGCGTCTTCTAAGGTTTTTATAATAACCTCCAAGCCGATTCCATTCAAATCACCAGTACTGATACCAACCCTTACATTTTCTGAACCTGCATTCATTTCGCACGCTTGGATAAAAAGTCAAATAATAAACGAACACCTACTCCGGTACCACCTTTCACACGATAGGCACTGTTACTATGCAAAAAACTTGGACCTGCGATGTCAAAGTGCATCCAAGGATATTTCACAAAGCGCTGTAGGAATTTACCTGCGGTTATCGACCCGCCGTAAGGGCCACCGATATTTTTAATATCTGCTATATCGGACTTTATTAGCTCGTCGTACTCTTCCCAGATAGGGAATTCTGCAAGGCGCTCATACACCTGTTCGCCACTTGCTTTCAGGCTGTCTTTTGTTTTCTCGTCGGCAGTGCCCATACATACTATACCGAATGTTCCTATTGCTGCTACTGCAGCACCGGTAAGGGTTGCAAGGTCAATAACGAGTTCAGGCTTGAACTGTTGAGCGAAACTCAATGCATCACCCAAAATCAAACGCCCCTCTGCATCGGTGTTAAGCACCTCTACAGTAATACCGTTGTGCATGGTAATGATGTCACCGGGCGTAATCGCATTGCCCGAAGGACGGTTGTCGGTAGCTGGCACCAAGGCAATGACATGCACTGGAAGCTTGGCTTTGGCAATAGCGAACAGCGTGCAAGCAACAGCAGCAGCACCGGCCATATCGCTTTTCATGTAGTCCATGGAATTGGCGGTAGGCTTCAAACTCAAACCACCTGTATCATACACCACGCCCTTACCCACCAAAACGATAGGTTGCTTGTTTTTCGCCCCTTTTGGCTTGTATTCCATAACCGAGAAGGTCGGATGATCAACGCTACCGAAGTTAACCGCTAGCAAACCACCCATCTTCAAACTTTCAATCTTGGATTTATTAAAAACCTCAACACGAAACCCTGCTTCTTTACCCAACTTCTGAAACTCCTTGGCCAGTTGTACGGCATTCAAATGCAACACAGGCGTATTCACTAAATCACGAGCGCGACAGGTGGCATCAACTAGAATATGCAATAGACTGATATCGGATGCTTTGATTTTAGTGCTCAGCACGCCGATCGCACGCAGCTCGTTTTTATCTTTTGCAGATTTGCGATAACGCAGAAACTGATAATTCGACAAGGCCATGCCTTCAATAAAGGCCAGTGTCTCCGTGGCGTTATCCAAGGCATCCACCACAGTCACCTTTTCGGTTTTAAAGCGCGCGAAGCAATGGTGTGCTTGCTGACCAGCACGTCGGCACTCTTCGAGCGTGAGGTGGGCGGCCGATTTTTTTTCAAGGAAATAGATATAAACCCATCTTTTCAAGTGATTGATCAGCAGGTGGTTCCGCTCTTTTTTATGCTCGGCCTGAATGTATGCGGCCTCAGCGGCAGACAATCCATAATCGCTCCACCGTGTCTTCCCGTCAGAAAGCAGCACCAAGGAGTCATCGGCAGATGCCTTACTGACCTGTTTTATTGCTAAATCCATGATAATGTGGTATTTTTGAAGCGGTAAATGTAAATAATTAATTAACAATCCTTTGTCTCTAAGGCAGTTTTTTTCAGCTGCTTCGCATTTCTTTCCAAAATTGCTTGACCTACAAGTAGGATAATGGCAGACCGATAAATTCAGATCATGACAACGAAAGCACTTTTAAACCGCGCCCTAGCCTTCGATTTTCTTTCCGCAGAAGAAGGACAATTTCTATTCTTAAACGCAGCCACCTCCGAGCTGATGGAAGTCGCCCACGAATTGCGCATGAAGCAGGTTCCAGCTAAAAAAGTTACCTGGATCATCGACCGCAATGTAAACACTACCAATGTGTGTATTGCCAATTGTAAATTCTGCAACTTCTACCGCATTCCTGGCCATGCCGATGCGTACATCACGAGTATCCCTGAATACAAACGCAAGATCGAAGAAACCTTTCGATACGGCGGCGAGCAGTTGCTGCTTCAAGGAGGCCACCATCCCGATCTGGGCTTGTCCTTTTACACCACTCTTTTTCGCGAGTTAAAACAGCTCTATCCTACCTTGAAGCTTCATGCACTCGGGCCACCCGAAATCGCCCACATCGCGAAGCTTGAAAAAATGACACACACGGAAGTTTTGCAAGCCCTGGTAGAATCAGGTCTCGACTCGCTTCCTGGCGCCGGTGCTGAAATACTTAGCGATCGTGTGCGCCGACTTATCTCCAAAGGCAAATGCTCAGGCCGTGAATGGCTTGATGTTATGCGCGCTGCACACCAGCTCCACATTACCACCTCGGGCACGATGATGCTCGGGCATGTGGAGACATTGGAGGAACGCTTCGAGCACCTTGTGTCGCTACGCCAGGTGCAGAGCGAGAAGCCCGCCGATGCGAAAGGCTTCCTAGCCTTTATCCCTTGGCCCTTCCAAGACGAAGGAACCATGCTGAAAAATGTCAAAAACATTCGAAACGAAGTTGGTGCCGACGAATACATTCGAACCATTGCATTGAGCCGTATCATGCTGCCGAACATAAAAAACATTCAAGCCTCATGGCTCACGGTGGGCAAGCAGGTAGCGCAAGTATGCTTGCATGCGGGCGCTAATGATTTTGGGTCGATCATGATTGAAGAGAATGTGGTTTCTGCTGCTGGAGCACCACACCGCTTTACATCAGCCGGGATACAAGAAGCCATACGAGAAGCCGGCTTCGAACCCCAGCTTCGCAATCAGCAATATGACTACCGAGAGATGCCTGCAACCATGGAGCAGCAAGTGATCAACTACTAAGCTTCTAGACCTTACCTGTCGCCTTTCACCGTTTTTATCAAGGAAAACTCAGAAGAATTGCTTACTTTAGATGCTTGGCTTTAATGCCATTTCATGAAAAGACTGCTTTTTTTATTGCTCCTGATCGGATTCACTTCCGTGGCTTTCGCTACCCACAACAAAGCCGGAGAGATAACCTATCGCCATATCTCAGGGCTGACCTACGAAGTTACCATTACCACCTACACTGATTCGGGTGCAAATGCCGACCGCAATCAGCTGGAAGTGTTTTGGGGCGACATGTCAAGCGACTCACTCGGCCGTCACAATGGACCTCCGAACGGAGCTGGGTTTCATGATGGCGAGCTCCTTATTGGTTATCACACCAAAAAAAATATCTATACAGGGACGCACACCTATCCAGGCAGCGCCACGTATGTGATCTCCATGCAGGATTTAAATCGCGTGGACGCAATCATCAACATGCCCAACTCGGTGAATATCCCTTTTTACATCGAAACCGTGTTAGTCACCAACGGTGCAATCAACCCCGAAAACAGCTCGCCGGTGCTGAATAACCCTGCCGTAGACAGAGCCTGTGTGAATAAGCTTTTCGTGCATAACCCCTGGGCTGTCGATCCGGATGGAGATAGCCTTTCCTACGAGCTTAGTTCCTGCGAATGGAACCACGACTCCGTTCCTCCTGGTTATAGCATTCCGCCCGGCGTGAGTATTAACTCGGTAACAGGCGATTTTGTTTGGAATACCCCCACAAGCATCGGATGGTTTAGTTTTGCTTTTCGAGTTATCGAGTGGCGCAATGGTTTTAAAATCGGGTATGTCACCAGAGATATGCTTGTGATTGTACAATCCTGTCCCGACGAGAATCCGCCGGTGATTCAGCCTCCTGCTAACCTCTGCGTATCCGCCGGTGATTCAGCCAACTTCTCCATTCACGCAACCGACCCTGACTTAACCATAACAGGCAATCCAAGAGACAGCATCACCCTTAGTTCAACGGGAGCAACATACAACCTGCCGAATGCATCGGTGTTCACTCAAACCGTTAAACTAAAAGGCTCCGCAGACGGTGTGTTCCAATGGAAAACCTCCTGTGCTGAAGTGCGCAAGCAGCCCTATGCGGTTTATGTAAAAGCCGTCGACAGCTACCCCGACCATCTTGCTGATTATAAAACAGTAAGCATCACGGTAGTAGGGCCTGCCCCTCAAAACCCAACGGCAGCGGCCTTTGGAACATCTATTTTCCTAACTTGGGAAGCAAGTCAATGCAGCCAAGCAATTGGGTACAAAATATACCGGCGCAACGGCTTTTACACAGGTACCATAAGCTGTCCTTGCAATACCGGAGCGCCTGATGGTGGAGGCTTTGTAGAAATTATGCAGGTATCAGGACTGAATACAACCACCTACACCGATGATAACAATGGCGAAGGATTGATTCATGGAAACGACTACTGCTACCTTATCGTTGCCGTTTACCCGGATGGCGCCTTGAGTTGTGCATCGCCACAGGTTTGTGCCGAATTGAAAAAAGATTTACCCGTTATTACCAATGTTGATATACTAAGCACTGCTGCGGTTTCTGGAAGCATCTATCTGGCTTGGTCGCCACCCACCGAAATCGACACGATTTTAAATCCTCCGCCCTATAAAATCAAGCTGATGCGCTCCGACAACGTGGGCATAAGTTATCAAATAGCCACCGAAATCAGCAATGTGTTTGTCGACACCACCTTCATAGATACCTACAACACAGCGAGTGGAAAACTGATTTACAAAGCGATGCTCGTTAACAGCACAACTGCTGAACCGGAGCACCTATTGGGTTCTTCACACACCGCCTCGTCGATTCTTTTGACCATCTCCCCTACCGATAAACGCCTCGATCTTAGCTGGAGCGAAGATGTGCCATGGACAAACGGGAGCTATGATGTGTTTAGACTCAATCCCTCCACCACGTTGTATGACTCTATTGGCAGGACAAGCAGTCGTGCTTTTTCCGATACCGGCTTGGTAAATGGAGTCGCCTATTGCTATGTGGTTCGAAGCAATGGCGCCTATTCGGGCAGCGGCTTTGTGAATCCAATTGAAAACCGCTCGCAGCAAGCATGTGCATCGCCGATCGACAATGTAGCTCCGTGCAGCCCTGTCCTGCATGTACTCAACGATTGCGCAGAGTATAATAACACCTTGTCGTGGAACAACCCGAACCTTACTTGCGCAAATGATGTAATGAGCTACCTCGTTTATTATAGTCCCACGCTAACGGGTGCGCCCTTGCAAATTGCAAGCATTAGTTCGGCTGAAGACACCGTTTTTCTGCATGAAAAACTTTTAACCACAAGTGCTGGATGCTATACAGTATCAGCTGTCGACTCAGCAGGAAACGAAAGTGAGCAAAGCGCTCCTGTGTGTGTCGACAACTGCCCTGAATACACACTTCCAAATGTCTTTACTCCCGATGGAAATGGCATCAACGACCTCTTCAAACCTTTTCCATATCGCTATGTCGAATCCATCGATTTGCATATATACAACCGATGGGGTGTCGACGTATTTCACACCACCGATCCAGAGGTAAATTGGGACGGAAGAAGTGAGTCAAGCAAAAAAGAATGTTCGGAAGGCGTTTACTTCTACACCTGCAAGGTTAACACCATACGGCTCGAAGGCATCGTGCCCGTTCAACTTCGCGGCTTCTTTCACTTGGTCAACAGCCAAGACAATGGCCCAGTAAAATAAACTAGAGAATCATGTTCACAGGAATTATAGAATCAGCAGGCGTTATCACAAACATCCAAAAAAATGGTGATAACATACGCTTCACCATTACTAGCGAATTTAGCAGCGAACTCGCCTTGGGTCAGAGTGTGGCGCATAACGGAGTATGCCTTACTATAGAAAAAACAGATACACCTAACTATACTGTTACGGCGATACAAGAGACCTTGAACAAAACCGATTTGGGTCAGTGGAAAATAGGCGACCGCGTAAACCTTGAGCGCGCCATGAAAATGGGAGATCGTATGGATGGGCACATCGTGCAAGGCCATGTTGACAAAACACTCGACTGCATCGCCGTTGAAAAACACGAAGGAAGCACCGTATTTACTTTCGGTTTAGAAGATAATGACGACACGCTGATCGTACCCAAAGGCTCGGTTTGTATAAATGGAGTAAGCCTGACGGTTGCGGAAACGAAGGACGGGCAGTTTTCGGTGGCGATAATTCCCTATACCTTTGAGCACACTAACTTCAGCACGTTAGCAAAAGGATCAAGGGTGAACATCGAATTTGATATCCTGGGCAAATACGCGGCACGACACATGGCCGCTTTTAAAAAAGAAAATGCATAGGTGGATCGAATACTAGATCCAACCCATAGACACCTTTTTCTTCTTGCGGCCTTTTAAGTCCTTTGGACCACTTCCGCATCCAACAGCAAGGATAAGGACCGCGAGAAAAAGAGTAATGATAGCGAGGGCTTTTTTCATGCGCTTAAGTATAAGGTTACATTCCAAAATTATTAAAAGATTACTGTTCTAAAAAATTAAACTTAAAATTCAGCATCGAGTACTGCTAATAGCATGATCCGATGCACACCATACATGGCAAAAAAAAACACAAAAGAAACGGAGTGTAACCCCTACGACCTGCAGAATATAACACGACTTATTCTTAAAATCTTTCAGGACATCCCGCGCCCGCTGAACTACAAGCAGGTGGCTAAGCAGCTCGGGCATCATGGCTTAGAACCAGGGCGTGATGTGGTTATTCAGTGCCTTTTAAAACTTGAGGCCTCCGAAGAAATCATGCTGATAGATCATTTCAAATATCGGCTGCGCCCAAAGCGTACCTATCTTGAAGGGTATATCGAGCTTACGCAAAAAGGATCTGGCTACGTTACTGTGGAAGGCCTTGAGAAAGACATTTTTATATCCCCAATAAAAACGGCCAATGCCTTAAACGGCGACAAAGTAAAGATCATGCTTTATGACAGCGGTCGCGACCGGCAAGATGCCGAAGTGGTGGATGTGCTCGAGCGGGTCAAAACAGACTATGCAGGCATCATCGAAATCACGCCACGCTTCGCCTTTCTGAAGCCCGACAACAACAAGATGCCGGTGGATATCTTCATTCCGCTGAATCATTTGAATAATGCGCAGCAGGGCGAAAAGGTGGTAGCACAGATTATCGAATGGAAGAAAGGCGAAAAAAATCCGACTGGAAAAATCATTCATGTGCTCGGCATGCCGGGCGAAAATGACACCGAAATGCATGCGATTCTTTCGGAATACGGCCTCCCGCTCTCCTTTCCAAAGCTTGTTGAAGCAGAAGCCGATACGATCCCCGAAACAATCCCCGAAGAAGAAATAGCACGCCGACGCGACTTCCGTGGCACCACCACCTTCACTATCGACCCCGAGGATGCGAAGGATTTTGATGATGCGCTCTCCATAAAAAAACTTAAAAACGGCCTCTACGAAATCGGCGTTCACATTGCCGATGTAACCCATTACTTGCCCGAAGGATCGGTGATGGATAAGGAAGCCTTCGAACGGGCAACATCTATTTATCTCGTGGACCGCGTTATTCCCATGCTTCCGGAGAAACTATCCAACCATGTCTGCTCGCTGCGTCCCAACGAAGATAAACTGTGTTTTTCGGCCGTCTTTCACATGAATGAGGATGGCAAGATTTCGGACGAATGGTTTGGTCGTACCGTCATTCATTCCATCAAACGCTTCACCTACGAAGAAGCGCAAAGCGTAATCGAAACACAAGAAGGTCCTTTGAAAGAAGAGATACTGCTTATGGACAGCATCGCCAAAACACTGCGCGCTGAACGCTTTAAAAAAGGGGCCATTAGCTTCGAAAAGACAGAAGTGAAATTCCGTTTGGATGAGCGCGGAAATCCACTGAGCGTGTACACAAAAGAAAACAAGGACTCCAATAAGTTGATCGAAGAGTTTATGCTGCTAGCCAATCGCAAAGTAGCCGAATTCGCGAGCAAAAAAGCAGGGATAAAACGCACCTTCGTGTATCGGGTGCACGATGTGCCCGTGGCCGACAAACTGTTGGCCTTTACAGAGTTTGCTGGCAAGTTTGGATATCGCGTGAACACGGGCAACGAGAAAGAGATCGCGAGCTCGCTTAACAAACTCATGAAAGATGTGCGTGGAAAAAAAGAGCAGAATGTGCTCGAGCAATTGGCGATCCGCACGATGGCCAAAGCCATTTACACCACCGACAACATCGGCCACTACGGCTTGGCCTTCGAATACTACAGCCACTTCACCTCACCGATCCGTCGTTATCCGGATGTGATGGTGCACCGCATCCTGCAACACTATCTCGATGGCAAAGGGTCGGTGAACGCAAAGAATTTTGAGCTCAAATGCAAGCATGCTACCGACATGGAGATCAAGGCCTCACATGCCGAACGCGATTCGATTAAATTCAAACAGGTGCAGTTTCTGCAAAGCCGCGTTGGACAGATTTTCGACGGCATCGTCAGCGGAGTTACCGAATGGGGTATGTTTGTGGAGATCTCCGAAAACAAATGCGAAGGCATGATCCGCCTGCGCGACATGCGCGACGACTACTACCTGTTCGACGAACGCAATTTCTGCATTTCCGGGAAGCGCAAACGCAAGAAGTTTCAACTCGGTGATAGCGTGAAAGTAAAAATCATTCGCGCCGACTTGCTGAAAAGACAGGTAGATATGGAGCTGGTATAAAACAAAAGCCCGACAGAAAAATCTGCCGGGCTTTTTTATGAAACCGTTCTTTTACTTCGCTTCTGTTGGAACCACCACGTTTCCGTCTGAATCCATATCGACAAGGGGATAACCCAGTTTAGCAAGTCCCGCACGCACTTTCTTTTTATCACCAACAATCACGATGTTCATGGCGTTGTAAGGCAATTGCTTTTTGGCTATCGCATCCAATTCCTCCAGCGTAATAGCGTTCAGCAACTTCGTTTGTTGGCTAACAAAATCTTTATCCAGGCCATAGGTAACTATCTGACGAAGAAAAAGCCCCTTCTGACCATTCGACTCGTAGCGCAGCGCATCGCGCTGACCGATGGATTTACGCGTGAATTCAAGCTCTGCAGCCGTCATGCCTTTATCTGCATAGTTTTTTATTTCTTTCATAAACTCCACCGTTGCGCTATCGGTAACATCACCACGAATACCGGCTGATGCTACAAAAGGACCTTTAAGTTTATCTCCGTTGAAGGAGCTTCTCGCCCCATAGGTCCAGCCTTTATCTTCGCGCAGATTCAAGTTGATACGACTGTTGAAAGCACCACCCAGGCAAAAGTTCATCAAGCCGGTCTTAAAGTACTCGCCTGTTGCATCATACGGAATAGACATGTATCCAATGCGAAACTCCGACTGCGGAGCGCGGTCTTTATCTACTAAGTAAATGGTTGTTTTACTGATAGCAGGTGCTTCGCCCAAAACAGGAATAGACACCTTCTGTGCAGGCCAATCGCTCAAGAAACGCAGTTTGGAAAGCACAGTCTCCTGCTCTACATCACCTACAATCACTAGGCTTGAAACAGATGGAGAGAGGCGTTCTTTATAAAACGCTTTCACATCTTCCAGGGTCAGGTTTTTCACCGACTCGGCAGTGCCTATAACAGGCATACTCAAAATATGCGCGCCGCCATACAGCAGCTTGTTAAACACATTGCTCGCCATTACAGTGGCTGAAGTGCGCTGATTGGCTATCGTTTCGAGCTGCTGCTTTTTAAGACGCTCAAACTCCGTTGCATCAAAGCGCGGATGAAAGAGTCGCTCCTGCATCAATTCAAGCGCGGCATCCACATTTTTTACCAATCCTGAAACGCTTACAGAAAGGTAATCGCCGGAGGCGCTCACGCTAACATCACTGCCTAATTTTTCGGTGCGATCAGCCAGCTCTTCCGCCGTGTATTTCTCGGTCGACTCATTCATCAAGGCAGCCGTCAGATAGGCCAAGCCCGCTTTAGAAACAGGCTCTACTTTATGGCCCGCTTCGATGGATAACAAAATGGAATAGGTCGGTATCTCATTGGTGTTTGCACCAATTACTTTCATGCCGTTCGAAAAGGTGCTCGACCAATAGGCAGGAACTTTAACAAGCGGAGCAGGTCCCGCAACAGGCTTGTTGTTGCGATCGAAACTATCGTGTGCCTTTTTGTAAACGAGGCCACTGTAATCGGTCACATTCATCGCTGTGCCCGTTGTTAGTGGGGTAAAGTTATTCGGCTTAGCAACTTGCTCGGGCTTGCCTTTCGGATAAACACTAAGAATCACAGCTGGCTTGCCTTTGATATAGGTGTTGTAAACACGCATCACATCCGCTTTCGTTACGCGCAGATAGCGATTGAGTTCGTTGCCGATTTGGTTTGGATTGCCGGTGAATGTTTGATAAGAAGCCAAAGAAGATGCTTTCCCATTTACTGTAGATATGGAGTTTATCAAGTCCGCTTCATGACCTGCTTTGAAACGCTGCAAGTCATCGTCGGTCACCCCGCGCGCTTCAAACTCAGCCAACGATGTACGCAGCATCGCCTCCATGTCAGTCAAACTCTTGTCGGGCATAGCACGCACACTGAGCTCAAAGTCGCCAGCCAGCTCCGAAGTCGGATGCATAGCATCCGCTGATACAGCCAACTCTGTTTTTATAAAATTCTTATATAGAATCGAATTCTTGCCTCCGCCGATGATGTCGGCTAAGATATCCAACGGTGCCTCATCTGCTGAATAGGACGCCACCGTTGGGAAAGACAAGGAGACCATTGGAAAACGGATGTTGTCCTCATACGAAATGTAACGATCGGCATCGATTGTCACAGGCAGTTTGGCCATCGGCTTCACCTCTGGGCATCGCGGAATAGAGCCAAAATAGATTTCGGCCAACTTCACCACCTCTGCCGGCTTCACATCTCCTGCAATGGTTAAAGTAGCATTGTTCGGTCCATACCAACGCAAGAAGAACTTCTTCAGGTCTTCCACATTGCTGCGATTTAGATCTTCGATGTATCCGATCGTGAGCCACGAATAGGGATGTCCATAAGGAAATAAAGCTTGTGCAGTCTTCTCACGAGCAAGGCCATACGGGCGGTTGTCGTAATTCTGACCGCGTTCGTTCTTCACTGTAGAGCGCTGTACTTCAAACTTCTGCTGTGTAACAGCATCCAGTAAAAAGCCCATGCGATCCGACTCTAGCCACATAGCCACTTCCAGCTGGTTACTCGGCATCGTCTCGAAATAGTTGGTGCGGTCTTGGTTGGTAGTACCGTTAAGGGTTCCACCAGCCTCCGAAACAATCTTGAAGTGCTGCTCGTCACCAACGTGATCACTGCCCTGAAACATCATGTGTTCAAAGAAATGCGCGAAGCCCGATTTACCAATCTCCTCTCTCGCTGATCCCACATGATAGGTCACATCGGTATGCACGATGGGATCAGAATGATCTTCGTGAATAATCAAGGTAAGTCCGTTGGACAAGAGGTATTTCTCGTAAGGAATAACCAACTCATTGCCTTTGCGCTCTACTTTATCAACCAATCTAGTTTGGGCAAAGCTCAATGCGCTAAGCAGCATGAAGCTGGAAAAAATAAGTTTTCTCATGGTGGGCTAATTTGTTTTTTCAAAAGTAGTAAAAAGATGGATAGTGCTCGAGCGAGTACTTATTCGTGTGCACGATGAACGGCTTTCGCAATCAGCCGCTGCCCCCCGCTCCACACCTCAAAGAAATAGGTGCCTGTTGCTACTGCTTTTGTTTCTAAAACAAAGGCGTCGCCGTTTCTAAAGCAGGTAAATGCGGCATTCACTTCGCGACCAAGGATATCGCGAACGATAACGCGTGCAGCTGGATCTAAGACACTAGTGCACTGTACCATTATTCGATCAGAAAACGG
The DNA here is from genome assembly GCA_947448795.1 of Bacteroidota bacterium. Classification (GTDB taxonomy): domain Bacteria; phylum Bacteroidota; class Bacteroidia; order AKYH767-A; family JAHEYN01; genus CANFOZ01. The sequence goes on from CANFOZ010000009.1 coordinate 17,368, forward strand.
ATTCGGCTGCACACTAAGTTTAGGCCTGGGTTTTATCTCGGCTACGCCGAAATAACCACTAATCAAACACGGCACCTCTTCAACACCCCATACACTATCGGTGTTCATGCTGATGTAGTGCACAGGAATGCTTCCGTTGAATTCAGCGTCGGGCGTAAGCATAATCCCGTAACGCTCACCAGGAGAAGTTTCCAAGGTGTCAGCATCCACAGCCATTGGCAAAGGGCGCCCGTCAGAATCGATGATGCGCGCATGAAAAGAGGATGGAAAAATAATTCGATTGTCGAAAAAACCGATGTTCGCTACTCGCAGATAGATGCGCTCACCTACCGCACCGTTAATGCGCGTAGAGTCTTCATCCAGCTGCTGATGCGAATGTCCGTTCACCAAAAAATAATCGGGACGATAGGGAGGAATAGCAATCGTATGGGTGATCGTATCTTCCACCGGAATCCCATCATGCCAAGAGCGGTCAATCTCGGAAGTAAGCCAATGCTTTGCCTGGTCGTATGCCGGACCACCCGTCCATGCTGTCTTGCCGCCATCCGCAGGACGTACGATTACCATGCCGTACATCCCCATCTGCACATGCACCACATCGGCCACATGGCAATGGTATAAATAGGTTCCGGCATGACTGCATATCACTGTGTAGGTTGTATCTTGCCCATGACTCAACATGAACGATGTCGAAGGATCACCATCGTTTTGGGTATCCGCATCGAGTCCATGCAAGTGAATGGAATGATGGTCATTTTGAGAAATACTATACGCATGCACCACTAAGGTATCGCCTTCGTTGACAAACAAGGTTGGACCTGGAATAGTTGGACTTGCACTCAGCATGGGCGCAAAACCAAAGATGCGCGTCACAACACCATCCCATAGCTGAATAGTGCCGACATTGCTGCGCAAGTAAATCTTGCAGGTTACTTTATGCTGCGCAAAAGCAGAAGACAAGCTCACGAAAAGGACCGCAACTAAAAAGAAAATCGGTTTGATTTTACGCATGCTTAATGAATATTCATGATGGTAAACATGCCGTTCGGATGAACACCGCCACCAGATACGGCAACCAAGTTGTGATCATGCACACTGTAACGACCCAATTTATCCGGAGTGATTTCTATGACTACGCTCTCCATACTTTTAATTGGAAAGGTATCCTTGCTCGCATTCACTTGGATATTGCCTGCGCTGCTTCGTATAACAGTACCATGAAATCCATGGATATGGATCGAATGTTTTGATTGGCCCGTGTTGCTTATATAGATGCGATAAGGCTGTCCTAACGACACATCAACCGTAGCCAAAGAATCGTTCTGAATATCCGGATAGCTTACACCATTTACCGTAAAAAAATCCGGGTCGTACACACTCCAATCGACAGCATTGCCAAGGGCTATCGCATTGTTATAGCTACTTTGATGCTCCTTTAAATTCCAACTGTAATTAAAAGATGTAGCTGCACTTAGCACCAAAATTTGTCCTGCCAATCCCATGTATCGATTGCTCGGCGCATCCGAAGGATCGTAATAAATAAAAGCCCCATCCTGCGGAAAATACCAAGTATGCTGCACAGAATCAGAAGGAGCGATGGTTAATAGGCCTGGAAAACCTTTAATCGCAAAGTCGTGAAAAGCGGTGTCCGTGTTATGCACATTCAGGCTCAAGGAATCGCCACTGTTAATTTGAAGAGTCGCATTAATTCCACTAAACAAAACGCTATCGTTATAAGATAGAACAGGGAATGTGGTGCCGCTAACGGTTTGCATAAGGCCGCGGTTGATGAATACGTCAACATGCACCGTAGCGGCCCTGCCAACAAGGCAATGCAGCATAATGACAAAAACAACGAGTGCGCACTTTCGCATGCTCAATTTGTGTTGAAAATTAGGCCATATTCAATGTCGGAACAACCACCGTTACATCGGTGTTTTTTATCTTTCCAAAGCCCCCGTAAACATTCTTCACATTATGAATACCATGGGCCTTAAGAATAGAAACAGCAATCATCGAACGATAACCACCGGCGCAGTGCACGAGGCATTCCTTACTATGATCGAAGAGGTTCAATTGCGAAGCAAGATCTTGCAAGCCCACAAGCTGCGCGCCTTTGACAAAGCCGCTTTGAACTTCACCCGGCTTACGAACATCGAGGATGCCGTGTTTTCCATCTTTGCAAAGCGTGGCAAATTCTTCGGGCGTAACGGATGAAACATGATCCATTCCTTTGCCCGCTGCTACCCAAGTAGCAAATCCACCGTCAAGATACCCAATCACCTTCTCAAAACCGACGCGAGTCATACGAAGAATAGCCTCCGCCTCGGTGCCCGGAGTGGTTACCAAAACCACTGCGCGATTGAAATCGAGCAGCGTACCCACCCAAACTGCGAACTGTCCATCTAAGCCGATATTGATGGCTCCTTTAATGAAGCCTTGCTCAAACTCGTCTGCTTTTCGCGCATCTAAAACGATCGCCCCGTGTGCCACTTCATGCTCAAGCTCGGCTACAGTTAAGGATTTATTATTTCGAGCTACCACGGCCTCCACATTTTCATAGCCCATCTTGTTGATGCGTGCATCAGCGAAGAAATAAGCCGGTGGCTTTGGAATATCTGCTGTTAGCGTCTTGATAAACTCCTCACGCGTTGCCGCTTTGAGCGCGTAGTTCGTGCTCTTCTGATGACCAATAGTACTCCAGGTTTCTTTGCCAATGTTCTTTCCACAGGCAGAACCAGGACCGTGTGCAGGATATACCAACACATCGTCGGCAAGCGGTTTAATGTATTTTGCGAGCGAATCGTAAAGCATACCCGCCATATCGCTTGGCGTTAGCTTTACCGATGCATCCAACAAATCGGGGCGACCCACATCACCGACAAACAAGGTATCACCGGTAAAGATGCAATGCTCCTTGCCTGTCTCATCAGAAAGCAAGAAGCAAGATGATTCTTGGGTGTGCCCCGGTGTGTGCAATACTTTGATCGTTAATTTTCCAAGATGAAACACCTCTCCATCCTCGGCAACGTGACTTTCGAAGCCTGTTTTGGCCGTAGGACCGTATATAATTGGAGCCCCTGTTTGCTTCGACAGATCGAGGTGACCAGAAACAAAGTCCGCGTGAAAATGCGTTTCGAAGATATACTTAATGGTCGCATTACGCTCCTTGGCGATAGCCAGGTAAGGTGCTGTTTCGCGCATCGGGTCGATGATGGCTGCGACGCCCTCAGACTCGATATAATAGGCCGCTTCTGCAAGGCAATTGGTGTAAAGTTGCTGGATATACATGGTGTGAATTTATCATTCAAAGGTACGCATTAAACCGCTTTTGGTCCAATTTTTGAAAGTGCGGCTTCCATTATTATTAATACCTTTGAAAATCGGACAAAACCTTTGAAATCATGAGAAAACCACTCATTTTACTCTTTCTGACCGCGCTCCTTTGGACCGCCTGCAGCACCTCGTCATCATTAGAGCGAAAAGGACGCTACGACGAATCGATCAGCAAATCCGTTAAAGCGCTGAAAAAAAACGCCTCCAAACAAAAAGAAATCCTGGTCATTGAAAAAGCGTATACCGAAGCCATGGAACGCGACAGCCTGCGCATTCTATTCCTAAAAAAAGAAGGCCGTCCCGACAGTTGGGAGCAAATCTTCTCGCTGTATTCGGACATGAAAAACCGCCAGAACAAGGTGCGCCCACTTCCTTTGCTGCGCATCACCGATAAAAACTTCAAGACCCTGCGTGTCGTAAATTTTCACTTGCGCAGCTACGACGAAGAAATTATTCAATCGAAACAAAAAGCCGCCGACTACTACTACGCCCACGCACTGAACTTGATGGAGCGCGGTGGCCGTCAGAACGGACGTGATGCCTACGAAGAACTTAGCAGAGTGAAAGCGTTTTATTCCGATTACAAAGACATCGACACCCAACTCAACAAAGCCGAAGCCATGGGCATCAGTTATGTTTTGCTTCGCGTAAAGAACAACACCCATACGGTCATTCCGCAAGACCTTGAAGATGATTTGCTGAAAATCGCTCCAGGCGGCATGAACGAACGCTGGATTCGCTATTACTCAAAGGAAGCACAGGGTGTGAACTACGACTTCATTGTACTCATCAATCTTCGACAGATCGATGTTTCTCCAGAAAGCGTGCGCGAGCATAAGATGAGCGAAAGCCGCGAAGTGCAAGACGGTTGGCAATATGTGAAGGATGCCCGAGGCAATGTGATGAAAGACAGTTTAGGCAACGATATTAAAGTACCAAAGACGAAAGTTATCAATTGCGATGTGATCGAAACGGTGCAAAACAAAACAGCCCGAGTTGGAGGAACCCTTGATTTCATAAATGCTGCAAACAACGCACTTTTGCGCAGCTTTCCACTGGCCGCCGACTCCAAGTTCGAAAACAACGCACTCGTTCCTTTTGGAAACATCGACGCGTTAAGCCCTGAAACGCGCAAACGATTAGGCGGTCAACCCTTGCCCTTCCCGAACGACCTAGACATGATTCATCAGGCCTGCAGCCATTTAAAGGATTTATCTAAGAGCATCGTGGTGCAGAACGACAACATCTTGAACTAAGCATAGCAATGAATAGAAACCTAGCCGATGGATTACGTTTTTTATCCAAACAAAGTCCACGGCGACTTTGGAACATCGCGCAGGTTGTAAGCAGTTTCTATGTGTCCAAATGGACGGGCAGGGTCATCCATAAAGGACTTCCTATTAGCATTTCCTTCGAGCCAACAACATCCTGCAACCTGCGTTGTCCCGAGTGCCCAAGCGGTTTGCGCTCCTTCACCCGCCCAACGGGCATGCTGCAGGAGACGCTGTTCAAAAAAACGATCGACCAGCTGGCACCTACCTTGTCGTACCTTATTTTTTATTTCCAAGGAGAGCCCTACCTGAATCCAAACTTCTTGGATTTAGTTAGCTATGCCGCTGGCAAAGGCATTTACACCGCCACCTCGTCGAACGCGCATTACCTCAACGACGACAACGCCCGTAAAACCGTGGAGTCGGGACTTGATAGACTTATCATCTCCATCGATGGTACCACGCAAGAAACCTACGAGCAGTACCGCATTGGAGGCAGCTTAGAAAAAGTTCTGGAAGGAGCTAGAAACATTGTGAAGTGGAAGAAAAAGCTAGGGTCAAAAACGCCACACACCATCTTCCAATTTTTGGTGGTGAAGCCCAACGAACATCAAATTGAAGAAGTAAAAAAACTGGCGCGCGAGATTGGTATCGACGAGGTGGGACTCAAGACCGCACAGATTTATGATTATGAGCAAGGCAGTCCGCTCATTCCCGAGCAGGAGCAATATTCGCGCTATGCAAAACAAGCCGATGGCAGTTACAACATTAAAAACACCTGGGACAACAGTTGTTGGAAGCTTTGGCATTCGTGTGTGATTACTTGGGATGGCACGGTGGTGCCCTGCTGCTTTGATAAAGATGCGCATCATCGAATGGGAGACCTCAAGACACAGACGTTCGAAGAGCTATGGACGAGTTCTGAATACAAGACCTTTCGTTCTTCGGTGCTGCGCTCACGCAGCGAGATCGAGATGTGCAGGAACTGCACGGAAGGTACGCAGGTTTGGGGCTAGAGCGGAGTGCGTCCCGAGGCCGCGGGACTGACGAAGCCATCATTTTATTTGTAATCGGCTGTTTAATTTATACTTTTCACTTTCTACTCCCATGCTCCTACGCCCCGCCAATGAATACGAGTTGCCCCTGATTCTCAGGGCAGCGGCGGCTTTCGACCTCGATGTGCAATGCCCTAACTACCGTCAGTTTATGGTTGCCTTAAAAGAAAATGCAGTAGTTGGCTTCGGCCGCATTATCCAACACAGCGGATTTTCGGAGCTCGCCACGCTTGGCGTGATAGCAGAAGAGCAAGGCAAGGGAATCGGCAGCCAGCTAGTAAGGGCGCTTGCTGAAAGGGTACACCATGAACCGCTTTATATCGTTACTGTGCTACCTATCTTTTTTGAACGCTTGGGCTTTCAAGTAAGCGATGCAAGCCTTGTTGAATTTATACCCAAAATTCGCTTCTGCGAAGCGTTTGGCTTTACACCCGACGAGATTAAGCTAATGCAGCTTTTGAAGGCTTAAAGAAGAAATTTTGAGTTTGCTGCGTACCGTTGAAATCAGCCAGCAATCCGTTTTCAAGCACCTGAATTTGATAGTCAAGCGAACGCATAATCGCAAAGCAGCGATGCCGATTTTCGTTGTCCCAAAGCTCGCAATAGATAAGCGGCTTGCAGCGCTTAAGCAAGGCGCGACCACCTTCCAACACCTGCGCCTCGAAATTCTCCACATCCATCTTGATTGCAGCGATTGAAATGGATTGAAGTTCGGCGATATCATCGAGTCGTTTTACAGGCACAGTAAACACATCACCTTGTTCATCGGAAGGACCTTGTACCATGTGCGATAGACCTTGCATGCGCACCGAAGCCATGCGAGGCATAATCATCTGCGCTTGTCCTTCGCGATCACCAAGCGCCACGTCCAACACCTTTACGTTGTTTAAGCTATATCGAGAAACGACACTGCGAAGCGCTTTCAAATTATGCGGAATGGGTTCAAAAGCAAACACCTTGCTGTGTGGCAAACGAGCCAAGGGAACTGTCATAATGCCGATGTTAGCACCGATATCCAACACCGTGCTGCCCTCTTCAATCATCCCCAGAAAGTGGAAGAAATCGTTCTCCTTGCGATCCATACGCAAGGTGCGGATCTTAAAAAGAGAAAAGCACAGCAGATAGGTATCGAAGCCAAGCAGGCGCTGCAAAAAGGCTTGTATGCGTTTTTTCACGCAGCGAAGGTAGAAAAAGGGATTGAGAAGCAGAATGGGATTAAGTTCCGATAGCTATCGGAACGATAGCGCGGAACGATGGCGCGGAACGATGGCGCGGGGCGGGCTTGGCGCAGGCGGGGATAAAAGTACTAAAATTCAAATTTAGCAAAATGATCATTAGTATTCCGAATGCTCAATTTAGCACTAAAGCCCCACTTTTGAAAAACCCACGTTAGTCGTTCGTTTTTTTAATCTGTTTATTATTTCTGCTCCACTCACTCCAAGAGCCAACGTATAAGTTTGGTATTTTCATTTCCGCATAGTCTAATGATAGTATAGTGTGGCAAGCTGTTACTCCTGAACCACAATGAATTACTATATTTTCAGCATTTATTTCTCCAAATAATGTATCATATTTAGCTCTTAATTCGTTTGGCTTAAGGAATAAACCACTTTCGTCTAAATTTTCCGTAAATGGAATATTTATCGCACCGGGAATGTGTCCTGCAATTATATCTATTGGTTCTGTTTTTCCATCATATCGGTCTTTGTCTCTAACATCAACTATTAAATATTTTGAATTTTGAGATGCTTTTTCAACCTCGTTAATTTTTATTGTTGGCAAAGTCCATTGGTCAAATAGATATGGTTCGGAAGTTTTTTTAATGTTTTCAGTTTTCGAACTCATTGGGAAATCTTTTTCTTTTGCATTCATTAATCCACCATTTATTACTTGTACTTTTTCGTGTCCAAATGATTTTAGCATCCACCAAAATCGTGCTGAAGCATTTGAGCCATTTTTATCGTCATAAATAATAATATGCTTGTCAGCGGAAATGCCAAAATCTGTCAACGTTTTTGCAAAGTTTTCTAGTTCGGGTAATGGGTGGCGTCCACCGTCCGAAAAGTCTGTTTTAATATCTGCCAATTGAGAATTTAGGTCAACAAAAAAAGCACCTTCTAAATGTTCTGTTTCGTAGTTCGCTTTAGCATTTTTACTATTGCTTACATCGAATATCATCACTTCTGGATTTTTGTATATTTTCATTAATTCTTCCACTTCTATTATTGGTGATATTCTCATGTTTTCTTTAAATTTCTATTTCTGTCGGTAGTTCTGCAAAATGAAGCACAACGGTTTGCTATCCGCCAAATATAAGCAAAAAACTGATTATCAAGGGATTACACTTGCGCTATTTTTTCACGCATTGCCTATATTTTGCAAACCCGCTCCTGCTTTAGCGGTTGTCCGAAGTCGCAGGCCCCGATGGCTGAGTAACGAAGTGTATCGAAGTCCGGTGGCTGAGCCTGTCGAAGCCCGGTGGCTGAGTAACGAAGTGTATCGAAGCCCGGTGGCTGAGCCTGTCGAAGTCCGATGGCTGAGTAACGAAGTGTATCGAAGCCCGGTGGCTGAGCCTGTCGAAGCCCGGTGGCTGAGCGATGAAGTGTATCGAAGCCCAGGGACCGGCCTATTCATCATTAATATCGGCTGCTTCTTTCGACTTTTATACTTTCGACTTTATACTGAATAGAGGTTTCGTACCTTCGCTGCATGCGCATCGCCGTGAACACTCGACTTTTGCAAAAGGATAAGCTCGACGGTATCGGTGTGTTCACCTGCGAAACACTAAAGCGCATCACCCGCGCGCATCCTGAGCACGAGTTCATCTTCCTCTTCGATCGCCCTTTTGATAAGGACTTTATCTTCAGCAAAAATGTTACTGGCCTTGTTGTTGAACCACAAGCAAGACACCCTTTCCTGTTCTACCTTTGGTTTGAGTGGTCGCTACCGAAAGTGTTAAAAAAACACAAGGTGGATCTTCTCCTCTCACCCGATGGCTACCTCTCCTTAAGCTCCGATATCCCCTCCCTAGCGGTGATGCACGACCTAAACTTTGAGCATGAAAAGTACGGCATGCCTTGGCTCATTCAAACCTACTACCGCTTCTTTTTTCCCCGCTTTGCCCGTAAAGCCAAGCGTATCGTCACCGTTTCTACATTCTCAAAAAACGATATCGCCACCCGTTACCACGTCGCTTCCGATACCATTGATGTGGTTTACAATGCTGCCACAGCTGATTTCAAACCACTTTCCCACAAGGACAAGCTCGAAATACGCGAGAAATACCTTCTTGGCGCGCCTTATTTCCTCTTTGTGGGGACACTGCACGAAAGAAAAAATATCGTTCATCTGATGCGCGCTTTCGACCTTTTCAAAAAAGAAAGGGCATCGGCCATTAAACTGGTGCTGGCGGGTAACAAAATGTGGTGGACCGAGGCGATGGAAATGGCCTTCCAAGAAATGGAGCATGCTGCGGATGTGGTGTTCACCGGTCGCACCAAACAAAAGAAACTATGCGAACTAATGGGGGCAGCCACCGCGCTAACCTACGTTCCTTTTTTCGAGGGCTTCGGCATTCCCTTGGTGGAAGCCATGGCGAGCGGCGTTCCTATCATCGCTTCAAACACTACAGCCTTGCCTGAAGTTGTTGGCGATGCGGCTATTCTAGTCGACCCCAACGATGTGCTCGCAATTAAACAAGCGATGCTACATATCGCTGCAGAAGAAAATCGGCAGGGTTATATAAGCGCAGGATTGCTGCGCAGCAAAGCATTCTCCTGGGACAGGAGCGCAGAACTGCTCTGGGAAAGCATGATGCAGGTTATGAACCCGGCTGGGTAACCACCGCAGGGGTATTCACTGTTGTGCTGTCGTGCTGGTTGTTTTTATCGCAGCCGCGGTGTTGATGCTCGCGCTCGCCTTTGCGACAGGGGCTGATGTTGAAATCATCGCCGCAACCGGTTAACACTGCTAAGCACAAAGCACACACTGGAAGGGCTATATAAAAATACTTTTTCATGGCATTCAATTAAACGGTCATGATGTCTTTTTCCTTCAATTCAATCAGCTTGTCGATTTTAACGCTGCATTCGTCGGTAAGCTTTTGAACGCGGGTCTCGCAGTCCTTGGCTTCGTCCTCAGGCAAGCCGGCTTTTAAAAGCGCTTTGCCCGCTTCCATTGCATCCTTACGGATAGTACGAATAGCTACACGACCACTTTCTGCTTCTGTCTTCGCTCTTTTAACGAGGTCTTTACGACGATCTTCAGTAAGCGCAGGCACGGCGATACGAACGAGAACACCGTCGTTCTGTGGATTAAATCCAAGGTTCGCAAGGGTTATGGCTTTTTCGATGGGTCCGAGCATGGCTTTTTCCCAGGGTTGGATAACCAGTGTGCGTGCATCGGCGTTGTTTACATTAGCCACCTGCGAGAGGGGCATCATGCTGCCGTAATAGTCAACACGTACGCTATCAAGTAAAGACGGCGTAGCTTTGCCAGCGCGTACTTTAGTCAGTTCTGATTCCATGTGGGTGATGGCTTTATCCATTTTGGATTTCGTCTCATCAAGCATTTTTTTAACCCTGTCGTCCATGTGATTTTTTCTTAAGTAGTGTGTGACAAATGTAAAAAATAATTTTCAAAAAGACACGCCAAGCAGCAGGTGCTTGCGGGCGTATTATGCTTCCACCAAAGTGCCAATAGCTTCGCCATTGACGATTCTGCCGAGGTTTCCGGTCTTGTTCATATCAAACACGATCAAGGGCAATTTATTCTCGCGGCACAACGTAAATGCCGTGAGGTCCATTACATTCAGGCCTTTCTCATACACCTCGGTGAAAGAGATGGTGTCGTATTTACTTGCGTTAGGGTCTTTCTCTGGATCGGCGGTATAGATGCCATCCACACGCGTGCCTTTTAAGATAACGTTGGCTTCAACCTCAATAGCACGTAAGGTTGCGGCCGTATCCGTGGTGAAATACGGATTTCCTGTTCCTGCTCCGAAAATCACTACACGGCCTTTTTCCAGATGCCTTACAGCCCTGCGGCGAATAAAGGGTTCGCAAATCTGCTCCATCTTTATAGCCGACATCAAACGGGTGTTCACATCGAGGTTTTCAAGCGCCGCTTGCAAAGCCATGGCGTTGATAACCGTGGCTAGCATGCCCATATAGTCGCCGTGCACGCGATCGATTCCTCCTTCCGAGCCTTGTATACCACGAAAGATGTTCCCTCCTCCGATAACAACAGCAACCTCAACACCCATCTGCACAATGCTTTTTATCTCGTGTGCATATTGCGACACCAAGGCAGGGTCGATACCGTATTGGCGACTGCCCATGAGGGCCTCGCCGCTGAGTTTTAAGAGGATGCGTTTGTATTTCACGTTTTGTGTTGGCTTGATTTGCGGTCAAAAGTAAAAAAAAAGAGAGAATTAAATTCTCTCTTTTTTTTATTGGATTAAGCTCCGATTCGTATCCGCTTAAATGCGGTGGCTGTTAGCCCTTTCGATGTACCTTCAAGGTACTGACGAATGGTTTTCTTTTCATCCTTGATGAAGGACTGATTGAGGAGCGTATTTTCGTTATAGAATTTCTGCAGTTTACCTTGCGCGATTTTCTCGAGCATCGCTTCCGGCTTGCCTTCTTGGCGGGCCTGATCCATACCGATTTCAATTTCGCGTTCGATCATTTTAGAATCAACACCCTCTTTGTCGATAGCTACAGGCGCCATGGCTGCAATCTGCATGGCCACGTTCTTACCAACTTCTTCGATGCCTTCTGGTGAGCCATTGAAACCTACCATTGCAGCAAGTTTGTTGCCTGGGTGGTTGTATGCAATCACTTTTTCGGCACTGATGTGCTCGTATGCATTAAGATCAATCTTCTCGCCGATTTTACCGATCAAATCAAACAATTTCTCGCTAACAGTACCGTTGCCGATTTTCATCGCCTTAAGTTCGTCGAGGTTTGCTGGTTTGTTATCGATAGCGAGTTGGAGAAGCGCATTTGCTTCGCCCATGAAGTCGGCATTTTTAGCAACGAAATCAGTTTCGCAGCTAATCATAATCATCGCCGCGTGTTTGCCATCGGCAGTAGAGCCGGCGATCACGATGCCTTCGTTTGCTTCTTTGTCGGAACGGTTAGCGGCAACTTTCTGCCCTTTTTTACGAAGGTTGTCAATCGCTGCTTCAAAATCGCCATTCGCTTCCAGGAGGGCTTTTTTGCAATCCATCATGCCTGCGCCTGTTTGCTGGCGCAACTTGTTCACATCTGCCGCTGTAATTGTAACTGTGCTCATGCTATCTCTGTTTTCCGATATAAATCAATTATTTTCTAGTCACTGGCTTGCGAGCGCGCTTTGGCTTGTCGCCGTCAGCTGATGGAGCTACTTTATCGCCTTTGGCGTTCATGCCATCTTCGCTATCATCCATAGCTGTCATGGATTTTTCGCCAGACTCGTCTTCACCGTCTTTCTCCTTGTTCTCGATGTCTTTCTCGTCCTTACGCTCAGCGAGGCCTTCCTCGATAGCTTTGGCGATCGTTTTCACGATGAGGGAGATAGATGTTGATGCATCGTCGTTTGCTGGGATAGCAAAATCAACGAGTGAAGGATCGCTGTTAGTATCTACCATAGCGATGGTCGGGATACCCAATTTCAGGGCCTCGGCCACGGCGATGTGTTCGCGCATGATATCTACGATAAAGATAGCGGCAGGAAGACGGGAAAGATCCGAGATAGATCCGAGGAACTTCTCGAGCTTCGCCTTTTGACGGGTGATTTGCAGACGCTCTTTTTTAGAGATGTTTGCAAAGGTTCCATCGGTCTCCATTTTCTCATACCCCGACATCTTCTTAACCGACTTACGTACGGTTGCAAAGTTCGTGAGCATGCCACCCGGCCAACGCTCAGTGATGAAGGGCATGCCTAAGCGTTTTGCTTCTGCTGAAACCACTTCCTTGGCTTGTTTCTTGGTAGCCACGAAAAGAATCTTTTTGCCAGACTTCGCCATCTGCTTAACAGCAGCGGCAGCTTCGTCCAACTTAGCGATTGTCTTGTTCAGGTCGATAAGGTGGATTCCGTTTTTCTCCATGAGAATATAAGGAGCCATTTTCGGATTCCACTTCATGGAAAGGTGTCCGAAGTGAACACCTGATTCCAGCAATTCCTGATGTTTAGGTAATGTCATTTGATATAGGGATAAAGTAGTAGTAGATGTAATTGAGATAACCGATTAACGCTTGCTGAATTGGAAACGCTTTCTTGCCTTCTTCTGACCAGGCTTCTTACGCTCCACCATACGTGGATCACGTGTCATAAGTCCTTTTGCTTTGAGCAGGGTCTTGTACTCCGGGTTAATCTCCACCAGGGCACGAGCGATAGCCAATTTAATGGACTCGGCCTGACCGCTGATACCACCGCCATCAACATTCGCACGAATGTCGTAGGTTCCCAACACGCCAGTTATTTCGAGCGGGTGGTGCAGTTGGTACTGCAAAGGCATGGTCGGGAAATACTCTTTGTAGTCCTTATCGTTGACAGTGATCTTGCCGCTGCCGCTCGTCATATAAATACGAGCAACCGAAGTTTTTCTTCTGCCGATGGTGTGTGTTACTTCCATGATGTATTGAAAATATTATAATTTGATTTCTTTTGGTGATTGCGCTGCGTGCGGATGTTCAGAACCAGCATATACATGCAAGTTTTTGAAAAGAGCATCGCCCAATTTGTTGCCAGGAAGCATGCCCTGCACTGCATATTCAACAACACGCTCAGGATGCTTTGCAAGCAACTCAGCCGGTGTAGCGAAACGCTGTCCACCTGGGTAGCCCGTGTAGCGAATGTATTCCTTTTCGGTCATTTTTTTGCCGGTGAGACGAATCTTCTCAGCATTGATGACAATCACATTATCGCCGCAATCTACGTGCGGGGTAAAGTTTGTCTTGTGCTTACCACGCAGCATTGTTGCAACGCGTGAGCTGAATCGTCCGAGGGTCTGGTTTTCTGCATTCAGAACGACCCATTCTTTGTTTACCGTTGCACTGTTGGCAGAAACGGTTTTGTAGCTTGGTGCTTTCACTGTATTTTATTTTTAAATGTACTTTCTTTTTCGATCCGGTCTCACGACGCGGATTTAGAAAAGGGCTGCAAATGTAAATTTAATATTTGTAAAGTGCAAGGATATCCTCGGATTTTTATCAAATAATATTGCACAGCGGTCTTTTTTCTTCAATTTTCGAACACAAAATCGTTATTTTATGTAAATTTGCAGTCCCGATGCGCCCCCTTTTCGCCTTTTATATCTTGGTTTTTTACATTTTTATCCAACTGGGATGGTGGGGCTTCCTACTTGTAGCACTCAATAACGAGGTGGATCATCTGAAGACCGAAATCCTCTATTACAACCACAACGACCCCGCAATCATCGCGGCGAAACAACTTGAGCTAAAAGACAAGTTGCATAAACGATGGATGATGGTGATGGGTGAAGGTACGGTATTTCTCCTGTTTATGACCTCGGGAATCTTGATCACGCGCCGGGCGTTCAGAAAAGAAGAAGAAGTGAATCGACAGCAGAAAAACTTTCTCTTGTCGATTACCCACGAACTTAAATCGCCGATCGCATCCATAAAGCTGTATATGCAGACCCTGCAAAAGCACGATATCCCGATCGATAAGCAACAACACTTTATCCGCCAGGCAGTGACCGATGCAGACCGGCTCAACCTCCTCGTAGAAAATATTCTTTTGGCCTCCCAACTGGATGGCAGCAACCACAGCTATCACAAAAGCCTCATTAACCTTAGCGAGCTTTTCAAGGATAAGCTCAACAGCAACCTCGTACATGAAGAGCGTAAAATCAAGCTACTATATACGCTTGACGAAGCGGTTGATGTGCTTGCCGACCCCGTGGCGATGATCTCGCTACTTAATAACCTCTTGGAAAACGCAGTAAAATATTCCCCCGCTCAATCCAGCGTCAAGATTGAACTCCAAAAGGTACGCGACAAGGCCGTGCTCCGCGTTATAGACGAAGGCGCAGGTATACCCGAAGATAAAAAGAGGCTTGTTTTCCAAAAATTCTACCGCATTGGTAACGAAGAAACACGAAAAACAAAAGGAACAGGACTCGGTCTATATATAGTTAAGCACATTGTGAACGGCCACCTGGGTACTATTCAAATAATAGACAATAAACCCCAAGGCACTATTTTCGAAGTGCGGCTTCCTTTGGCCTAAATCTCACAGACAAACACCAACGTTATGAAGAAAGTCATGCTGGTTATTTTAGATGGATGGGGCATCGCCCCAGCTGGACCTGCTAATGCCATCAGTGCCGCTCGAACACCGTGTTACAAGGCCTTGCTAAAAAAGTATGCGCACAGTCAACTGATCACGTCTGGTGAAGATGTTGGACTTCCGGCGGGTCAGATGGGCAATTCGGAGGTAGGACACTTGAATATTGGTGCAGGCCGCGTTGTTTACCAAGACCTCGCCAAGATCTCCAAAGCAGTGCGCGAGCATACCATCGACGATAACCTTGTTTTGCAAGACGCTTTCCGCTATGCGAAAACAAAGGACAAAGCCCTACATCTATTGGGCTTGGTGTCGGATGGAGGCATTCATTCGCACGAAGAACATCTCTATAAAATTTGTGAACTAGCTGAAAAGGCAGGTGTAGAGCGCGTTTATATCCATGCATTCACAGACGGCCGCGACTGCGACCCAAAGAGCGGCATCACGCACATCGAGCGCCTGGAGAACCGAATCGCAAACATGCATGCCCGCATCGCAAGTATATGCGGTCGCTATTATGCCATGGATCGCGACAAACGCTGGGAGCGTGTAAAAAAGGCCTACTCCATGCTCGTTCATGGCGAGGGAATGAACGTGCAGTCTGCACACGATGCCGTGCTCGCAAGCTACAAGGCCGGCATAACAGACGAGTTCATTGAACCGGCTGTTATAATCGATGCGCAAGGTAAGCCCTTGGCCACCATCAAAGAAGGAGATGCGGTGATTTGTTTTAACTTCCGCACCGACCGTTGCCGTGAAATCACCGAAGTGCTCACGCAAAAAGACATGCCTGAACAAGGCATGCAAACACTACCCTTGCATTTTGTGACCATGACCAATTACGACAATTCGTTCAAGAATATAGAGGTCGTTTTTCACAAAGACAACTTGACCATGACCCTGGGCGAAGCCGTTGCGGCAGGACACAAGACGCAGTTACGCATTGCAGAAACAGAAAAATACCCGCACGTGACCTTCTTTTTTTCAGGAGGTCGCGAAGAGCCCTTTGCTGGCGAGCAACGCATTATGATTCCCTCCCCAAAGGTGGCCACTTACGACCTTAAACCATCCATGAGTGCTATTGAACTGAAAGACGCACTGGTGAACGCCATCAGCACCGAAGAGCCCGCCATCGATTTTGTCTGTGCTAATTTCGCCAACCCCGATATGGTCGGCCACACAGGCGTTTTCCCGGCTGTGATTGAGGCGCTAGAAACCGTGGATGCGTGCCTTCAGGAAGTTATCGACGCAGCCACGGCACGCGACTATGTCGTTCTTGTTATCGCCGATCACGGCAACGCCGATCACATGCTAAACGACGACGGTTCGCCAAATACAGCACACACAACGAATCCTGTTCCGTGTATCCTTGTTGATTCAAGCATTCAAAAAATACAAAACGGCAGGCTCTGCGACCTTGCTCCCACTATCCTCCAACTGATGGGACTACCTGTTCCGATGGAAATGAGCGGCAAAGTATTGATTTAGGCATACCTTAAAAAGCAACAAGCCCACAGGTTTGCTGCAGGCTTGTTACTTATTTAATACGCGTCTTATTGCATCACCGTAACCATGCCATGAAAGGCGGTGCCATCAAATAACAACAAAGTGTAGTAATACACTCCACCACCAACGGTGTTTTCACCACGCCAATCGTTCTGGTAGTTATCGGAGTGATATACCACATTACCCCAGCGGTTATAAATGGTGAGCTGGCTATTCGGGTTGTACGCAATCATATCAATAATGAAGGAATCGTTTTTCCCATCGCCATCGGGCGTGAACACATTGGTCGTTTCAACCGTGCAATCAATAACATCGAAATTGTATTCCACACGAGCAGATGGGCAGCCGTAATCTTCTACTACCAGGGTTACCATTTTTTTACCTAAAGAATTCCATTGGAGCGTATAGGGTCCTGGGCCCGAGCCTGTTCCAGCACCGAGTGCGGTTCCGAAATCCCAGTTATAGGTAGGACTGTTTAACACCAAGCCATCATACTCCACGACGGCAAAGTTGTTCGAACATACTGTATCCATCGGATCACTGACAATACCTGCAATTGGGGAGTTACGAATGGTAACTAAAACACTGTCAGAGGAAGTGCATCCACTAAGTGTGGAGGTTAGGTGGTACGTTATTCCTTGGTAGCTTGTTGTGTTGTTAGCAATGGAAACAACAGCCGTCGGAACGTTTGTGCTTAACAAGCCATCCGGAGGCGACCACAAGTAGGCGTAGCCAGGGGTTGCGGTTGGTCCGATGTATGCTGTTTCTCCTGGGCAAACCGTAATGTCATTGCCCGCATTGGTGAATGGTATTGGCTTTACATAGATATTGACGGAATCTTTATCGGTACAGCCATTCATTTCGGCATTCAAAACATAGGTAAGCATAACGGTGCTTGTACTTGGGTTGTTCGGCGTCAATTGAGGGTTGTAATAATTTGGATCTGATAATCCATTAGCAGGCACCCAGAGATAGTTATACCCACCGCTAATCGTTGTACCGAGCGCCGCCGCGATTCCCGAACAAACCGTTTGATCAGCCCCGGCATTGGCATTCGGTATGGGGTTTACCGTAACCTGCACCGTATCAAAGACTTCACAAGAGCCGACGGCGCCATGCAAGATATAGTCAGAAGTAACGGGCAAATTAGTTGCATTTGTTAATGAAACATCCGTTTGGGATGAATCGACATAAACGATGCCTGTAATTGGCGACCAAGCATAGGTTATTCCATTGTAATTGGGCGTGCCTATTTGCCCAATAGCCCCCGAACAGATAGAAATATCTGCACCCGCTTGAGGCTGTGGCTGGGCATGCACAACAACATAGATGCTATCTGTATTGTAGCATCCGTTGATGGTATCGCTGCGATACAACATATAACTTATCGGAGTGAGGCCTGTATTAATGCCCGTAAAGGTTGGATCGGAAATAAAGGGATTACTAATATCAAATGGAGGAGACCAAAAATAACTCGTTCCAGGATAACTGGGTGTTCCAATCTGAACCGTATCGCCGGAGCAAATGTGCAAGTCGGGACCTGCATCCACAGTATACAGATCCTGAATGTTGATATAGGCAGAGTCGATACTGGCACAAAGACTTGGCAGGTAATACAGCATAATAGACTCAGGTCCTTCGGCGATACCGTCAATCGTTGGGGTAACGGAGAAATTCACACAGGTTTGACCTGCCGGAAAGACTACGCTATCTGGAAAGAGCGGATAATCCACATCCGGAGTGGCTGTGCCTCCGATGGTAAAATGGAAGGTGAAATCGGTAGCGAGCGGGTTGCTCAGACAAAGCTGAAACTCGCCGTTCTGGCAGCTTTCCACAGCATCCACACCGCTGCTGCCGGTAGCAGAAGCCACGATGGATATGCCAAAGCAGTTAAGCGTGCCTTTCTTTAAAAAAATACCCGTGTCGTAGATGCCGTCGGTGCCATCAGCAACGACTAGCTTCACGTGATACGGCTGGCAAGAGGAGACAATCTTTTCGGCCACGAGCACAGAGGTGTATCCGTCGTAAACAAAGCTGGAGCCACTACAGTTATCGATGTAATAGCTACAGTTGTTGCAACCTGTAGTTGGGCCAGGACAAGAGTAGTTGCCGGCATTGATGCTGTTGATGTTTACGGGCGTTGTGGATGCTGGAACAAGCGCGATATTCTCAACACCTACAATACCTGGACCGCTAATAAAGAAAGCAAAGGCATCTGCCCACTGGGTATTGGCGAATTCGGGATACTCTTCAGAACCAAAAACATACTGAAAGCGAAGGGTATCGCAGATTGGAATTACATCGAAGGATAATGCACAAGCGTCATTGGTTACGCTTGCTGTTGTCACACCATAGGTTATCAAATCGGCATCACCCGGGGCCAGGTTGTCGGTGCTGTTAAACGAACTCGAGGCGCTGCTTAAAGGGAAAGGGGTGTTATTCACCTTGCCCGTTGAAAGAACAATGCCGCTATCTAAACCGAGACTAATCAGTCCGCTGCCAAAAATGCCAGATGCGCCGTTGGGACAGACAAGCGTTGCATTGCTAAAGGCAACGCCTGCTCCTACCAAGGTTGACACCATTTGAGTGGCCGTGGCGTTTGGGGCTACCGTAACTTGAGCAAAGCCAGCTTGCATGATTACAAAGAAAGCAAGTAGCGATAGGATTTTTTTCATTTTATAAAATAACACATCGGCGAAACAGATTTCGCTAATAAAATTAATAATCAAGCAGACTTAATCAGCTCAAACTTAAGAATAAGCCATAAAAGAAACAAATCAGCTCCGTTTTTTAAGCATTTATACTAGCAAACTTGAAGGAGGAGATTGAAAATTTTACTTTTGTCAGATAAAAAGGACCTTATTATAAAAACATGGAACATCTCAAACCTCTTATCAAAGAAAATACAGATCGCTTTATAAATGAGCTGATGGATCTATTGCGGATTCCATCGGTGAGCGCTGATTCAAAATACAAACCGGATGTTTTGCGTGCGGCTGAATTTATTCGTGATAAATTCAAGGCTGCCGGCGCCGATAGCTGTGAGGTTATTCCAACAGCGGGGCATCCTGTCGTTTATGCGGAAAAAATTATCGATCCTTCAAAGCCAACGATTCTTGTTTATGGCCACTACGACGTGCAGCCACCCGACCCGATGGATCTTTGGCACTCCCCTCCTTTCGAGCCGGTGATCAAAGATGAAAAAATTTACGCCCGTGGTGCCTGCGACGACAAAGGTCAGGTGTACATGCACATCAAGGCTTTTGAGCTGATGATGAGCACCAACTCCCTGCCTTGCAATGTGAAGTTTATGATTGAAGGAGAAGAAGAAGTGGGCTCTGAGAACCTCGGTCCTTTCGTTATAGCAAATAAGGAGCGCTTGAAGTCGGATGTGATTTTGATATCCGACACCAGCATCATTGCTAACGATGTGCCTTCCATCACAACTGGCCTGCGCGGGCTTGCCTACCTCGAGGTGGAGGTAACTGGCGCCGACCACGACCTGCACTCTGGCACTTACGGAGGTGGTGTTGCCAACCCAATCAATGTGTTGTGTAAGATGATCGCCGCTTTGAAGGATGATAACAATCACATCACCATCCCTGGCTTCTATAATGACGTGGAGGTGATTTCGGAGGAGGAGCGCAAAGCGATGGCGCGGGCTCCTTTTAGTATGGATGCCTATAAAAAACACCTTGGCATTGATGAGGTGGAGGGCGAAGCAGGCTACTCCACCTTGGAACGCACCACCATCCGTCCTACCTTGGATGTGAATGGCATCTGGGGCGGCTACATCGGCGAAGGGTCAAAAACCGTCTTGCCTTCCAAGGCTTTTGCTAAGATTTCGATGCGTTTAGTGCCGCACCAAACGGTGGACAATACGGTGGAGCAGTTCATCGCCTATTTCAAATCCTTAGCTCCCCCATCGGTGAAAGTGGAAGTGCGCCCGCACCACGGTGGTGCGCCTGTGGTAACGCCAACAGACTCGCTCGCCTACCGCGCGGCAAGCATGGCCATGGAAAAAACCTTCGGCGTAACGCCTATTCCAGCGCGTGCTGGCGGCAGCATCCCGATTGTAGCGCTGTTCGAAAAAGAGCTCGGACTTAAATCCCTCATGATGGGCTTTGGCTTGAACACCGACCTGATCCACTCGCCAAACGAACATTACGGCATCTTCAATTTCTTGAAAGGCATTGAAACGATTCCCTACTTCTACGAGCACTTCACCGCTATCAGTGCGGAGAAATAAATCCAAACTTGTTGACAAATCAAGTCCTTGCTATATGCACCTGCTCAACTGATTAGCTACCTTGCATCACCCACAAGCCGACTACACACGATGACCAAACAAGCCCTCTTAGAAGTTCGCAACCTCGTTACCGAGTTCAGCACCGAAGAGGGTTGGGTACGTGCGGTGAACGCTGTTTCTTTCACCCTGCACAGAGGCGAAATCATTGGCATCGTGGGTGAGTCGGGCTCCGGCAAATCGGTGACGTCGTTGTCGACCATGCGTTTAATTCAGAGCCCGCCTGGAAAGATCAGTGGTGGCGAGATTCTCTTTCATGAGCCGGGCAAATCGCCCGTCGACCTTTTAAAGCTTAGCGAGCAAGAGATGCGCGGCTACCGTGGCAACCGCATCGCGATGATCTTCCAAGAGCCGATGACTTCACTAAACCCGGTGTTCAGCTGTGGAGAGCAGGTCACGGAAGCGCTTGTTCTGCACCAAAATCTAGATAAAAAAACAGCCAAGGAGAAAACGATACAGCTCTTTGAAAAAGTTAAACTGCCAAGGCCAGCGGATATTTTCGATGCGTATCCGCATCAGCTTTCTGGCGGACAGAAGCAGCGCGTGATGATCGCCATGGCGATGAGTTGCAACCCTGCCGTACTGATTGCCGATGAACCTACAACGGCTTTGGATGTGACCGTGCAAAAAACGATTCTGGAGCTGATGCAGGAGTTGCAACAACAGAATGACATGGGCATTCTGTTCATCACGCACGACCTGGGCGTTATTGCCGAGCTTGCCGACCGCGTGATCGTGATGTACAAAGGCCACATCGTGGAGCAAGGGTCGGTGCTGGATATTTTCAAAAACCCACAACACCCTTATACGAAAGGCCTTCTGGCCTGCAGGCCGCCTCTAAACAAGCGCCTGAAGAAGATGCCAACCATCGCCGATTTTATGCGTGAAGATGATCAAGGGCAACTTATTGGCATTGAAAAAAGCGTGGATGATGCTCTTGCTGAGCAGGAGGAATCGACAGCAGATCGCGCTTCAAGACATAAACTGCTGTATAGTCAAAAGCCAATTTTAGAGGTGCGCAACCTGAACACCCATTTCCCTATACGCAAAGGATTATTAGGTCGCGTGCGCGATTATGTAAGGGCTGTGGATGATGTTACGCTGGATGTCTATCCTGGCGAGACGCTTGGCTTGGTAGGTGAGTCGGGATGCGGCAAAACAACCTTGGGCCGAAGCATCCTGCGCCTCATCGAACCAACCTCCGGACAGATTCTTTTCAAAGGCCAAGACTTAGCCACGCTCAACCCGAAAGAGATGCGTGCCATGCGCAAGCATATCCAAATCATTTTTCAAGATCCGTATTCCTCGTTGAATCCGCGCATGACCATCGGCAACGCCATCATGGAGCCGATGCAGGTGCATGGCATCTTAGCCAACGACAGCGAACGCAGACGAAAAGTGATTGAGCTGCTGGAGCGCGTGAGTATGAAAGAAATGCATTTCAACCGCTATCCACACGAGTTCTCGGGGGGCCAACGACAACGTATCTGCATCGCCCGTGCCTTAGCACTCAGTCCCGAGTTCATCATCTGCGACGAATCGGTTTCGGCGCTGGATGTGTCGGTGCAGGCGCAAGTGCTTAATCTGCTGAACGAATTGAAACGCGACTTCGGCTTCTCGTACATCTTTATCTCACACGACTTATCGGTGGTGAAATTCATGTCAGACCGCATGGTAGTGATGCAGAAAGGACGCATCGAAGAGATGGGGGATCCAGAAGAAATTTACCGCGCTCCGAAATCCGAGTACACCAAGAAATTGATTGCGGCGATTCCGAAAGGGATTTGAGTAGAAAGTGGAAAGGTAAAAGAGGAAAGTAACAGCCTGTTATAATTACTTTTACTAATGATGAATTATGAATGAAATCCGTTGGAGCTAAGTCGGTCAGGAGCATTTTCAAAATTACGACACCGTTTCGCGAAGTCGTAAACTTGGATGTCTCTATTTTTTCAGCGTGAAGATGAAGTTGGATCCTGCACCAAGAGCCGACTCTACACGCAGCTCGCCGCCTTGTTTTTCAACTATCTTTTTAACGGTGGCTAAGCCAATACCATGGCCCTTTTTACCATAGCGATCCACAGTGCCAGACGTTTCAAAAATGCGAAAAATCTTCTCCTGATTTGCGGGCGCTATACCGGGGCCGTTGTCTTTTACATAAAATATATACGCTGCCTCATTTTCATGAATTCCAACTTCTACTTCGGCAATAAGCTTGTCGTTGTATTTTAAGGCGTTGGTCATAAGGTTAGCCAAGGACTGTTCGAGCGCTGTTTTATTTACAAGCAGTGTAGTAATCGTCGTCACGAATTTGAGTTGGCAGTTTTTGTCGGCCGCAAACAAAGAAGACAGATACACCTCCAATTGAGCTACATCCACCGCAATTTTATCTTCGCCTAAAATCTTTTCAAGACGACTGTATTCCAACAGTTCGGAGATGAATCCGGCAAGCTTGGATGTTGATCCTTTGATGGTATCCATAATCTTCATACCATCGGCATCAAACTGCCCTTTATACTTTTGCATGAATAGATCGGAAAGACCAATAATCACATTCAATGGTGATTTTAGATCGTGTGCCACGGTAAAGGCAAACTGCTCGAGCTCTTGGTTCTTCTTTTCTAGCTTAACAAAAGATTGCTCCAACTCTGCTTTCTTTTTGCGAAGCTCCAACAAGTGAATGACTTGCTTCGAAAGCATTTTTAAAGAATCAATCTGACCTTGGTTGAGCGCCTTGGGTTTGTCGTCGATGACGCATAATGTACCCAAGGCAAAACCGTTATCGGTAAGCAAAGGCATCCCTGCATAAAAGACCACATGGGGCTCTCCAACAACCAAAGGATTGTCGTGAAAACGATCATCAATGCGGGCATCCTCAACCACAAAAAGTTCTGTTGGCATGTTGATGGCATGCGCACAAAAGGCCTGTTCGCGCGGTGTTTCGGTCGCATTTAATCCGTGGTGCGACTTAAACCACTGTCGTTCTTGATCAATCAGGGAGATCAAGGCGATTTTAGTGCCGCAAATAGATGATGCGATGGCGGTTAGATGATCGTAATCCTCCTCCGACAACGTATCTAGGATATTATACGATTGCAGCTCGGCTAAGCGGGCTTTTTCGTCGGTCGGAATAGTCGGATTAATCACTGCTTTTGCATTTGAGGCCGCAATTTAGACATTTAATAAGAATGAAACGAGTTTCAAGCATAACTTATTGATTAGAAGCATGCTTTTTTTACCTTGGAGCTAAAACTTGTACGAAAAGCCAACACCGAGAATCTCTTTAAACTGCACTCGCGGTCCACTCGCCTCAAGGAGTCCATCCTTGTTTTTATCAACCGCAATGTTAATGTCGTCGTCGTAAAGCAGATGCGTGTTTACATTGGCGGTGATGTATTTATTAACCTTGAAAGCAAGCTGTGTCTCCCAGCTCACATCGATGTTCTGAGGATTCTTTAGATAATTAGAGAAAAAATCGGCTTTGGTAGTGAGCGCCATGTTTTTCAGCGCTTCGCTTTTGAAATCGTTCTTGCTATAAATAACCCGAAGGTATCCGCCAAACTCACTGCGTAAACGTTCGCCATCGGTGATTTTAACACCCAAAGCATCGTAGGTTGCGGCAGTTACACCATAAGCGCCAGCATCCGCCAGGTCTTGGTCGTTGACGATCGTGACTTTACCGGTGAGCGGCGCGATAAATGCACTCAAGTGACTGTTCGGCTTGTAATCCAAACCGAGGGCTAGCAAGGTATATGCTGGTGCTAAAAAGTTCGAGATCTTTGACGTGTCGGTCTTGTAGTCACGACCTACCGTCATCTGCGTTTTAAAATTCATCAGCACCGCATAGTAAAAACCATCGAATGCCTTGTAGCCGTATTTCGAGAGCAGATCGAGCTTGTCATCGGTTTTCATGACATCGGCATTCTTTCCTTGCTTAAGAACACCGTAACCAACATCCAAGTTGTTGTCCCAAGCATGCTTGCCGTGTTTATAATTTGCAAAGGTGCTGAAAAGGCCATTGGCAGATAGCGAATTCTGTCCGCCCGCGGCCCAATTGGTAAGCCCGGTTTGTGCCATGCTAAGCGATATAACGCCGCCTTTTTTCCATCCCTCAAGCGTGTCAGCCGACACCTTGCGAAGCTTGGCTTCGCCATCAACGGTTTGTGAATAGGCAGCATGGATTAAGCCAAAGGCCAGGAGGCTAAGAAGCAGTTTGGGTTTCATGGTATAGAATTTTAGATGGTTTAATTTTTCTTTGTTGCTGTTTTGGGATTCGCCTTCATTTGTATCACATCCACCAAAAAAGCAAAGGCCATAGAGAAGTAAATGTATCCTTTAGGGATAACAAAATGAAGTCCTTCGGCAATGATAGACACGCCTATCATCATTAAAAAACAGAGTGCCAAAATCTTAAAGGAGGGGTGTTTGTGAATGAAGTTTGCAATCGGTTTTGATGCTATCAGCATGATACAGACCGTAACGATCACCGCCGTGTACATCACCCATAACTCGTTTACCATACCCACAGCGGTGATGATAGAATCGATGGAAAAAACCAAGTCGAGCAGAATAACTTCAATAAGCATCGACGTAAAATTACGCTTGCTGGGAATGGTAGGTTGATCATCCATGTTCACCTCGGTCTTCTGATAAATCTCTTTGGTGCTTTTGAAAATCAAGAAGAGCCCGCCTGCAATAAGGATCATTCCTTTGCCAGAGATGTCGATATCCAACACCTGAAAAAGGGTGGCGTCAAGTTTTAAAACGAATGAAATCGTTGCCAGCAGACCCAAACGCAACAACATCGCCAAGAGGATTCCCCAAACACGAAGGGTGTTGCGCTGCTTCTCAGGCAGCTTGTCGGCAAGAATGGATATAAAGATGATGTTGTCGATACCCAGGATGAGCTCCAAGCCAATCAGCGTAACAAGAGGAATTAGTGCGTTGAACATATAAATAGCTAGTGCTAGATGGTTGGCAAATATACAAGAAAAGAGACTTCGTTAAATTTACACGCAAGGCCTTTGGGGCCATGGACAAAATCTGTTTAAGACGTTCCGATTGACTTTATCTTGCAAAAAAAGCGTAAACTTGCAGCCTATTAGGGATAGCTCGCGCGATGGAAGCAAAAACAATCAACGACATGCATTTGAGCAACAAAACAACCGTGTCCGGCAAGTTAAAGGACGTTGGTCAGTTTTTTAAGTTGCGCTTGTCCTTTCTTGTGCTTGTTTCTGCTGGTGCCGGTTTTCTAATTGCACCCATAGAGCATCCCGATTGGACCCGCTTTCTGTGGTTGTTACTGGGTGGATTTTTAGTTACCGCCTCCTCCAACGGGTTCAACCAAGTTATCGAAATCGAGACGGATAAGTTGATGAAGCGCACCAGCAACCGTCCGCTTCCTGCGGCTCGCATGACGCCTTTCGCAGGGCTTGTCTTGGCAGCACTAACGGGCTCCGTTGGCGTGTTCACACTGATGTATTTTGTTAATCCCCTCTGCGGAATTTTAAGTGGCTGCTCGCTTCTCTCCTACGCATTGCTTTATACGCCACTGAAAAAAGTGAGTCCGTTCGCGGTCTTCGTCGGTGCTTTTCCAGGCGCTGTGCCTCCCTTGCTAGGCTGGGTGGCGGCTACAGGCGAGCTATCTTTGGGTGCTTGGGTGCTTTTCTTCCTGCAGTTTATCTGGCAGTTTCCGCATTTCTGGGCCATCGCTTGGGTTTTGCACGAAGATTATACGCGGGCCGGGTTTCGTATGCTGCCTTCAGCGGGCGGCCAAAACAGCACCTCGGCCTTCCAAACGCTGATGTATGCAGGAAGTCTTATTCCGCTTGGCTTGATTCCCTATGTCTTCGGCATGGCGGGCATGTATTCAGCCGTTTTTATCACCCTGTGCGGAATTTTATTTACCTACCAAGCGCTTGATCTTTATCGCAAACTAGACGAAAAGGCAGCAAGGCGTTTGATGTTCGGATCCTTCTTTTATCTGCCTTTGGTACAAATTGCATTGATTTTGGATAAAATCATAAAATAAGTCCTTGTTTATAAAGCAACATCCTCATGAAAATAGACCATCAAAAGGCTGAATACGCCTCCACCCCATTAAACACAAAGAAAATCCTTCTTTGGTTGGCCATGGTGAGCATGATTATGCTCTTCGCGGGATTGACTAGTGCCTATATGGTGCGCCAAGCAGAAGGCAATTGGCTAAACTTCCAGCTACCTGGCCTCTTTACCGCCAGTACAGTTGTTTTGGCCCTCTCCAGCGTTACGATGCAACTGGGTGTTCGGGCTGCAAAAAAAGGCAAGATTGATCTGCTGCGCAATCTGCTGATGGTTACCCTAACTTTAGGAATCCTCTTTGTGGCGCTGCAATTTCAAGGTTGGAAAGCCTTGGTGCACGACAACGTATTTTTCGGGGGCACTAAATCCAACCCTTCAGGATCTTTCTTATATGTGCTAACGGGCTTACACTTGGCCCATTTGGCAGGCGGAATCCTCTATCTGATGTATGTACTTTTGGTAACAATCAAAAATTCTCAGATATTTGGACCGAAAAATGTTTTAAGCGTGGAACTGTGTGCCACCTTCTGGCATTTCCTCGATGGATTGTGGATTTACCTATTTTTATTCCTGCTATTTGTCAAATAAGAAATAATAACCCTAAATTTACGCCCAAATAACCAAGACCTATGTCATCATCAGTATCATCAGTAAGCTCAGAAGAAGCTATCGTTCGCGATAAAAAGAACATGTGGGGTGGCGGACAGTCGCCCTATGGCGTGAGCTGGGGAAAGCTCTATATGTGGATTTTTCTTCTCTCCGATGCCTTCACCTTCTCCGGACTGCTCATCGCCTACGGCACCATGCGTCACAGCCATGCCGATGTTTGGCCTGCAGCAAACAGCGTGTTTCACCATTTTCCATTCATCGAAAAAGAGATGCCATTGGCCTATGTAGGTTTAATGACATTCATCCTGATCATGAGCTCAGTGACAATGGTATTGGCTGTTGAAGCCGGACACCGTAACTCCAAAAAAGAAGCCGGTATTTGGATGATTCTAACCATCATCGGTGGTTTCATGTTCTTAGGTTCACAGGCTTGGGAGTGGTATCACTTTATCACAGGCACTGAGCACGGTCGTGTGTTGGCTGATGGAACGGTGTTCCACGGTGCAAACATGGTCATGAACGAATACGGCACAACTCCGCTTTTTGGCGACTTCTTCTTCTTCATCACCGGATTCCACGGATTCCACGTATTCAGCGGTGTTTGTATTAACATAATGATTTTCTTCAACGTCATTAATGGTGTATACGAAAAACGCGGTCACTACGAACAGGTGGAGAAAGCTGGTCTCTACTGGCACTTTGTCGATCTCGTTTGGGTGTTTGTCTTTACCTTCTTCTATCTCGTTTAATCCAATAAACCGCTATAAACATGTCAAGTAATAACCACGAAGCTTCAGCTGATCACAGCCACGATACCGTTGGGCCAGCAGCCCGCAAACGTCTTTGGAGAGTGTTTTGGCTCCTTTTAGGAATCACTCTTTTCGAGGTAGGCATCGCCTTTTCTTCCATTCCACACGATTGGCTTATCAAGCTTTTCATCGCGCTGACCATTGTTAAAGCATATTATATCGTGTTCTACTTCATGCACATGAAACACGAGACAACATCCTTGGCTTGGACCCTTTTACTGCCCTTGGCCTTGTTGATTTATTTTGTGTTTATGATGATGAATGAAGGCAATGCACTTAACTGGGCACGTACCATCTTTGACATGGCTGTTTAAGGATTTCCTTGAGCAATCAAACGATGAGTAAAATATCTAGGTGGCAGTTTTTAGGCGTCCTTTTTGCGATCCTATTACTGCCATCTTTAGTTTATCTTTTGCTCATAATGGGCAAAAATCACTTCAAACCGCTACCCATCATCGGCGAGCGTGAAGTGGCTGCCAACGGCGATACAATTTACCACACCATCCCTCCTTTTCGCTTTCAAAACCAAGAGGGCAAGTTCATCTCCGATACGTTCTACGACGGTAAGATCTACGTGGCCGATTTCTTCTTCACCAAATGCACCACAATCTGCCCTAAGATGAGCGGCTCGCTGCAGCGTGTTCAGGATAAATTCAAGGCGCAGCGCGACCTTAAGCTTGCCTCTTTCACCGTCGATCCAGAAGCCGATTCGGTACCCGTTCTAAGAGCGTACGCCAAACGCTTTATAGTGAATTCAGCAAAATGGAACCTGATGACCGGCAAAAAGGAAGACCTTTATAAATTAGGGGTCAATGGCTTTCTGCTTCCTGCCCAAGAAGACGCTCTCGATCCAGAAGGCTTTCTGCATAGTGAATATTGTGTGCTCATTGACAAACAAAAACGCATACGCAGCATGCGCGATGCCACCGACCCAGCACAGGTTGACACCCTGATCGATGAGATCATGGTTCTTCTCCAAGAAAAATAGCATTTTCCATGAAAGAATCCAGCTTCCTTCGCCTTGTAACAATCGTATCGATTGCCATCCCGGTAGCAGTCGCGGTTATTTTTTATCTGCCGCTCGGACTCACTGGTGGGCCTTTATGGCTTTCCAAATTACCGGCCTTTCATGCCACGCTAAATGGCGCCTGTTTCGTGTTATTGCTTTTGGCCTTGATGTTCATCAAAAATAAACGCATCGACCTGCATAAAACCTGCATGCTGATTGCCACCAGCCTGTCCTTGGTGTTCCTCTTGTCGTATGTGTTTTATCATATATTGGCACCGCAATCGCACTACGGCGGCGAAGGTGTAATCCGAACGGTGTATTTCACCATCCTCCTTACGCATATCGCATTGGCGGCAATCATCCTTCCTTTCGTATTAATCTCCCTCTATCGCGGACTCACTGGCCAAATCGACAAGCATCGCAAAATAGCTAAAATCACCCTTCCGATGTGGTTGTATGTTACCCTCACCGGTGTGATTGTGTATCTGATGATGAGCCCTTATTATCCTGCCTAATGAAACGTTTTTTCGCCTCCCTCCTCTTGATCGTGATGCTTGCTCTTGGCAGCATCTGTTCTTCCTATGCCCAGTGCGCGATGTGCAAAGCCGTGGCCAAATCCAACCTCGACTCCCATTCCAATGCTGTTGGAAAAGGCATCAACCGTGGCGTTCTTTATCTATTGGCAATTCCTTATGTGCTTGCTGGTGTTGGCGGTGTTATTTGGTACCGCAACCGCAATAAGCCGGTAGGGGTTCAGTAGAAAGTGGAAAGTAAAAAGTAGAAAGCAAGCAGCCAATTATTAATTATTGATGACTAATTATTAATTAACCGGTGGCTGAGCTTGTCGAAGCCCCGTTGGCTGAGCCCCGCGTGGTGAATGAGAATGGGAATGGGAAAGCGGTGGCTGTCCTTCGTCCCGATGCCTCGGGAGGCTCAGGAACCAAGCGCTTGAAGTCAGCTTTCGGATGGAGTTTGTCGAAGCCCCGGTGGCTGAGCTTGTCGAAGCCAGGAGCAGCCAATTATTTTTACTAATTATTAATGATTAATTAAACCGGTGGCTGAGCTTGTCGAAGCCCCGGTGGCTAAGCTTGCAGAAGCCCCAATTCGGAAAGTTTACAAATCAATCGAGATTTTCACTTTGCCGCCAAAGCCAAGTTCAACAATATCGAATAGTGTTTTCAAGGTGATGTTGCCGCTGTCATTTTCAAGGCGGGAGATATAGGATCTTTTTTTGTCCACCCTATCGGCAAGTTCCTCTTGCGTGAGTTGTTTTTTCTCGCGCGCCTGTTTGATTAACAAACCGATCTTAAAGCTATCGAACTCTCGCTCCAAAGCGTCTCTCCGTGCAGTGCCTTGCTTGCCGTAAACTTCATCTTTTATCTTTTTCCATGATCTCGTGCTCATAATCCCTGTTTTTGTATGTAATAGAGACTCATCAAGCTGCATGCATAATACGGCAAAGGTAACTTATAAGTTACGTTTCTCCAACATCGGATTAGCACAAAAATGCTCAATCCACATACGTCTTTTGCTTCAAATCAAAAATCCGGTCGAAAAACATAAAAATTCGGCATGTATTTCATAGAGCTGCAAGGTATTGCGGCTCTTCAGCATTACGCCAACTCCAAAAGAGTCGGGCAATGGTCGGAATGGCGGGCTTCGGGCAGAATGAGTGCGCGTTTCATCGATTTGGCCAAGGGTTCGCTCACCATCTGGTAATCGATACGCCAGCCCAAGTTCTTGTCGCGGGCACCGCCGCGCTGGCTCCACCAGGTGTAGTTGTGCGGCTCGGGATTGAACTGCCGGAACGAATCCACGAATCCGCTGTCGATGAATTCGCCGATCCACAAGCGCTCCTCGGGCTTAAAACCGGAGGCGTTGGCATTGTTTATCGGATTATGGATATCGATAGACGTGTGGCAAATGTTGTAGTCGCCCACCACAACCAAATTCGGTCTTTTCTTTTTCAGGGTATCGATGTAGCGCTGAAAATCATCGAGAAAGCCTATTTTAAACGCTTGGCGCTCGTCGCCGCTCGTTCCTGAGGGGAAATAGGCGCTCATCACCGAAAGGTCGCCAAAATCGGCTCTAATGACACGACCTTCGTCGTCGTAGGCGTCGATGCCCATGCCCAACTCGATGTGGTCGGGGCGTTTTTTGGATAACACAGCCACGCCGCTATACCCCTTCTTTACCGCAGGAAACCAGGCGTGGTGATACCCCGCCTCTTCAAAAACCCCTAACTCCAGCTGCTCGGGATGCGCCTTGATCTCCTGCAAACAGATAACATCCGGCGACACCGCACCGATCCAGTTGAGCCATTCTTTTTTCAAGGCGGCACGGATGCCGTTGACGTTGTAGGAGATGATTTTCATGTTTTTTTATTTCAGATTAAAATCGTCGGCGTCCATCCAAGCCGGAAAGGTCTTGCGCCAATTAATCAGCTCATCGTAGGATAAATGCACCGTCTCCACGCCGGTTTCATTGGCCTGCAGCGCGCTCAGGGCTTCGCCTTTGGGGTCGAGCACCACCGAATCGCCGCTGTGCGCGATGCCTTTGCCATCCTCCCCGATGCGGTTCACACCCACGGTGTAACACTGGTTCTCCATGGCGCGGGCCATCAACAAGGTTTTCCAAGGGTGACTGCGCCGCGCAGGCCAGTTGGCCACAAACAAAAGCAGGTCGTAAGTGGCTTCGCCATCGGCTTGGTAACGGTTGCGAATCCACGCCGGAAAGCGCAAATCGTAACAAACCAAAGGACAGATTTTCCATCCATGCAGTTCCACCACAAGCTTTGAATTACCTGCGGTGTAATGGTCTTGTTCGTTCGCATAGCGGAACAAATGACGCTTGTCGTAGGATTCAAAACTGCCGTCGGGACGCATCCAGATCAAGCGGTTGTAATGCAAGCCGTTTTCAGTGATCATCAAACTTCCTGTGATCACGGCTTGTTTCGCGGCCGCTAGGGCGCGCATCCACTGCATCGTCATACCGTTCATCGGTTCGGCCAAGCGCTGCGGCTCCATGCTGAAACCCGTATTGAACATCTCCGGCAACACGATGAGGTCGGTGGAGCCGGGAGTTATTTGCGTAAGCAAATGATCAAACAACAAACGGTTCTGCTCGGGTTGTTCCCAGTGCAAATTCGCTTGTACGATGCTGACGCGCAAATCCTTCATGATCAGCTGATTTTACGAAGGCGCTCGGCGGCTTTCTCCAGCGTCTCTTCTTTTTTTGCGAAGCAAAAACGAAGCAGTTTATTATCCACCGGCTTGTGATAAAAGACAGAGGTGGGAACCGAGGCCACGCCATGTTCTTTGGTGAGCTGAATGGCGAAGTCGGTGTCTTTGGCTTTGCTTATGGCTGAATAATCGAGCAACTGAAAATAGGAGCCGGGCGAAGGGATGCAGGTGAACTTTGATCCTTTGATCTGCTCCAAAAAGAAGTCGCGTTTTTTCTGATAAAAGGCAGGCATTTCCAAGTATTGTTGCTCCTGCTTCATGAAGTCGGCGAGGGCGTATTGGATGGGTGTGTTGGAGGTGAATACCAAGAATTGGTGGTTCTTACGAAACTCCACCATGAGGTTCTCCGGCGCCAGCACATAACCCATCTTCCAGCCAGTGACATGATAGGATTTACCATACGAATACACCACGAAACTACGCTCGGCGAGCTTCGGATAACGGCACACGCTCTGGTGTTGTGCGCCATCGAAAATCACATGTTCATACACCTCATCGCTCAGGATGATGATCTCGCTGTTGTTGGTGAGTTTCTCGAGCTGCTTCATGTCGGCCTCGCTCATCACCGCACCCGTTGGGTTGTGCGGCGAGTTGATGATGATCATCTTGGTGCGGCGTGTGATGCGTTTCTTCACCTCGTTCCAATCGATGCGGTATTCGGGCGCTTTGAGTTGGATATAAACAGGCACGCCGCCGTTGAGCTCGATGGCGGGCACATAGCAGTCGTAAGCGGGTTCGAACACGATCACCTCGTCGCCTTCGCGGATGACGGCGGTGATAGCCGAATAGATGGCCTGCGTGGCCCCCGAAGTGATGTTGATCTCGTTGGCGGGATGATAGCTAATGCCATACAGCGCCTCCATCTTAGCCGAAATGGCTTCGCGAAGCTGCATCACCCCTTGCATCGGGGCATACTGATTCATGCCCTTTTTCATGTATTGATTAACCAACTTCACCAACTCCTCCGAACACTCAAAATCAGGGAAGCCCTGCGAGAGGTTGATGGCTTTATGCTCGTTAGCAAGCTGCGACATCACCGTAAAAATGGTAGTGCCTACTTTGGGTAATTTGGATACTATCTGACTCGGGTATTGGGGCATATTCTTTGTGCTGAAAAAGGGAATGCAAAAATAGTAAAAGGATGGCCGCTTCTACGGTGTGTGCATAACTATTTAAAAACGACCTGCATCATCTGCACAGAAAGGTAGCGATC
The DNA here is from genome assembly GCA_947448795.1 of Bacteroidota bacterium. Classification (GTDB taxonomy): domain Bacteria; phylum Bacteroidota; class Bacteroidia; order AKYH767-A; family JAHEYN01; genus CANFOZ01. The sequence goes on from CANFOZ010000009.1 coordinate 51,075, forward strand.
GAACTTTTTGCCTGCGTCTTGGATAATGCCAATCATCGCGTAACCAAGGCTTTCGTGCAAATGTACACTCACCGGATTGCCTTCGGTGATGCGCGACAAAATGCAGCGCAAACCAACTGTTTTTCCTTCTCGGGTAATGATCTCCAACAGCTGCTTGCCGATTCCTTTCCCGCGGTGTCCTTCGCGTACATAAAAAGAAATCTCGGCAGTAGTATCGTACGCCTTACGATCAGACCAACGCGACAAGGAAGCCCAGCCGAGCACCTGCTCATTTTCTACCGCTACAATAGCTGGATATTGACCCACATGCTGTTGCAACCAAACGTGCATCTGCTCTATCGTTTTTGGATCGGTGTCGAATGTCGCTGTCGAATATAAAATAGCATCGTTATAGATCTCCCTAATTCCTGGAAGATCTAGTTCAGCGGCTGGACGAATGACAAGCATGTGAAACGATTAAAGGAGTCGACTTAAAATAACAGTGAGGGAGCCGACCGAGATAATTATCCACAATAAAATACCCAGGAGAAATGGCTTGAAACCAACGGCCTGCATGGTTTTGCGAGTAAGTCCGGCACCAATGAGAAACAGCGTGAGAGTCAGCCCTTTCTTTGAAGCCAGCACGATAAGATGACTCAGCGGCTGCATCGCTGGCAAGAACGTGTTCAAGGCCATGGCCGCCACAAACAAAAAGATAAACCAAGGAATGTTAACCTTACTGGAATTTTTACGAAAAACAAGGGCGGTTACCAAGGATAAAGGGATGATCCAAAGCGCACGCTCGAGCTTCACGGTGGTAGCAATTTTTAGTGCTTCTTCGCCATATTTCTGTGCGGCGCCTACCACCGAGCTTGTGTCGTGTATGGCAATGGCCGACCACAGGCCAAACTGGGCGTTGCTCATGGCAAAATAGTGCCCAATGAAGGGAAACAAAAGCAGGGCGATGGAGTTTAGAATAAAGACCGTGCCGAGCGAAACCGAAATTTCTTCTTCTTTCGCATCAATCAATGGCGATACGGCAGCGATGGCGCTTCCCCCGCAGATGGCGGTGCCTGCGGCAATGAGGTAGGTTATTTTGTCACCGATTTTAAACATCCGGCCAAAGAAAAGTCCGGCCAACATGGTTATGCTGATCGATGCGACGGTAAAAATAAATCCTTCCTTCCCGGCCTTCGCAGCTTCAAAAAGATTCATCCCGAAACCCAATCCAACCACACAAACCTGCAGCAATATTTTTGTAGCTTTCTTGTTGTGTTGGATAAATGGATGACCGATCGTTTGTGACAGGAGTAAGCCTAGCAAAAGCCCGAGTGGTGGGTCGATGAAAGGCGTTAGACAGGCAATGGCCCCTAGCAGAAAGAGTGCTTTTTTTACATTTTCAGTTAGAACCATGTTGACGTTATAATGGGTTTATTCTTTTTTGTTCGATGCTCTTTCGGAGGCGAAACGATAGATGTTGAATTCGCCGGACTTGCTTTTTTCTAAAAGCGCTTGCTCCAACTCTTCGATGTGGAGGTCTTTCATGCGTTGCTCGCGGATGAGACGATAGGCCTTCTCAGCCAACAGATGCAGCTTAGTTGAAGGCACAAGCGCTGCATAGTGCGCATCGATTGCATCGGCGAGTTCGGAAATACCGCTTGCTGTGTGCGCGGCAGTTTTAAGCACGGGCACATGGCTATTGACAGAGCGCAGGCCTAGCATCTCTTGGATATGACGCACGTAGGCATCGGCACCTTCGCGGTCTGCCTTGTTCACTACAAAAAGATCGGCTATCTCCATGATGCCCGACTTCAGCGCCTGCACCTCATCGCCAGCGCCAGGCACTAAAACCAGCACGGTGGTATCGGCAAGCGAGGCGATTTCCACCTCACTCTGCCCCACGCCTACTGTTTCGATGAGGATGTGGTCAAAGCCCGCCTGCTTCATGAGGTCGGTGATCTCGAGCGTTTTGGCCGACAGGCCACCCAAAGAACCCCGTGTGGCTATGGAGCGAATAAAGATGTTGGGGTTTCGGAAGTGGTCGCCCATGCGCACACGATCGCCCAGAAGGGCGCCGCGCGAAAAGGGCGAGGTGGGATCGACGGCTAGTATGCCGACTTTTTTACCTGCATTGCTAAGGTGATTAGCGAGTGCGTTGATGAGCGTGCTCTTGCCTGCACCCGGCGGGCCTGTAATGCCGGTAACGGGCACCAGTCGATCAAAGCGCAGGGCGTTAAGAATATCTTGGTAGCCCTCGGATTCGTTCTCCACCAATGAGATGGCGCGCGCCAGAGCGAGCATATCGCCATTGCTGACTTTCTCCAGAAGTTCAAGTGCAGTGTTCATCCACTACAAAGAAACGAAGTTAAATTCGGATTTGAACGATAAAAATGATGGTGAAGCGAAGAGCAATTTACAGTGCTTCGAGCTCGCTTGCGAAGGCTAGCATCTGTTGCTCCGAAAATTTGCGGCCGATCAACTGCAAGCCAAAAGGCATGCCGTTGCTGTGTGTACCGAGCGGGATGGAGATGGCTGGCAATCCAGTAAGGTTGGCTTGCACAGTAAAAATATCTTCCAGGTACATCGTTACTGGATCGCTTATTTCGCCCAGTTTAAAAGCCGTTTTAGGTGTTGTCGGCAAGAGGATGAAATCAAATTTTTCGAGGATCTCGTTGGTCTTGTCGCGCAGGATGCGGCGCACTTTCTGTGCGTTGGAGTAATAGGCGTCGTAGTAGCCGGAGCTCAAAACGAAGGTGCCAAGCAGGATGCGGCGTTTTACTTCAGGGCCAAAACCCTCGCTACGCGATTTGCGGTAGGTGGAATCGATATCTGTAGCATTCGGACTGCGGTAGCCATACAACACGCCGCCGTAACGGGATAAGTTCGATGATGCTTCAGCCGTGGTGAGCACGTAGTAAGCGGGTACCATGTGATCGAGATACGGGAAACTGGCTTCGCCGGTGGTGTGCCCATTGTCTTGCAGCAGCTTAACGATCTTTTGAATTTTGTGATGAATCTCGCGGTCCCAGCGCGTATCGTTCATGAACTCGGTAATCAAGGCCACCGACGGTTTATTTTTCGGATTGAGATTGGCGCTATATGCTTCAACAGGCAAGGATGAGGCGGTGCTGTCGTAACCATCAGCGCCTGCAATAACTTCGAGTAGCAGCGCGGCATCAGCAATCGTGTGGGTGAGCGGTCCAATTTGATCAAATGAGGAAGCATAGGCGATCAAGCCATAGCGAGAGATGCGTCCATAGGTTGGTTTCATGCCAACGAGTCCGCAGAAAGAAGCGGGTTGACGGATCGAGCCACCGGTATCGGAGCCCAAGGCCACATGACAGAGTCCAGCGGCAACAGCTGCGGCAGAGCCACCGGATGAGCCACCCGGACTGCGTTGCTCATCGATGGGGTTGAGCACAGGGCCGAATGCGGAGTTCTCGTTGGAGCTACCCATTGCAAACTCGTCGCAGTTGGCACGACCGATGATAATGGCATCTTCATGCAGCAGTCGTTCAACCACTGTAGCGGAGTATATAGAAGAAAAAGAGCCTAAGATTTTCGACGCAGCAGAGATGCGATGTCCTTTGAAACAGATGTTGTCTTTCAGTGCCACAACCATACCGGCAAGCTTCCCGGCCTTACCCGTCCGCACGCGCTCGTCCACTTCTTTTGCGCGAAGCAAGGCTTCGTCGCCAAACACCTCGAGAAAACAATTGAGCGACTTTCGCTCCTCGATGCGGTTTAGGAAATAGGTGACCTGCTCGACACAGCTGGTTTTACCAGCCTCCAGGTTAGTACGAAAAGCAAGAAATGTGGGATGATTGGACATAGCAATTGCATTATGCCTTTGGGCATATGGCTTTTAAGAAAGAAAAATTACTTCTTCTCTTCCTGCTTCGCCTCTTCCTCTCCGCCTTTGTAAGAGTCTTTGAAGTCGCGAATCCCTTTACCAAGTCCTTTCGCCAATTCAGGAATCTTTTTGCCGCCAAAAAGGAGGACTACGATAACTAGGATAAGGATGATTTCTTGAGTGCCTAAACGCATTTTTGTAGGTATTAATTTACACAAAGATAGTATTTCTCCAGTTCATGAGCAGATTTTGCATAAACAAGTCCTTTTTACTTGTTCACTCGATACAACCAGATCTCCGGATTCATTTTTATTGTGCCTTTCCAAATTTGAAGATTCATCTCCGTTTTGGAGTCCTCCTCGTTGTTACGAATAGATCCCAGTGACTGCTTGGTACTTACCTTTTGGCCCGATTTTACAAAGACATCATCGAGGTTGGAGTACACGCTGAGGTATTCGCCGTGGCGCACCAAAACGGCCTTTCCTGAACCCGGAATCACAATCACGCCGGACACTTCCCCATCGAAGATGGCCCTAGCATTGGCACCTGTTTTAGTACCGATGTCGATGCCGTTGTTATTGGTTTCGATCCCTTTTAACACCGGGTGGGGGTGAACGCCAAAGGTTTCAGTGATCACTCCTTGCTCCACAGGCCACGGCAATTTTCCCATGTTGCTTGCAAAACCATCAGACAGCTTCTGGGCTTCAGGAGTAAGCGCGAAGCCACCCGTTTTTGCAACCGGCCTTCCTTCTTTCTCCGCTTTCTTACGTGCATCGTCTATCTCCTTGCGAATAATATCCTCGATGGCTTTGTTCAGTTTCTCTTCTGCTCGCTGCTTCTCGCGCAGTTGCGCTTTGAGTTGCTGCTCCTTCTGTTGCAAGGTGTTCACCACCTCAACCTGCTCGGTCTTTTCCACCGTTAGCTGCTTCTTCTCGCCTTCCAGGTTCATAAGCAAATCCATCTTTGCTTGTTTCTGACTGATGAGTTCTTCGCGTTGTTTGGTGAGCTCTAGCTGTGTTTTTTCGATGTTCGCTTTCTGCTGCTTGCGGTAATCGCTGTATTGCTGCATATAGCGCAAGCGTTTATAGGCCTGGTTAAAATCGCTTGAAGCAAAAATGAACATCAAGCGTTGATAGGCACTTTGGTTTTTATAGGCGAAGTAAATCATCTTCGCGTATTCCTCCTTCAGTTCCTTCATTTCCTGCTCGAGCGTTGCGATTGATGCATTTGTCTGATCAACTTGATACTGCAGGATAAGACTCTCGCGTGTGATGGTGGAGATAAGCTCCTGACGCATGCCGATTTTTTTGTTTAGCGCTACAAGCTGATTGAGCGACACCGACTTGTTTTTGCGCGTCTCCTCTAAAATTTTATTGGTAATCTCAATGTCTTTACGAAGCTGGTCTTTCTTCTTCTCAAGCTCTTTCTTGGTTTGGGCAAAACCGAGCATGGATGCGCCAAGACTTAGCAGCAATGCAAGAAGAAGAAAAAGTGAACGAAGCATGTGGTTGTGTTTGATAAAGCGCATGGTCAGCTTATTTCGCCCGTTCGTATTTATCCGGTATATTAAATGGAAACTCTAGTGTTTTATTAACGACCACCTTCGACAATTGCAGATCGATTGTAGCCGGTTTTTCGGCTTCTAATTTAAGGGTAACATGATGCGCAATCGACAAGGAGTCTGAGCCCGTTTCGCTTTCTGCTGCAAAGAAGTCGTTTCGGCTTATAAGTAATTTCTTAGCCACTTTGTTATCATCGATAGCCATCTTTACTATATGGTAGGTCAGTGGGTCGAGCCACACATCTTGAATGATTCTCTTCATACTTTCCTTTTCCTCCATTGCTCGCTTCAGTTTTCTTTTACGAAGAGTACTCAAAATATAGTACTGTTCATCGACATAGGCGGAGCGCATTTTTTTTGCGTCGAAGTACGGAAAGTAATTACCTAGCAAAAGCTCCTGCAACATGGCGAAATCGACGCCGATCTCCAAGAGGTTATTGAGGTAGGAATAATCCGTTATGGTATAACGCGCATCGATACGATCCAGCATCTTGATCGAATCCCTCGTGATTACAACACGTGCAGCTTCAATTCCCAAAGCAGAGATACTGAGCCAGATGATGCTATCGGTGCGCATACGCAAATTGACTGTGAACGATTGGCTCTTTTCATTCACATCGGCTGTGGCTGCAATTTTTGCACTTATCGTCTTGCAGTGCACCGCGGCGGAGTCCATTTTTTCGATGAGCGTTTCGGCTCGCATTTCTGGCAAGGGTTGCGCGGTCGTTATTTTTCGTGATGGAAAGCAAGCAGAAAAAGCAAGCAGCACCGACATCAACAAGCAGCTGCGAAGAACAAAGGAGTTAATCTTGAACAACGGCATCCTTACTCGATTAACTTTTTCTCCGACAATTTACGATCCAACAGCTTCGATGCATCGCCCACTATCTTGGCCTTTTCCCAGTATTCAAGGGCACGATCGGGCATTTTCAAATGCCAAAGCACATCGCCATAATGTTCTAGGATTACACCGTGGGTATCGCCGCCGTTTGCCAAGGACTTTTCAATCCATCGTTTGGCCTCGTCGTATTTTTTCTGGACGTAGAGAATCCATCCATAGGTGTCTTGAAAATTGACATTGTCTGGCTCCAATTGGTTGGCTTGCAAGGAAAGCTTCTCCGCCTTATCCAAGCTGTCTCCGCGCAGCGAGAGGTAGTAGCTGTAGTTGTTAAGAACGTAGGAGTTAACGGGGTTCAATTCGAGGGCTTTGTTAAAAGCCTCGTCCGACTTGCGATAGGCCTTGAGCTTATGTTGTGCATCGCCGATGCTTGCGTAAAACTGCGCCTCAAAATCTTTATTGTCGACCACCAGTTTTACGCCGCTAGTGAGCG
>CANFOZ010000010.1 GCA_947448795.1 Bacteroidota bacterium
AGTATGGGCAAGGTAAAGGTAGTTGCGTTTTTTTTGAAGGTGATTTTGCGCGCCAGGTCATGATCAACAGAGAAAGGCGAGGCGGCCATGTTTAAAATGAAATCTGCATTTTGCCCAGCCAGCATATTCATCGGCTCCTTTGAATATAAAGGCTTGTCGCTAATGTTCCAGAGATCCTCGCATATCGTCAATGCGATATTTAATCCTCCAAATGATAGGATTTCAAAATGGGTGTTGGAATCAAAATAACGCTGTTCGTCAAAGACATCATACGTAGGTAGATGGGTCTTGTAGCGTTGGGCTATAATTTTACCGTCTTGTAAGAGCACGGCTGCGTTGTATAGTCCCTTTCCAAAAGGCAGCTCGTTTTTTATTGGACTGCCTACCAAGGCAGCAATTCCGACGCAGGCTTTGGAAATCGACAACAAAGATTCTTCGCAAGCATTGATAAAATCGGAAGACTCGAGCAAGTCGAGTGGCGGGTAACCGCAGATGGAAAGTTCGGAGAACACGATAAGCGCAGCTCCTTGTTCACGCGCTTCTGCAATCGATGCTTTGATCTTTTGCGTGTTGCGTTCGAAGTTCCCGATATGGTAGTTAAGCTGGGCTAATGCGATTTTCATGGGAACGATGCGCTGCGATTTAAAACAAAAAGCCGACGGTCAGTCCTGCTTGGTTAGCATTTGCTTTAAATTTTATTGTCTCTGTATCGTGCAGTATATCCGTAAAACCGTTATTAATATATAGACCCATAAGCAGAGAAGTGCTTTCTGATAAACTGTATTGCATCCCTAGTCCGATATGTAGGGCCAAGTTTATTGGGTTAATGTCTTTGACACTGTTGATGTTTTCTGTTTTATCCGATGTAACGCCAGCCACAAAATTTTCAACATCAGAGCGTGCTTTCAACCGAAAAGAAGGAAGCACTCCGAACTCGCCGTAATAGGTAATATACCCGATTTCGGTGGTCGTCATTTTTAAACTAAGTGGAATATCAAGGTACTGAATCTGATGATGGATATGGGTTGATGTTGGAACTATTCCGATGCCATCAGAGTAGGAGAATTTCCCGCCTCTATTCGAAATCTGAACACCGGTAGAGAGCGAATAATGTTCGGTGAAGTCATACGCTGTATACAAGCCATATTTATAGCCAAAGGTAAGGCCATCGTATTTGGCGCCAGCAAAGTTGGGTTTTATCCACGATAACTCCGGACTAGCTTGAAGCCCAAAGTGCATCTTTGCCGCTTTCGCTGAGTTACCGCCGCAGCTTATTACGAAAAGGGAAATAAAAACAGAAAGGCGAAGCGATAAATTGGCCGCTTGACCTATCAACCGTTTTGTTTTCATAATTTTACTTTTTTAAATTTAAATATGATTGCTAAATTACATAAAATATACCTCGCCTTTGGTATCGTGTCTGCTTTCTTTTTGTTAAGTGAATGCAAGCAGGATAACCGCCTAAACATTGAGTTGGAGGCTAATCAGCCTGAGCTTGTCTGGAATCGGTTAGATAGCAGTATGTTTAGTTCAAATGAGCCGAGCATTGAAGCAATAAATACGTGGCGCTCTGGATCCGCTGGGTTCTTTCCTATTTACTTGAACCGGATCTTGAAGCTTCCGGTTACTAACGATACAGTGCTTAGTCAAAGTATTAAGGACTTCGTGACCAATGCTGATATTGTTGCTATTCATCGCGACACCAAGCAGACCTTTGCTCATCTTTCCTCTACACAAGCCTTGCTCAATGAGGGTTTTGCGCATTACCATCATTACTTTCCGAATAAAAAACTACCTATCATCACCACTTTTATTTCGGGCTTCAATCTTACTATTGCAAGCACCGATAGCGTGTTGGGTATTGGTCTTGATATGTATCTAGGAAAGGACTATAAATTTTATCACGAGCTAAGTTTCCCGAATTACAAAACAGCGCGCATGCAGGCGGCCTATATACCATACGATGCGATGAAGGGATGGGGGCAAACGGAGTTCGAGCCAAAGGAAGAGCTGCAAGATTTTCTTTCCAATATGGTATTCAACGGTAAGGTCTTGTATTTTCTTGATGCAATGTTTCCCAATGGCGCAGACTCCTTGAAGATTGGCTATACCCAAACGCAATTGGAATTCTGTAAAAAAAACGAGCCCAAAATATGGGCAGCCTTTATCGAGCAGAAAGTGCTATTCTCATCTGTCTATCGTGAATACTCAAAATATTTGAGTGATGGTCCTACCACCAATGGCTTTCCTCGCGAGACGCCTGGCATGATAGGTACCTTTATTGGCTGGCAGATCGTGCGCAAATACATGAATGAAAATCCGTCTGTCACGCTGCCCCAATTGATGCAAGAGATGGATGCCAACAAGATTTTAACCAAATCAAAATACAAACCTGTTTAATAGAACAAATTATGAGCACACAGAATACGCATTCCGAAATAAAATTTAATGTTCATCTTGACGAGACACGACTGCCTTTGAAAATTGAATGGTCTGCTACGGAGTCTGGCTTTGCCGATAACAAAGCATGCAAGGCAATGCTTGTTTCTATCTTTGATGAGAAGGAAAAAAACACGCTAAAGATTGATCTTTGGACCAACGAGATGCTAGTTGATGAAATGAAACAGTTTTTTGCGGAGACGCTTTCTGCTTTAGGCGATACGTATCTAAATGCCACAGGCGAAACGGAGGCGGCTGAGTCGATTCGTCAGTTTGCTCGGGACTTTGCAAAAAAGGCTGGAATACTCGAAAAATAGCAGAATTCTGAGTAAAATGACCTTTTTTGAGGTTTTGTAAAAAGAATCGTATATTTGTTTGTTCAGAATGAAAACTCCAGCCATGCAGAAAAAGCAGCATTCCTTTGCAGCCCTTTGTTTTACCGGTTTATTCTTTGCGGTCTGCACCTTACAAGTGAACGTCATTGAGGCGCAAACCCTCTATAATTACGGTGCGAAGGTGACTTTTATGACTGGCTACAATGGCAATCCGGGTGGAGCTTTAGTGCGCGTTAATGGCGGTGTTGTCAACGACGGGTCGCACCAAAATCCAGCGTCGTTCACCAACAACAGCGATCAGTTTTATATTCGCACCAACGATAATTCTACGAATCCCGGTAGCTACACGCTGCAGAACGGAGCCGTTTCTGATGGAGATGGTAAGTACTACGTTGACCGTGATTGGACGAATCAAAACGGTGCTGAATTTCGTCATGGAAACAGTGAAGTTATTTTTGATAACGGATACACCAATAGTCTAAATCCGAATTACACTCAGTTTATAAGAGGCAATGTAGTGACGGTTTTCAATCACCTCACCGTTGCGTTTACCTCAGGTGGTAAAGTGCAGCTCGACAACATCAATGCAGAGACCGGCCCAAGTGGTGTTTTTACCTTGAGTCAGCGCGAATTTGCAACGATGAACAACACCATGGTGGTTAATAATACATCATCAGCAGCAATTGTTCGAACCGATGGATTCGTGAGCAGCGATATGGTTGATGGAGAACTTGTTCGACACACCGCCTCTACAGATAGTTATCTTTATCCTGTTGGCTCCTTGCTTACTGGTACTGTGGTTTATCGCCCGGTTGACCTTACACCATCTGCAACAGATCACAACGCATTTGGTATTCGCATGGTTTCTGGTTCGCCCGATCAAACCGGAGTTACTATGGCTGCTTCCTCTGCAGCTGGTATGAACACTACTTTCAACGAGTTGTTTTATCATTCTGCAACGCGTAAGGACGATATAGGCACCGCTTCCGCAAATCTTGGAATTAATTATATTCCTGGGGTAGATGGCGATTGGTCTGCCATTGCCTTTACCGATAAGCAGCAAAACCTTTGGCGTGATGCTGGTTTGGCAGTACCTTCTAGCAATACCGCGATGAGCGTTCTGACACGTCCGATTTGGTCTTTTGATCGTCCATTAGATAAGAACTTCGTACTCTTCCATGAAGAAGGCTTGCCTGATACATTGCCGAACATTATTACAATCGACGGCGATGGTATTAATGATCAATTTCATATCCATAACAGCAATATCAAACAATTCAATCTAAAGGTGTTTAACCGTTGGGGCGTGTTGGTATTTGAGTCAACAGCACCGCAAATCGATTGGGATGGAAAGACCATAGCAGGTGCAGAAGTGCCTACAGGAACTTATTTCTATAGCTTAAAAGCCATCACTTTGTCGGATGCGGAAATCAATCGCAACGGCTTCTTGGAGCTAATTCGATAAGCTTAGTCCTTTTATTTTCTTAAAGCTTCGACTCGGCCTTTTCTGGCTTTTCAAACAGCGCATTGGTTTCTTCAATGAAACGTAGCACATCTTCTCTACTCGTGCGTAATTCAGCCGACGTGATAAACATAGTAGGAAGTTCTTCCCAAGATTTTAGCAGTTCTTTTTTGTAAAACGCAATCTTGGAAGTGAGTTGGTTTTTTGTGAGCTTATCTGCCTTCGTAAAGAGAATTACAAAAGGTACACCTCTTTCGGCGAGGTAGGAGATAAACTCCTTGTCAATCTGCTGTGGTTCCAAACGCGAGTCGATCAAGACGAACAGACACATGAGATTTTCGCGTTTCAAGAGGAAGTCTGTGATCATTTGCTCCCAGCCTGCTTTTGCGCTCTTAGAGATGCGTGCATAGCCATATCCAGGCAAATCGGCAAGATACCAAGCTTCGTTGATCAAGAAGTGGTTAATCAGTCTAGTCTTACCTGGAGTTGATGATGTTTTCGCCAATCCTTTAACGCCCGTTAGCATATTGATAAGGGACGATTTTCCTACGTTGGAACGGCCGCAGAATGCGTATTCAGGGTATGAGGCCGGTGGGCAAATAGCAATAGAGGTGCTGCTGCATACAAAATTGGCAGAACGAATAATCATACGCTTTAGGAGTTGGGCATTAGTCGGTTTTGCCCTTTAGCCAGTCGGCTAAAATAGCGTTGAATTCTTTCGGTCTCTCCATCATAGGCGCATGTCCGCAACGATCAACCCAGAAGAGGTCGGAGTGCGGAATCAGGCGGTGGAATTCTTCGGCCACATCGGGTGGTGTTATCTTGTCATCCTTACCCCAAATCAAACAGGTAGGGATGGTAATCTTCGCAACATCTTTACTCATGTTGTGACGAATGGCTGATTTAGCCAGTGCCAAAATCTTAATGATGCGCAAGCGATTGTTGACGATTTCAAACACCTCATCCACGAGTTCAGGCGTGGCTGATTCAGGCGCATAAAATGTGTACTCCACTTTTTCTTTGATGAAGTCACGATCTCCTCTGCGTGGATAAGAACCGCCCATGGACGAGTTTTCGTAGAGTCCTGAGCTGCCGGTTAAGATGAGGTTTTTTACGCCTTCAGGATGGCTTGTAGCATACACAAGAGCAACGTGTCCGCCCAGTGAGTTCCCAATTAAACTAAAGGAAGTATAGCCTTTGAACGCGATGAATTTATGGATGAATCTAGACAAGCTTTTAACATTGGTGCGCAGGATCGGCAGGTCGTAAATGGGCATCAAGGGGATAATCACTTTGTAGTGCGGTGAGAATTGCTCGAGCACATCTTTCCAGTTGCTTAATGCACCAAAGAGTCCGTGAAGCAGGATCAAAGGATGCCCTTCGCCTTGTTCAATGTATCTGAATTTTTTCTCTTCGATTATCTGGTATTCCATACGCTAGAAATGTCTTGCAAAAGTAGGAAAAGAAAAGGAGCTTTTTACACGGCTATTATCGCCATTGTAAGATTTCATTCTTTGAGGTAGGTAATTAATTTATTCAAAAAAAAGCAAGCGAATTTGTGCGCTTAAAATTACGCTGAAGGCATCATCATTGCTAGGTTTTTAAGGATATGCTTAGAAGCAATAACTAGCATCAAAAAACGGGTATCTAGAAAAGTTTTCAACAAAGTGGTAAGAAGTGGTAAAAAGTGGTAAAAACTTTTTTACCTTTACACCCTACCACCCGAAAAAGGTGTGTTAACCCATGAAAAGCAGCGCGCAAACTAAAGTCACCAACCTCCTCGGCGAGTTCGAGTGCAGGATCGACCCCAAAGGTCGTGTGATGATGCCTGCTGCATTGAAGAAGCAGATTCCAGCTGCTGCGAAGAAGCGCTTTGTGATAAACCGTGGCTTTGAGCGCTGCTTGGTTTTGTTTCCAATGAATGAATGGGAGAAAGAGAGTGCAGAGGTGAATAAATTAAACCTCTACATAAAGGCGAATCGCGAGTTCATGCGTGCCTTTCGCAATGGAGCGACAGAGCTGGTTTTAGACACAACGAATCGTTTGCTTTTACCAAAGACGCTTCTCGATTATGCTGGAATTGAAAAGGACATCGTGCTGTTTGCTTTTGGAAACAGAATTGAAGTGTGGTCGAAATCGGCGTATGAAAAAATGATGAGCGAGGAGCCGGAGAACTATGCTGCTTTGGCTGAGAAGGTAATGGGTACTAAAGAGGAGTCGAACTGATGTATCACGAGCCGGTACTCCTTAATGAATGCCTGGAGGCGCTGGCTCTAAATCCCTCGGGGATTTATGTGGATGTGACCTTTGGTGGAGGAGGGCATTCGCGAGCAATTTTGGAAAGATTAGGGGAAGGGAAGCTTGTTGGCTTTGATCAAGATGCGGATGCATTGCGAAATCATCCAGAAGACGAGCGCTTCGTTTTTGTGCGACATAACTTCATTTATTTAAAACGGTTTTTAAGGTACTACGATATGTTACCGGTGCATGGTATTTTGGCTGATCTAGGCGTTTCGTCGCATCAATTTGATGTGGCTGAACGTGGCTTTTCAACCCGCTTTGAGGCGGATCTTGACATGCGTATGGATCAACAGGGAGACACAACTGCGCAAGATGTTTTGAACACCTACAACGAGTCGTCTTTGTTTCGGATTTTCAATGAATACGGCGAAGTGCGTAATGCGAATAAGCTCACAGAAGCCATAGTAAAAGCGCGTAAACAAGCACCGATAAAAACAGTCTCTCAATTGAAGGAAGCGATCAAGACCTGCGTCTTTAAAGAGAAGGAACATCAATATTTGGCGCAGGTGTTTCAGGCTTTGCGTATCGAAGTTAATAAGGAGTTGGATGTGCTCAAGGCACTGCTCGAATTGAGTGCCGATGTGCTTGCTCCTGGTGGTCGACTAGCTGTGATATCCTACCACTCCTTAGAAGATCGTTTGGTAAAAAACTACATCGCTCATGGTAAGTTCGAGGGCGAAGCTGATAAGGATGTATATGGCAATGTACTAGGTACCAAGTTGCGTCCGGTACATCGCAAAGCGATAACAGCATCTCCAGAGGAATTAGTAAGAAATACAAGATCGCGCAGTGCACGTCTGCGTGTCGCTGAGAAACTGTAAAGACATGGCAACAGGCAATACCAATCAAGCAGGACAGGGTTTATTAGCGCGGATTACAAATTCCTTGCGTGCTGATAACCTATTGAATCATGAGCATGCGATAAAAATGTTACCCTACATTTTGTTCGTTGCCATTCTTGCGATGCTGTTTATTGCAAATTCATACGTGGCCGAGAAAACGATTCGCGAGATTGATCATATAGGTACTGAGCTGAAGGAGTTACGCTCGGAATACATCACTACAAAATCGGATTTGATGGTGCTAAGCAAACAGAGTCAAGTAGCCAAAATGGCGGTTTCACTGGGTATCAAAGAATCTGTCGTGCCGCCAAAGAAAATAATTATCCACGGAGCTAGCGTAAAATAAGATGGATCCAAAGAAGGAAATACTCTATCGCGTCTACGTCGTTTTCGGCTTCATCTGTCTATTCGGATTGGCTATTCTTGGCCGTGTTTTTTTTCTGCAATTTGTTGAAGGCAAGAAGTGGAAAGACATGGCACAGAGTCTAACCACAAAGTATATAAACATCGAACCATCACGCGGCAATATTTATGCTAGCGATGGAAGTCTGCTTGGTACATCGATACCAATTTATGACCTGCGTATGGATGTTAATGCGGTTGCAACTAAGATTTTCAAGGATGACCTAGATTCACTTTCTATGGGACTTGCTGCGCTTTACCAGGATCATAGTTGGAAGGCATATCGTAGTGAGTTATCGCGAGCTAGAAAGCGTGGAGATAAATATTGTCTCATCCAGCGTGGTGTAAGTTACACTCAATTGAAGGCATCGCGCTTGTTGCCTATTTTTCGTCTTGGCCGATACAAAGGAGGACTTTTAGTGATTGAGAAGAATCATCGTGCAAAGCCCTTTGAGAAATTAGCCGCTCGAACCATTGGCTTGTATCAGGAGGGCCAGAAGCCAGTTGGGCTTGAGGGGGCATATACCGACTATCTACAAGGCACTGGTGGAAAGCGCTTGATGCAGAAGATTTCAGGTGGTGTATGGATGCCAATAAACGATGATAACGAGGTTGAGCCGCAGGATGGCAGTGATCTTTGGACTTCTATAGATATTAACATACAAGATGTTGCAGAGAGTGCTTTGATGGATGCCTTGTCCAAGAATGCAGCCGAGCACGGTTGTGCTGTATTGATGGAAGTTGCGACAGGAGAGATAAAAGCAATTGCAAATTTAGCGCGAGACAGTTCCGGAAATTATTTTGAAACGTATAACTATGCGCTCGGCGAGAGCATGGAGCCAGGTTCCACTTTTAAATTGATTTCTATGGTGGCTGCCATGGAAGACGGGAAGGTAAAGCCGACCGATTTTGTTGACATCGAGCACGGCGTTAAAATGTATTCGGATCGCAAAATGAAGGATTCGCATGAGGGAATACCTAATCGCATGACGGTGCAACATGCTTTTGAGATATCGTCGAATGTGGGTATCTCTAAAATTATTTACGGCGCCTATCAAAATCATCAATCGGATTTTGTGAAAGCGGTGACACGTATGAATGTTGGCCAGTCGCTCAATATGGATATTCCTGGTGAAGCGCCTCCGTTAATCAAGAATCCAAAAGATAGTAAATCGTGGTCCGGTGTAACGCTACCTTGGATGTCTATTGGCTATGAAGTGCGTATGACACCTTTGCAGATACTTACTTTCTACAATGCAATTGCCAACAAGGGCATAATGGTTAAGCCTGTGTTCATTAAGTCAATTACAAACAGAGGTAATGCGGTAAAGCAATTTCAACCTGCTGTTATCAACCCTAAGATTTGTTCTGCTCAAACAGTTGCGTATGCCCAAAAACTATTAGAAGGTGTGGTTGAAAATGGAACGGCTACCAACTTAAAAAACCCAAACTATAAAATTGCTGGAAAGACAGGAACGGCGCAGATTGCAAACCGCGACTATGGCTATAAGTTTAAATCAACTACCACCTATCAAGCATCTTTTGTGGGTTATTTCCCAGCTGACAATCCGAAGTATTCTTGCATCGTGGTAGTGAACGCCCCATCGAAGTTGGACTATTATGCAGCTATCGTCGCAGGTCCTGTGTTCAAAGAGATTGCTGATAAGGTGTATAGCAGTCGCTTGGATATGCATCAAGAGTATTTTGGTGAGCCAGCAACGACGCTAGCGAAAGCCAATTTGAAAACACCTGCAGCCCCGAATATGATGGTGGGCAATCGAGAAGACATCAACAAGGTGACTACAAAAATTGGTATAAAGACAACGAATGATGGCACCTCTGAATGGGCGCAGATGACGCTCAAAAGTAGCGAGGCAAGATTAGCGAATGCGACACCAGGAAAAGGGGTTCCTAATGTTCAAGGGATGGGCTTGCGCGATGCTTTGTACTTATTGGAATTGAGCGGTTTGACTGTAAAAACAAATGGAAAGGGATTGGTGCGGAAACAGAGTTTGACGCCTGGAGTGACATTTGAAAAAGGAGCTGAAATTAAAATCGATTTGCTGTGAAAAACTTAAAAGAACTTTTATATAAAGCAGGGATCCTCGAAGTACACGGTACTACCGATGTGCCTGTTTCGCAAGTTTGTTTTGATTCGCGCAAAGTAGTTGCTGGCAGCTTGTTTGTGGCAATTAAAGGAACGCAATCGGATGGACACCAATTTATTGCCTCGGTAATCGAGAAAGGTGTTGGATCCATCGTTTGCGAAAGCTTACCGGAGGTGATGCAAGACGGTGTTAGTTACATCCGAGTGAAGGATAGCAATATCGCGCTTGCCTTTATCGCTGCTAATTATTACGATAATCCATCCACTCAGATTAAATTGGTTGGAGTTACTGGTACGAACGGTAAAACGACAACTGCAACGCTCTTGTTTCGCATGTTTCGCCAACTTGGACATTCGGTGGGTTTGCTCTCGACAGTACGTAACCAGGTGAATGATCAGGTTGTACCAGCTACGCACACCACACCCGATGCGCTTCAATTAAACGCCTTGCTTCGGCACATGGTTGACGAAGGTTGTACCCACTGCTTTATGGAAGTTAGCTCGCATGCCATCGTTCAGCATCGCGTAACATCTGTTGAATTTGCTGGTGGTGTTTTTACGAACATTACCCACGATCATTTAGATTATCACAAGACGTTTGAAGAATATATTAAGGCAAAAAAAGGATTTTTCGACCTGCTTGGAAGTGCTGCTTTTGCTCTCGTTAACTCCGATGACAAAAATAGTAAAATCATGGTTCAGAGCACCCATGCGGAGATCAAGACCTATGCGCTTCGTTCGATGAGTGATTTTAGAGCTAAGATAGTAGAGAATGGTTTCTCTGGTCTTACCCTGCAGATTGGTAGTCAAGATGTGTATTGCAAATTGATTGGAAGCTTTAATGCATACAACTTGCTCGCAGCCTATTCTGTTGCTGTTCTTTTAGGCGAAGAGCCACTTTTAGTGCTTACAGCATTAAGCAGTCTCGATTCTGTAGAAGGGCGCTTTGAATACATTACCTCAGCTAACAAAGTAACAGGTATTGTTGATTACGCACATACGCCGGATGCATTGAAAAATGTACTGAGCACCATTCGTGACATTCGAACAGGAAACGAGCAGGTGATTACGATCGTTGGATGTGGCGGCAATAGAGATGCTGCTAAAAGGCCAGTTATGGCTAGCATCGCATGCGATATGAGCGATCGAGTTATTCTCACTTCAGACAATCCGCGCAACGAGGATCCGCAACTTATTCTTGATGAGATGAAGCAAGGAGTGCCCCCGCAACATCATAAGAAAACAATGGTGATTGCAGATCGCAGAGAGGCTATAAAAGTGGCATGTTCCTTGGCTGCTAGCGGCGATATTATTCTGCTTGCCGGGAAGGGGCATGAGAAATACCAAGAAGTAAAAGGGGTGAAACATCCTTTCGATGATAAAGAAGTATTAAGAGAAATGTTCAACTAAATTAGTTCGATGCTATACTACCTGTTTCAATATGTTCATAGTCATTACAATTTCCCAGGAGCGGGTGTTTTTCAATACATCTCCTTCCGTGCGGCATTGGCGATTATTTTATCCTTGGTTTTTTCCTTGCTATTGGGCAAGCGGATCATTCAATACCTTCTGAGGATGCAGGTTGGTGAAACCATTCGCGACCTCGGTTTGGATGGCCAAAAGCAGAAGCAAGGCACCCCGACGATGGGTGGGTTGATCATCATTGCAGCGATTTTAATTCCAACATTTTTGTTGGCAAAACTTCAGAATGTGTATGTGATTCTTATGATCGTTTCAACCATTTGGTTGGGATTGATTGGTTTCTTGGATGATTATATCAAAGTATTCAAAAAAGATAAGAAAGGGCTAGCCGGCAAATTTAAAGTGATGGGCCAGGTAGGGCTTGGATTGATTGTAGGCACCGTGCTTTATTTTAATTCGTATGTAGTTGTTCGCGAGCACATTGCTAAAGAAACAATCTCTTGGGCTCCAAAAAGCAATATTGTAGATGACTTGCAGCAAGGCGAGAATATGATTTTTGACAAGCAGGATGTGAAGTCGATGAAGACTACTATTCCTTTCTTTAAAAATAACGAGTTTGATTATGCCGATCTATTATCGTTTCTAGGTAGTGCATACCGTAAGTGGGCTTTCTTGCTCTATATACCGATCGTCATACTTATTATCACAGCAGTTTCAAACGGCGCTAACATAACGGATGGTATCGATGGCTTAGCGACAGGCACGTCTGCTATTATCGGTGCTACAATCGGCATCCTGGCGTATGTATCGGGTAACACCGTTTTTGCGAATTACCTGAACATTATGTACATCCCTTATTCGGGTGAGCTAGTCGTTTTTATGAGTGCTTTTGTTGGTGCTTGTGTGGGTTTTCTTTGGTACAATTCCTATCCCGCTCAGGTATTTATGGGGGACACCGGGAGCTTGGCCTTGGGCGGAATCATTGCCGTAGCTGCATTGTCGGTTCGAAAAGAGCTTTTGATACCAATCCTATGTGGGATTTTTCTAGTAGAAAATCTATCTGTGGTAATTCAGGTAAGCTATTTTAAATACACCAAAAACAAGTATGGCGAGGGTCGCCGCATCTTCAAGATGTCGCCGTTGCATCACCATTATCAAAAAGAAGGATATCACGAAGCCAAGATTGTGACCCGGTTTTGGATTATCGGAATCACCTTGGCTGTATTGACTATCGTAACGCTCAAACTAAGATAATGACTGCGGCATCGAAACTTGTTGTTCTTGGAGCTGGTGAAAGTGGCGTTGGCGCTGCTCTTCTCGGCATGAAAATGGGCTTCGATGTCTTTGTTTCTGATGCTGGGAAAATTAAAGATGTTTACCTAGAACGCCTTGTTAAAAATAGTATCCCCTTTGAGGAAGGCGGTCATGATGAAGAACGCATTCTATCAGCAGCCGAGGTTGTTAAAAGTCCTGGCATACCCGATAATGCGCCTCTGATTACAAGGCTGAAAGAGAATGGGGTATCGGTGATTTCTGAAATCGAGTTTGCTGCACGCTACGCGAAAGGAAAGATGATTTGCATAACCGGCAGCAACGGCAAGACTACAACAACCTTGCTGACCTATCATATACTGCGGAAAGCCGGTTTGGATGTTGGCTTAGCTGGTAATGTAGGTAAAAGTTTAGCTGGCCTTGTTGCTGAACGCGATCGTGACTATTATGTTATTGAGTTGAGCAGTTTTCAATTGGATGGCATGTTCAACTTCCACGCTGACGTAGCGATTTTGCTCAACATAACCCCAGATCATCTTGATCGATACAACTATGAGATGCAGCAGTATGTCGATTCTAAATTTCGCATCACCAGAAATCAAGGCCCTGAAGATGTCTTGATTTATTGCCAGGACGATGAGCTCGTAGCAGCGGAGATGAATAAAAGACAATTTCAACAGCAATTAATTCCATTCAGTATAAAGCAGAAGTTTGCTCAAGGCGGCTTTCTTGAAAACGACCAGATAACAATTCACTATAACGAAAACCAATTCAGTATGTCAATCTTCGAACTTGCATTACAAGGTAAGCACAATGCCTACAACTCCATGGCTGCGGCTATTGCTGCTCAAACGCTTAACATCCGTAAGGAGGTTATTCGCGAAAGTTTGGAGGATTTTCAAAACATCGAGCACCGTCTCGAATTTGTTGGTACCGTGCATGGAATCGATTTTATCAACGATTCAAAAGCTACCAATGTAAATTCAACATGGTATGCATTGGAAAGCATGAACAAGCCTGTTGTGCTTATTCTTGGAGGAAAAGACAAAGGCAATAACTACGCTATGCTTGCCGATCTTGTGAAAGAGAAAGTAAAAGCAATCGTTTGTTTGGGTGTGGACAATAAGAAGATCCATCGCGCTTTCAAAGATGTTGTGCCTACGATCATCGATACCATGTCTGCAGACGATGCTGTTAGAATGTGTTACAAATTGGGCACAAAGGGCGATGCAGTGCTTCTATCTCCTGCCTGCGCTAGCTTCGATTTGTTTGAGAACTATGAAGAGAGAGGTCGTAAATTCAAAGCCGCAGTTAAAGCACTTTAGTATTCAAAATAATGAATTGGCTATTCTCTTTTCTAAAAGGTGACCGGATTATCTGGATCGTGGTTATCCTCTTATGTTTTTTTTCCTTGCTAGCTGTTTATAGTTCAACGGGCACGCTTTCGTATAAATACCAATCGGGTAATACAGAGCATTACCTCTATAAGCATGCGAAGATTTTTTTAATCAGTTTTGTGCTGTTGTTCGTCGCACACAAAATAAAGTATACCTATTATTCACGCATCTCTATGATTGCGATTTATATCGCGGTTCCGATGCTTTTTTTAACCTTGCTCTTGGGCACTAATTTAAACGAAGCAAGTCGTTGGATTACCTTGCCTGGAACCTCATTGACTTTTCAAACCTCGGATTTTGCTAAGCTCGCTTTGCTTCTCTATATCGCTCGCGTTTTGTCACGCAATCAAGATAATATCAAAGACTTTAAGTCTGGTTTCCTGCCCGTCATTGTGCCGATTGTGTTAGTCTGTGGACTTATTCTGCCAGCTAACTTCTCTACATCGGCAGTGCTTTTTGTAACTAGTTTGGTGGTTATGTTCATAGGACGAGTCAATCTTAAATATATTGGTATCATGCTCGCATCTGGACTTGTGCTGCTGACCATTTTCATAGCCTCTGCGATGTTTACCTACAAGGCTGGTATGGTTAATTCTATTAATCAGCGGGTTTATACATGGATTAATCGAACCACGAATTTCGTCGACGGAAACAACGAGAACAACTATCAAGCAGAGCAAGCTAAAATTGCAATAGCCACAGGTGGCTTGACCGGTAAAGGGCCAGGAGGCAGTACGCAAAGAAATTTTTTACCACATCCGTATTCCGATTTTATTTATGCGATAATCATTGAAGAGTATGGTTTTATTGGTGGAGCGCTCGTTCTCATCTTGTATGTCTTGCTCTTTTATCGATGTATCTTAATTGTCAAGAAAAACCCTAGGGCCTTCGCCACGCTATTATCTGTAGGGTGTGGCTTTAGTTTGGTTTTTCAAGCAATGATCAACATGGCCGTGGCCACAAGCATGGGGCCAGTAACAGGTCAACCTCTGCCATTGCTTAGTATGGGAGGCACATCCATTATTTTTACGGGTATTGCCATAGGAATTATTTTAAGTGTCAGTCGAGAATCTGAAAGAGAAGAAGGAGGTTCGTTTGAAACAGCGTAATCTTAAAGTCATTGTAAGCGGCGGTGGAACAGGTGGACATATCTTTCCGGCGATTGCTATTGCTAATGCAATAAAGAAAATTAAACCAGATACGGAGTTTCTTTTTATAGGCGCTAAGGGCAAGATGGAAATGGAGAAGGTGCCTGCTGCAGGTTTCACTATTGAAGGACTTTGGATCAGCGGTTTGCAGCGTAGGTTGACGATTGATAATTTGCTGTTTCCTGTTAAAGTAATATCCAGTGTGATTAAGTCACACGCACTAATTAAAAAATTCAAAGCCGATGTCGTAGTTGGTGTTGGCGGTTATGCCAGTGGCCCGCTTCTTTATGCGGCTACCGGAAGAGGCATTCCTGCCTTGGTTCAAGAACAGAATTCGTATCCAGGCATCACCAATAAAATATTGGCTTCACGAGTAAATACGATTTGTGTTGCCTACGATGGGATGGAGCGCTTCTTTCCAAAAAATAAATTGATTTTAACCGGCAATCCTGTACGGCAAGATTTGCTGAACTTACACGGTTTAAAACCAACAGCAGCTGCATTTTTTAATTTAAAAGACGGCATTAAAACGGTGCTTGTAATAGGAGGCAGCTTAGGCGCTCGGACGATTAATGAAAGCATCGCTTCTGGCATACAAAAACTAATGGACGAAGGAGTTCAGGTTCTTTGGCAGACTGGTAAATCCTATATATCGGAGGCAAAGGCAATAAGCGAAAAATATCCGGATCGACTTCGTGTGTTTGATTTCGTTACACGCATGGATTACGCGTATGCTATTGCAGATGTTGTTGTATCAAGAGCAGGAGCTACTTCCATATCAGAACTGTGCGTTGTGCATAAGCCATGTATTTTGGTGCCCTCACCGAATGTGTCAGAGGATCATCAAACTAAGAATTCAATGGCCATGGTTAATCAAGATGCGGCCATGCATGTCAAAGATAGTGAAGCGCGTGCAACTTTGGTGTCAACCTTATTGGCCTTGCTGCATGATGAAAGTCGTATGCAAAGCCTTACAACGAATATCGCTCGGCTTGGTAAGCCAGACGCAGCTGAAAGGATAGCTCTTGAAGTACTTAAGTTAGTAAAGAATAAAATAGAATAACCATGCGCTTGGATACTGTGCGACAAGTTTATTTTGTAGGTGTTGGTGGCATTGGCATGTCCGCCTTAGCGCGCTATTACAAAGCACAGGGTTGTTTCGTGGCAGGTTATGACAAAGTGCAAACGTCTTTGACATTGGAGTTGGAACAGGAAGGAATTCGTGTGCATTATAAGGAAGATGTTTCTTTAGTTAAGCAATTGCTTGAGCATCCCAATTGGATATCGGACACCTTGGTCGTATATACCCCTGCTGTTTTTTCTGTTCATGCCGAACTAGAATATTTGCGAAGCGAAGGCTGTACTGTTTTAAAACGCAGCGAGCTGCTCGGTTTAATCACCGAGAATACGTTTACCATTGCTGTCGCAGGAACGCATGGAAAGACAACCACCTCTACCATGATTGCGCATTTGCTTCGGCATGCAGGTATTGACTTGACCGCTTTTTTAGGCGGGATTTCAAGTAATTACAATACAAATTTATTACTCGGTAAGGATCGATCATCCAAGGCCATTGTGGTGGTAGAAGCCGACGAATACGACCGCTCTTTCCTAACGCTTTCGCCAGACATCTCGGTAATCACATCCATGGATGCTGATCATCTTGATATCTATGGCAATGCGTCTAGCATGGTAGAGTCGTACATCGATTTTGCAAAACGCCTCAAAGATGGTGGTGTACTATTTAGTCGCTTCGGATTGAGTCCAGGTATTCCGTTTATAAGCTATGCTGTAGAAAATAAGGAAGCCATCTACCGCGCTGAGAACATACGCATTCAGGATCATCAATATACCTTCGATTTACATACACCGGATATCGTTATTGCCGGAATCACGTCGGGCTTGCCGGGTTTGCATAATATTGAAAATGCCGTCGCTGCTGCAGCTGTCGCTTTAAAGATGGGTGTGACTCCTGATTTAATTAGATCCGGCATATCCTCCTTTCATGGTGTTCGGCGTCGATTCGATTTGCGATACAGCAATGGGGGCCTCACCTATATCGACGATTATGCCCATCACCCTGAAGAACTGCGGGCTTGCATTTCGTCTGTTCGAGCCATGTATCCAGGCCAAAAAATAACCGGTGTGTTTCAACCCCATCTATTCAGTCGTACGCGTGATTTTGCCAGCGGTTTTTCAAAAAGTCTTTCTTTGTTGGATGAGGTGCTTTTGCTAGCGATTTATCCTGCGCGCGAATTACCTATACCTGGTGTAGTTTCGGAAATGCTTTTAGAGAAGATTACAGCACCATACAAAGCAGTTAAAAGCAGGGCAGAAGTTATGGATATTATTGCCTCCATGCAGGAAGGAGTTATCCTAACATTAGGAGCTGGAGATATTGATCAACTTGTTGAACCGATTGTTAACGTTTTGCAAGACCAATGAAACTGAATCAGATTAATTGGAAAAAGGTATTGCGTGTGTTCCTCTGGTCACAGGCCTTGTTGCTTCTTGGGGTAATGTTAGGCTATGTAAATCATGCAGAAAGCCTACAAAAATGCACTGCCTTGGATATACAGATTGACAATGAACCTGCTGGTGTTTATTTCATTGATAAGCAAGACGTTATTGCCATGCTAAATGATCGAGCAATTTATCCTGTCGGAGTACCTGCTCAAGTAGTTAACACGCATGCTATTGAAGCGCTTTTCGACGACGATCCGTATGTGCTCAACGCCGAGGTTTTTATGAATGTAAAAGGGAAGTTGAACATTGAAGTGAAGCAACGCAAAGCGATAATGCGTGTTATCAACTTTAAGGGCGAAAAATTTTACATCGATAGCGTTGGTGCACTTATGCCGATGTCGGATCAATACGTTGCTCGTGTTCCTGTGGCTAGCGGATCTATTGCGGGCTCACTCCTATTTACTAAAATAAAGCCCTTTCTAAATACAGAGGATTCAGCCACTGCTAGTCGTCATGATCTCATGGATAGCTTGTTCGTTCTTGCTGCTTATATAGCCAAGGATGAAGTGCTTTCTGCTTTGGTCGAGCAGGTGTATGTGAATGCGGATCATGAGTTCGAACTCATTCCTCTAATTGGTGGTCAGAAAATCCTTTTTGGTGGAATAGAAGACATGGAAGATAAATTCAGCAGACTGCTTGTTTTTTATCAGAAAGGACTTGTTCGAAGAGGCTGGGATGCCTATGCAACTATTAACCTGAAATACCGCGATCAAATAGTTTGTACACAGCTAGAAACAGTCGCATCAAGCAATACGAATCCGTCTAATTTAACAACACATTAATATCTTTTAATAAAATGGAAAACTCTGGAATTGTAGTTGGCCTAGATATTGGCACAACAAAAATCTGTGCTATTGTAGGGCGTAAAAATGAACATGGTAAATTGGAAATTCTCGGCATGGGTAAGGCCGAATCCATTGGAGTCACACGAGGTGTGGTTTCCAATATAGAGCGGACGGTGAGCTCTATAAAGCAGGCTGTTCAAGAGGCAGAAGCCAAGTCTGGTGTTGATATCAAGGTGGTTAATGTGGGTATTGCTGGTCAGCATATAAAAAGTCTTCAGCATCGAGGCATGCGCACGCGTAACTCTACAGACGAGGAGATTTCACAGAAAGACATCGATTTGATAATCGAGGATATGTATAAACTTGCAATGCTTCCAGGCGAAGAGATTATTCATGTCATTCCACAAGAATATATCGTCGATAGCGAGCAAGGTATCAAAGATCCGATTGGCATGTCAGGTATTCGATTAGAAGCAAATTGCCACATCATCACCGGACTCGTAGCTGCCGTCAACAACATCAAAAAATGTGTAGAGCGAGCTGGCTTGACTGTGTCAGACCTTGTCCTTGAACCCTTAGCATCATCCGAAGCTGTTTTGTTGGATGAGGAAAAAGAAGCGGGTGTTGTACTTGTCGATATAGGTGGTGGTACTACCGATGTGGCCATTTTTCAGGATGGAATTATTAGACATACAGCCGTCATTCCTTTTGGAGGCAATGTCATCACCGAAGATATTCGTGAAGGTTGTTCCATCATTAAAAATCAGGCAGAACTTTTGAAGGTGAAATTTGGATCTGCACTTGCAAGTGAAAACTTAGATAACGAGATCGTAAGCATACCAGGTTTGCGTGGTCGCGAGCCAAAAGAGATTTCATTGAAGAACCTATCGCACATCATTCAAGCGCGTATGGAAGAGATCATCGAGCAAGTTTACTATGAGATCAAGAGTTCGGGCTTCGAAAAGAAACTTATTGCGGGTATCGTAGTTACCGGCGGCGGTTCGCAACTCAAGCACATTCGTCAACTGATGGAATACATCACCGGCATGGATACGCGCATTGGCTATCCAACGGAACATGTTGCCTCCGTAAAAGCGGATGATGTTAAAAGCCCTGTTTACGCAACCACTGTTGGACTTGTTTTACTTGGTTTGCGCA
The DNA here is from genome assembly GCA_947448795.1 of Bacteroidota bacterium. Taxonomy (GTDB): domain Bacteria; phylum Bacteroidota; class Bacteroidia; order AKYH767-A; family JAHEYN01; genus CANFOZ01. The sequence goes on from CANFOZ010000010.1 coordinate 19,597, forward strand.
GGTATGAACACGATTTAAACAATACCGCAAAACCAAAGCAGCCAACCAAAAAGAACGGCAGTTTCTTCGATAAACTTTTCAAAAGTGGGAAGGAGTGGTTTGAAGAAGATCAGACAGATAAAATACTTTAAACTCAACAGGTTCTGAAAGCTGTTTTATACAACCTTGAATTAACAGGTCTAAGTTGAAAACTTGGATACTCAAAAAAAATGCAGCCCCCGCGCTAAGCTAACTTTACATAAATATAAACACCTGATAACATGCAATTCGAATTACCAAAAGAAAAATCATCAATCATCAAAGTAATTGGTGTTGGTGGCGGTGGCAGCAATGCTGTAAACCACATGTTCAAGCAAGGCATTAAAGGTGTTGACTTCATCGTTTGCAACACCGATGCGCAAGCCTTGGATATTTCTCCTGTTCCAACTAAAATCCAACTCGGTGCACATCTAACCGAAGGACTTGGTGCAGGTTCGATGCCAGAAGTAGGTAAAAATGCGGCCATCGAAACGATCGATGAGATTCGCAAAATCCTTTCTGATAACACAAAAATGCTTTTCATTACCGCCGGCATGGGTGGTGGCACCGGAACAGGTGCTGCGCCAATTATTGCTAGCGTGGCAAAAGAGATGGGTATCCTCACCGTGGGTATCGTCACCATTCCATTTGCACATGAAGGAAAGAAAAGAAAGACACAGGCAGAAGATGGTATCGAGCAGATGAAGAAGAATGTGGATACCTTGCTCGTCATTTGCAACGACAAGCTCCGCGAGATCTATGGTAACTTGAAACTCTCTGAATCGTTGGTGTATGCTGACAATATTCTCAGCACAGCTGCGAAGAGTATAGCTGAAATAATCACCGTGACCTTGCATATCAACGTTGACTTTGCAGATATTCAAACAGTCATGAAAGACAGCGGCCGAGCAATCATGGGATCTGCTGTTTCATCCGGCGAGAACCGCGCTATCAAAGCCGTCGAGTTGGCTCTTAATTCCCCTTTGCTTAACGACAGCAACATTGTTGGTGCTCGCTATGTGCTCTTAAACATCGTTTCAGGTAACGACGAACTTACAATGGATGAGTACGGTGAAATCATGGATTTCGTGCAAGATGCCGCAGGACAGACTGCAGAGATTATCAAGGGCTATGGCATCGATGAAACTTTAGGCGATCAAGTGCGTGTAACGATTATTGCCACCGGCTTTCAAAAAGGAATAGACACCGTTTCAAGTTTGGGTAGTGCACGCAAAGTGCTTCAACTCACCGATGTGGAGACACCCTTAGCTGAAGCTGTTGTAGATTTAGCTCCGTCTCTTGAACCGGAATTGAAAATCATTCAAATTCCGGAAGCCAAAGTGGAAGTAAAGGCCGCGGTGCAACCGGAATTCGTAAGCGAAATGAAAGCCGAAGTTGTCAAACAACCACTTGCTCAAGCAGACCTCTTCATCGAGCCAGTTCGTTCAGAAATACAAGAAACTTCGTATGATCTCGATAAGTCGGAGAATGCAACCGCTTATGAGTTCGTGCTTACACAAGCTGTCGCAACTGATTTTGTTAATAGGATCAACGAAAACGATGCGCATAGCGAAAGTATGTCTGATGAGCCGCGTATTATTACAAGAGCTGAAAATGCACAGCCTGAGGCACAAGCCAACCCTCAATTAGAACAAAACAGAAGAGCACTCGATCGGGTGTCGCAACTAAGAGCTGTTAGCAATCGATATAACACTCCTAACGGACTCAATGAACTAGAACGTGAGCCGGCTTACCTTCGACGCGCTGTTAAACTCGATAATGAGGTACACTCATCCGAGTCAGAAATCTCTCGTTTTACACTTGGTGAAGCCGACAACAGCAACCCTTCCATTCGACCAAATAACACCTTTCTTCACGATAGCGTAGATTAACATCATGTTCGAAGATAAAATAAACCAAGAGCTCAAGGCAGCAATGCTAGCCAAGGACGAGGCCGCCACGCGCGGCCTTCGTGCCATTAAAGCCGCAATCATAGTTGCTAAAACTGAGAAAGGCGCATCCGGCGAAATTACCGACGATGCTGCTTTGAAATTGATGCAGAAACTTGTAAAACAGCGCAAAGAGTCGGTGGAGATTTTTGTTCAACAAAATCGTTCCGAACTTGCCAAAGGTGAACTCGAGGAAATTGCCGTTATTGAGAAGTTTCTCCCTAAGCAATTAGACGAAGCGCAAGTGCGCGCTGAGTTAAAAAGCATCATCGAAAATGCGGGCTTAAACAGTCCTGCTGATATGGGAAAAGTGATGGGAATGGCTTCCAAACATTTTGCCGGAAAAGCAGATAATCGATTGATTTCTTCACTCGTAAAAGAGATGCTAGGGGCCTAAAAAATAAATCTTGTCTAGCGTTTATCATCATCAACAGTCCTGCTAAACAGGACTGTTTCTTTTAAAGCATGGCCACTCAGAAGATAGATACCAACCCGAACCGAACGCGCATTCGCAAGTACTGCGACTATCAGGAGCGCTGTCATTCTGAGGTGCGAGCAAAACTCTACGAATTAAAAATCGATCGTCGGGAGTCGGAGGAGTTGATGGTTGAGCTCATACAAGATGGGCGGCTTAACGAAGAGCGATACGCGCGCTCACTCGCCCGCGGGCGTTTTCGAATCAAACTATGGGGCCGAAAAAAGATCGTCGCCTACCTCAGAGCAAAAGGCGTTTCTGACTACTGCATCCGTGCTGGCCTCTCCGAGATAAACGAATCCGAATACAGGAGCACCATGCAAACGCTGCTTGATAAAAAAATGGGTGCATCGCGATTAAAAGCAGGTTCGTTAAAACACAATTTATTAAAGCAGCAAGCCGCACGTTATGTTATCGCGCGTGGCTTCGAGAGCAATCTGGTGTGGGCGCTTTTAGGTGGCAACGATTCCGTTTCTTAATGCTATCTTTGCAGCATTATGACAATAGAGCAACTAAAGGACGCAAAAGATCGTACCGATGCCCTGAGGAGGCATCTTTGACTACGATCGTAAAATTGAAGAAATAAAAGACCAAGAGGCGCAAACTCAAGCCGCTGGTTTTTGGGATGATCCCAAAGCCGCTGAGGTGCTTCTTCGAGCCATCAAACAAAAGAAACGCTGGACCGATTCCTTTGAAGTGGTTCGCGCTTCTGTTGACGATCTCGCCGTTGTTTTCGACTTCTTTAAAGGAGGCGATGCTACCGAAGAAGAGTCCGATATAAGCTATGCTGAAACCCTTCGTCTAATCGAAGCACTTGAGTTTCGCAACATGTTAAGCGGTGAAGAGGATGTGATGAACTCCATCATCACCATTAACTCGGGTGCAGGTGGCACCGAGAGTCAGGATTGGGCCGAGATGCTTATGCGCATGTATGTGCTTTGGGCAGAAAAAAATAAATTCAAAGTCAAGCAAGTCGATCTTCAAAATGGCGATGTTGCTGGTATTAAATCAGTGACACTAGAGGTGGAAGGCGACTATGCTTACGGCTACCTGAAAGGAGAAAACGGGGTGCATCGTCTTGTGCGTATCTCCCCATTCGATTCAAATGCCAAACGCCACACATCTTTTGCCTCGGTGTATGCCTATCCACTTGTGGATGACACCATTAATATCGAAGTCAATCTTGCCGATGTTTCTTTTGAAACCTTCCGTTCAGGTGGTAAAGGCGGTCAGAATGTTAACAAGGTAGAAACCGCTGTGCGGCTGCATCACGGCCCATCTGGCATCATCATCGAATGCCAAGCCGAGCGGTCGCAAAATCAGAACAAAGAGAAAGCAATAAAGATGTTGAAGTCGCAGCTCTATGAGCTCGAGATTCGCAAACAAAACGAAGCAAAGCAGGCCTTGGAGAAAGGAAAAAAGAAAATCGAGTGGGGCTCCCAAATTCGCAACTACGTGATGCATCCCTACAAGCTCGTTAAAGATTTACGCACCGACTACGAAACATCCAGCGTGCAGGCCGTCATGGATGGCGACTTAAATGATTTCATCAAAGCCTATCTGATGGAATTCGGAACACGTAACTAGCTATCCGCATGATCACGATCTACCACAAAAACACCTGCTCCACTAGCCGTGCTGTTTTGAATATGATAAAGGAAGCAGGGCAGGAGGTACGTGTCGTTTTGTATATGGATGAGCCACCCACCGTTGCTGAACTCACGATTTTGCTCAAGAAGCTCGTAATACCTGCCAAAGACCTTGTTCGAAAAAAAGAAAGCCTATACAAGGAGAAGTTTGCCGGCAAGGATTACAGCGAGCAAGAATGGATTAAAATACTTGCTGAAAACCCCAGCTTGATCGAGCGTCCTATTCTTGTTAAAGGCAATCACGCCATCGTTGCCCGGCCACCGGCCTCGGCCGCTGATTTTATTTGAATTTGATTTGACATGCATCCTTAGTAATTTCGCAGACGTTTTAAATTAATACTCACTAAAAATAAATCAATATGGAATTTAGAATCGAACACGACACAATGGGCGAAGTTAAAGTACCCGCCGATAAATATTGGGGTGCACAAACCGAGCGTTCCCGTAACAATTTTAAAATCGGACCCGAAGCGAGTATGCCAAAAGAAATCATCTACGCTTTCGCTTACTTAAAAAAAGCCGCTGCCCAGGCCAACTGCGACCTCGGTGTATTGAGCGCCGAAAAACGCGACATGATTGCCATGGCGTGTGAAGATATTTTGAAAGGAAAGCTCGACGATCAGTTCCCGCTTGTCATCTGGCAAACTGGCTCTGGCACACAAAGCAACATGAATGCCAACGAGGTTATTGCATACTATGCACATGTTAAAAATGGCGGCAAGCTTGCCGACGATAAAAAGGTGCTCCACCCAAACGACGATGTGAACAAGTCACAATCGTCGAACGATACCTACCCAACAGCCATGCACATCGCGGCTTACAAGTCGGTAGTCGAAATCACCCTGCCAGGCCTTCAGTCCCTTCGCGATACCCTGGCTGCTAAGGTTATTGAGTTCAAAGACATCGTAAAAACCGGTCGCACCCATTTTATGGATGCCACGCCGCTCACCCTCGGACAAGAATTCTCTGGCTATGTGCAACAGATTGACAACAGCATCCGCTGTATCAAATCGGCCCTTGAAATGTTGTGCGAGCTCGCACTTGGTGGAACCGCTGTAGGCACCGGACTCAATACCCCGAAAGGATACGATGTACTGGTCGCTAAAAAAATCGCTGATCTCACCGGTTACCCTTTTGTTACCGCCCCGAACAAGTTTGAAGCCCTCGCAGCACACGATGCCATGGTGGAAATGTCTGGCGCTCTTAAGCGCGCTGCCGTGTCGCTCATGAAAATAGCAAACGATGTCCGCATGCTCTCTTCTGGACCTCGTTGCGGTATCGGCGAAATCGTAATCCCCGACAACGAACCTGGCTCGTCTATCATGCCTGGTAAAGTTAATCCTACTCAGCCCGAAGCACTCACCATGGTCTGCGCGCAAGTGATGGGCAACGATGTAGCGGTGTCTATCGGAGGTTCAAACGGCCACTTCGAACTCAACGTATTCAAACCCTTGATCGCTGCGAACGTGCTGCAGTCTGCACGCCTCATCGGCGACGCATGCATGTCCTTCAACGAAAAATGTGCCGCCGGAATCACCGCTAACCGCGAGATCATTCAGAAGCACCTCGAAAACTCCTTGATGCTAGTTACCGCGCTCAATCCTCACATCGGATATGAGAATGCCGCGAAGATTGCCAAGAAGGCGCACAAAGAAAATCTTACCTTGCGCGAAGCTGCTGTCGGACTCGGTTTGGTTAAAGAGGAGCAGTTCAGCCAATGGGTTGATGCGAAACAAATGGTCTAGTTTTTGGGCGCGTCCCTATCGCGAAGCCCCGCCCATTCGGCGGGGCTTCTGCTTTCGGGTCGGGCCACTCCGGGGGTGCCGTGCTCCGCACCGGCTGGAATGTACCCTGCAAACCATCTTCACACTCTTTCACACCCACACCCACACCCACACTGACCTTCCAGCCGCCCCTCCGGTCCCTCGCGCGCTGACGCCTATTTTCGACTGCTTATGGGCTTTTACTCGTTTTATCATTTGATATGCAAACATTTTTTACTTTTACACAGTAAACACCAACATGCGAATAGCAATCTACGGCCGACCTTTTAATAAAAACAGCATCGATTTCGCCTGCTTACTCGTCGACCATCTTGATTCTGTCGGGGTCGAATGGATCATGCATGAACCCTATTACGGGTATCTGCAAAGCAATCTAAAAAGAGAAGGGGTGCAAACCTTTAGCTCCCATGCCGAGCTGCGTTCAGGAGTCGATTTTCTCTTTAGTATCGGCGGCGATGGTACCCTGCTCGATACCCTTTCGCTCGTCCGCGATTCTGGCTTGCCTGTCTTTGGAATCAATACCGGCCGCCTCGGTTTTCTTTCAAGCATTTCAAAAACCGATTTCGAAAAAGCCATTGAAAGTTTACAGCAAGGGCACTTTTCCCTCGATAAACGATCACTCTTGCACATGGAGTCGGAGCCCGAGCTTCCTGGTTTTATAGGTGTTAACTATGCACTGAACGAACTCACCGTACACAAAAAGGATTCATCCACCATGATGATAATAAATACCTTCTTGAATGGCGAGTTTCTTAACTCCTATTGGGCCGATGGACTCATTATCTCCACACCAACCGGTTCCACCGGCTATTCACTGAGCTGCGGTGGCCCAATTATCGCGCCTCAATCCGAGAATTTTGTTATTACACCTATTGCTCCGCACAATCTCAATGTAAGGCCTGTCGTAGTCTCCGACAAGAATGTGATTTCCTTATCCGTAGAAGGGAGAAGTCGAAACTATTTGGTTAGTCTCGATTCGCGATCACTAACAATAGATGCTTCCGCGCGAATCGCTGTTCGAAAGGAAGATTTTTCAATCAACCTTGTCCGTCTCAATAACGAGAATTTCCTAACAACCCTTCGCAACAAACTGATGTGGGGTATAGATAGCAGAACCGACATTAAAAGTGGGATATGATTAGGAGAAAACCTATATTTGTGATAGCATTCTAGTATGAGAAAAAGCATTTGCCTTTTTTTACTTCTCTCACTTCCTTTTTTGGCGTCTGCCCAAAGTTGGAAGGTATATCGCTATAACTTCGTTTTTGGTTTAGGCCCCACTAGTTTTTTAGGTGATCTTGGTGGTTCTAGCCTTGCTGGTTCGCATCTCTTGAATGATTTAAACATGGGATCGACGAGATATGCAGCAAGTGCAGGCCTTCGTTACAAAATATCTGCCTACACCGCTGTTCGAAGCAATTTTACCTTAGGCCGATTGGCCGGCAGTGATCAAATCAAAAATGTTGAGTTCTATCGTGCCTATCGTCGACTAAATTTCAGGACCACCATTGCCGAGGCTAATTTTTTATACGAGGCTTCGTTCATGAAGGAACAATCAACACGAAGCCCGCGTATGCGCGGCGTTAAGAAAAGTCGTGGCTATATCATACATGTCAACGGATTTGTGGGTGTAGGGATGTTTTATTTTAACCCAGCTGGAGAAGAACTTGATAACCAAGGCAACCGCACAGGAAAATGGCACCCGCTGCGCCCCCTGCATACCGAAGGGCAGACGCTAATTGCATCAAGACCTAAAACGTATTCCAATTATCAACTATGTATCCCTATCGGACTTGCCTTCAATTTGCGAATAAATAAACGCTGGAATGCTACCTTGGAATATGGTTTGCGTTACACCTTTACCGATTACATCGATGATGTAAGTACCGTCTATGTAGATCCATTAATCCTTAAGGGACAAAATACCATAGGTGAGCTGGCCGCTAAAATGGCAAATAAGACAAGCAACGCTCACCCTTCTATCACGGCAGCGGGTGCTCAGCGCGGTGATCCGCGTTTCACCGACGCCTATATGTTCGCCCTTTTTTCCCTAAATTACAAGCTTAAAGTCAATGGTTCAAACCTACCTAAGTTTTAAGTGTTGTATCAATGCTTCGATTTTAGGTCTTGTTTTTGAAAATTGATACCTTTGCAAATACGATATTGATTCTGATGAAAAAAGCGCTGATTCTTATTCTTGTAGCCTGTATGCCAATGATTGGCCTGGCGCAGCGATGGAAATCCTTTCGCTACGATATTATTTACGGTGTTGGCGCTACCAACTTCCTCGGCGATCTCGGTGGCGCTAACGCCATCGCAACCCATGTTTTAAAAGACCTGAATTGGAGCTCAACCCGCCCAGCTCTTACCGTGGGTATGCGTTATCGCTTGAACGAATACATGGCAGTTCGCTCCAACATCTGTTTGGGGCGTGTTTATGGGGATGATAAAAGGACGACCGAAATATTTCGCGAAAGCCGAAACCTAAGCTTTGCATCCAATATTTATGAATTTAACACCAACCTCGAAGTTGCTTTCATGAAGGAGCAGGTGGGGCATAAATATAGACTGCGTGGTGTAAGAGGTCGTCGGGGTTTTGAACTGCATACCTATGGCTTTGTTGGTCTTGGTGTATTCTATTTCAATCCAGTAACACGCGATGATGCTGGCTCTTGGGTTAAGTTACAGCCTTTGCATACCGAAGGACAAGGATTACTGCCATCTCGCAATGAATACCATCGGGTTGCAATGAGTATTCCGATAGGTATTGGCTTTAAATATGGCCTCTCTCGTCGATATAGCATTGGTATTCAATATGGGCTGCATTACACACTCACAGATTACATTGATGATGTTAGCACCACTTATGTAAATCCCGCATTACTAAAAAATCAAGCCAATGGAGATTTGGCAAAATTGCTCGCCAATAGATCGCTTAATTTAAGCGGCGGAGGTTCATCCGACCCAGGGCAACAGCGCGGAGATCCTAAATACAACGATGCTTATATGTTTGCCATGGTGACGATTAATTATAAAATCAGAACCACTCGAAACAACCTGCCCAAGTTCTAGTGTCGCAATTTAGTTGAATTTTTATCGTTTGTTTAATTAAGACATTGGGCTTTGCTTTAGCATGAGAATTCGTCTACTCTTTTTGTTTTTTATTACATCGCTGACAGTTGCCCAAGCGCAAACTGCTGAATTTGGTATGCTGCTCGGTGGAATGAGCTATCGTGGCGAGCTAAATCAAACCATGTTCAATCATGATGCCCGTGTTTGGCATTCGTCGTATGGCTTTCTACTGCGTCAGAATCTGAATGCCCATTATGCCTTGCGTGTCAACCTTCTATCGGGCCGAGTAAGCGGAGATGATGCTTTTCAAAAATATGGTTATGCATTGCAAAGGAATCTCGCTTTTACATCCCCTGTGAGGGAACTGTCGGGATTAATTGAATTCAATTTTCTTCCCATCGAGAAGTTTGGCTCGCCTGTTAAAATCTCTCCCTATGTATACACCGGCTTGGCTTTCTGTTACATTAACCCAACGCTAGAGTTAAATGGAGCTACTCTTGAATTAAGCAAGCTTCAACTTGAAGGGAAAGCCTACTCTAAAATCCAAGCTGCATTGCCAATGGGTGTTGGAGTTAAAGCGCGAGCCGGAAGCTGGGTTTTTTCGATCGAAGCTGCGCCGCGTAAAACAACCACCGACTATCTTGACGATGTGAGTACTGTATATTTAAATTCCGGTGCTTTCCCAAAATATATGCAAACTACCATTGGTGCACTAACCGATACAACCCTAATCAATATCGCAGGTCGTCAAAGAGGAAACTCAAAAGACAAGGATTGGTATGTCTTTTTGGGATTCACCATCACCCATAAACTGGGTAATGTTCTTGCTCAAGAGTGTAAACGATTGATGCGGAATCAATAAAATTCGATGTCCATTGGCATGCGGGCCTGTATTCCTCGGCACCTAAGCAAAGATCGCATCTGACGAAAATAACGCATCTCGTTTTCAGTTAATTGGCTACCCAAAAGTGTTGTTCGCGCATCTTCGGTGAGTCCTTCTATCAGCTCTTTAATGGCCTCTTTACGCGCTGGTAATTCCACCACTTGGTAGGTATCTAATTTTGCTAAATGCTTCGCTATGTTTATCGCGTCTTGCATACCTCCTAGGGTGTCAACCAAGCCAATGCGAAGTGCGTCGCGCCCAATCCATACACGCCCTTGGCCAATACTGTCAACGGCTGCAGCACTCATTTTGCGTCCAGCTGCAACACGACTCACAAACACGTCATAGACATGCTCGATACTTTGTTGCATAATCGATTTTTCAGCCGCTGTTAATGGTCTTGTGAAGCTCATAAAATCGGCCATTGAATTTGTTTTTAATGTATCAATGGTGATACCGAGTTTGTTGTTTAGGAGTTTTTGGGCATTGAAAAGAATGCCTAAAACACCGATGGATCCTGTGACTGTATTCGGTTGAGCAACAATTTTATCAGCAGCACAGGCAATATAATATCCACCGGAAGCTGCAACATCTCCCATGCAAGCCACTACCGGCTTTGTTTTGCGCGTGAGGTCTAGCTCTCGCCAAATAATATCCGAGGCCAAAGCACTTCCGCCTGGCGAATTAACCCGCAAGACGATTGCCTTTATATGATCATCCAAACGCGCGTTGCGAATGGTTTCTGCTAAACGATCAGAGCCGATCGAATTGTCATCTCCATTACCACCGCTGATTTCGCCGTTTGCATAGATAACCGCGATCTTATCCTTGTCATAGGATTGCTCAGGAACGGATGCTTCGTATCGTGCAAACTTCAATACTGGAATTTTTTTATCAGCTGCAATTCCGAGCTTACTGCGCATGGCGGCAAGCACACCGTCGTAATAACTCAGGGTGTCTACAAAATGTTCGCGTAAGGCATCTTCAGCCGTGCGGATTTGCATTGTTTCGGCCATCTGATTGAGTCTGTCCTTATCAATTTTGCGCGCTGTCGAAATCCCGGTCAATACTTGATCCCAAATGGTAAAAACCAAGGGGTGAAGCTGTGCGCGGTTTTCAGGACTCATTTTATCCATGATATACGGCTCAACAAAGCTCTTGTATTTTCCATGCCTTATTACCTCTGGCTCGATTTCTAATTTTTCAAATGCGCCTTTATAAAACATTAGCTCCGTGCGAAGTCCCCGAAAATCAAGTTGCCCCTGCGGATTAAGAAAAATTCTGTCGGAAACGCTAGCAAGATAATAGGCGCCTTGTGTGAGTTGTTCACCATACGTGTAAACAAACTTCCCCGATGCACGGAAGGCCTTTAATGCATTGCGTATCTCTTCGATGCTTGCCACGCCTGCTTCAATGCTGGAGACCTCCATGTATATGCCCGCAATATTAGGGTCTTTTGCTGCGCTGCGGATGCCTGCTAGAATCTCGTTAAGACCTGGTTGTTTGTTCGACTTAAAGGTACTCCAGTCGATGTCGCTCAGCGGGTTCCCCGAACTCCTTTCCATGATTGGATGGTCAAGCGAAAGTTGAAGCACCGTGCCAGAAGCCACCTTTTCTTCTTGGGATGATGTTACAGAAACGGCAAGACCTACTAGTAGGAGTATAAAAAGAACGATAAGTACCACTGTGGATAACACGAAGCCCAACATGGTGGCTAAAACAACTTTGAAGAATTTCATGGCTTGATTTATTTTAATGCAAATCTACTCTTTCCAAAGCTTTTTAATGCACTTCGATTACCTTTGTTTTATGGAAACAGCGGATGCAGCAATGGTTAGTCTTTTGCTCGGCTCTAATAAAGGAAATAGAAGCTTGCAATTGGAGCAAGCAATATCCGCTCTCGAAAGCGAAGCAGGGGAGATTGTATGCCGCTCCGCAATCTATGAAACCGCCGCATGGGGTAAAGAGGATCAACCTGCTTTTCTTAACATGGTCGTGCTTGTAAAAACAACATTGGAACCACAACCACTGCTGGCCACGATTCTTAGTATAGAAGAAACTATGGGCCGCACGCGTCAAGAGAAATGGGCCGAACGAACAATTGACATCGATATTCTCCTATATGGCGACGCAGTTCTGTCTGAAACGAATTTGGAAATTCCGCATCCACACCTTCCATCGCGACGATTTGCCCTCATCCCGCTGTGTGAAATCCGTCCAAATGCAATTCACCCGATCAGTGGTCAAACGATCGCAGAACTTCTTGATAGCTGCAATGACCCCTTGCCAGTCAGGATCTTTAATACTTTAAACGAATGAATAATTACATCGTTATTGAAGGCAATATAGGATCAGGCAAGACAGCCCTTGCCGAGCTTTTAAGCGTCGATATGAATGCACGCTTGATCCTCGAACGATTCGCCGACAATCCATTTCTTCCGAAATTTTACGTGGAGGCTGAAAAATACTCCTTTCCTTTAGAATTGTCTTTTTTAGCCGAACGCTACCAACAGCTTAAAGGCCAACTGGTTGGACAAGAGTTATTTTCGGATCGCACGATTTCCGATTACCTCTTTCAAAAATGTCAGCTTTTCGCTTCTATTAACCTGCAACCAGATGAGTTTTTGCTCTTCGGCAACTTCTTTTCTCTAATGCAAGCCAATCTCCCTAAACCCGATCTAATAGTATATCTTCATAAAGACCTACCCAATTTGAAGAAGAATATTAAGCTCAGGGGAAGAGCCTACGAAAGCTCAATTTCAGATGCGTATCTGCAAAAATTAGAAGATGCTTATTTAAATTATTTCAAACAGGTGCAAGGTATAGCCATCCTCCTTATTGATAGTAATCAAATTGACTTCGTCAATCGAAAGTCCGACTATACGTATTTGCAGGAGCTCACAAACCATGTGTATGCTCCAGGTATTCATCGTTTCGGCTGAAATGCATTTCAAAATTCGATGTGATGAATTTTGCATGAATATTTATTCAAAAACCATGCTTTATTTTTGTATTTCGGTAATTATTGTATAATATTGCACCCAAATTATTGTCTAATAATTGTTTTAAAGTAAAAAAAAAGAAAAATGAACACAAAAAATTACATGTTTGCTTTATTGGCGCTTGTGGTTTCTACAACCGGCGCATTAGCACAAGGCGAGAAATTTCCTGCTGCTAACAAATTCAACACCTGGAGTGTTGGTTTAAATTTTGGCCCAACTATCGCCCACACTGACATTTCTGCTAGTGATATCGGCGATGCTAAATACGGCTTTGCTTTTGGTGCAACCGTGGCAAAGGCATTCACGCATACTTTTGCGATACAAGGTAACTTGAACATGGGTAGTTTGAAAGGTGAAAACGGTGCTGCCGCTCCAATGGCTCATTCATTCAATACCAAGATTAAAATGCAGTACACACTTAATGGTGTATTCACCTTTGGTAACATCTCTTTTTTAAACCGTTCACATAATAAACTGAATTACTTCACTTCGATTGGTGTTGGACATATCTCCTTCGATCCGAACAGTACCTTTAATGGTGTTGCTGTGCCGGAAGCGGGTGCTAGCCACTTAGCCGGTACTTCAAATAACTCGTATTCAAAAACTACGGAGTTAGTGATGCCAATTGGAATCGGTGCTAAATACAAAGTAGGTAACAACCTTGCCGTTAAAGCGGAATATGTTTATAATGTAGCATTTACTGATAAACTTGACGATAAAGCAGTTGGTCTCTCTAACAACGATTCGTATTCCTATATGAGTTTGGGTGTTAATTACACATTAGGTAAGAAAGAAAAAGCACTTGAGTGGGTTAACCCGCTTGAGCAATTGTACACCGAAATGTCTTCTATTCGTTCTAAAATGGATAGCCTTGTTGGTGATATGGACAAAGATGGCGTGGCTGATCTTTACGACAAAGACAACACAACACCTGCTGGTTTAAAAGTGTTCGGCGATGGTACTACGGTTGATACAGACGGCGATGGCGTTGCTGATGCCTCTGACTCAGAAGTGTTCTCTTCAAAAGGCGCGCATGTTGATGCAACCGGTAAAGAACTTGACGCTGATGGTGATGGTGTTGCTGATAGCCGCGATCTTGAGCCTGCTACAGAGAAAGGCAAGTTGGTTAACTTCCAAGGTATCACTATCAAGGTTTCTGGTGATGCTGCTTCAACGGGCTATGACAAATACATGCCTTTGGTGTTCTTTGATTTCAATAAATCAAATGTAAAAACGGAATATCACGAAGGTCTTGCTGCACTTGCTCGCATATTGACTGCAAACCCAAATGCCAAAGCATCGCTTTATGGCAACTGCGACGTAGTTGGTACTGAAGCGGCTAACAAAAAATTAGGCCAAACACGTGCCGAAATTGTTCGTGATTATATGGTGAATGTATATGGTATCGATGCTTCCCGCTTTGATTGTGTAAGCAACGGTAATTCTGAGCCATTTGCTAACAAAGCGAATAGAAAAGATAAAGATCCTTTGAACCGTCGTGTTGATTATAAAATCAACTAAGGCTGATCAAAAGCAATAAAAAAACTCCGCGAAAGCGGAGTTTTTTTTTACCTATACTTTTCGAAAAGGCTTATAAAAATAACGATGCTGCTTGATTTCTTCCTGGATCTATAAGGTTGAGGAAAAGCTCAATGGCCTTCCTTCCTTTGGTTCCTAAGTCGATACTATAATCATTCACATACAACTCGATGTGCTTGCGTATAACGCTTTCCTCCATCTCCTGTGCATGTTGTCGAATATAATCTTTGCCCGAATCGGGATTTGCAAACGCGTAGCATACACTCTCTTTAACGAGTTTGTTAACATGCTTTTTTACGTCCTCTGGAAGGTCTCGTCTTATGGCTATTCCTCCCAATGGCAGCGGGCCGTGCGTGTGCTTCTCCCAAAGTTCTCCCATATCAACCAACTTGTGTAATCCTTTTTGCTGATAGGTAAAGCGTCCTTCATGAATGATTAGGCCTGCATCTGCATTCCCGTTGAGCACATCATTTTCAATATCGGAGAACAAACACGCATATTTGTCAGTGGCTTGCGGATAAAAAAAAGAAAGCAAGGCGTTCGCTGTTGTATTAAAACCCGGAACAGCTATCCGCATTGATTGAATGTGTTGCGCAAGTTCAGTGGGCTCAAAACGCATCGGTTTCGAGGATACTAAAAGAGGGCCGCAATTTACACCTAATGCAGCTCCTGAATCGAGAAGTTGATAGTTGTGTGCAACTCTAGAATAAGCATAAAAACTAAGTTTTGTGATGCTTGCAAGGCCTTTCAAAGCCATGTTGTTTAAGGCCTCCACATCTTCCATAAAGGGCTCAAAGTGAAGATCACCCGTATCGATTTTCCCATTGATGAGCGCGTCGAAAATGAAGGTGTCGTTGGGACAGGGGGAAAATCCAAGTGTGAAAGTAGTGCTCATATTAGACAATCGATTCGATGAAGGCAAGGCCTGTATTGGTAAGTGACTGCAAGGCAAGCTGAATGTCCCAGCGCTCTCGGTTGCGTTTCTCTACATAATTAGAAACACTGCGGATCTGAATGCAGGCTGTGTCACTCATTTTACATGCATAAAAAAAGGCAGCGCCTTCCATGCTTTCGATGTCCGGAGTATAACGCTTAACGACGTCTGCAATTCCTTTTTCTTCGCCATGCACGGTATTGACAGTGATGCCTTTGCACGAACGAAGATTAGATAGCACAGGGTTGCTTTTCATCGCTTCGCTGCAAAGCCATCCCGATTGATAGGGAAAGGAATCGGCCTCTGCAAGATGCAAATCAAAGAGGTCTAAAAAAGCAGCACCGTCTTGAGCTCCTAAATCGGCAAAGCGGTCAGCAGAAACAAGCACCGATTCGCCCAGCGGTCTGCTTTGGTCAAACCCTCCCGCAATGCCAAGGTTGATGGCTAGGTCGTATTTGTACTGCGCTAATTGACTACCCAATGCAAAGGACGTGGCATGTATACCAACCCCGCTGATGAGCACATCAAGGGTCGACTCATTTAATCGGAAAGATAAACCTGCCAGCGACTCATTGCCTGCATCGTTAAAGCAGGCGAGGAGCGGCGCTAATTCAAAAGGAGTTGCTGCAACGATTAATATCTTCATGATTTGCTTGTGATAAGCAAAGGTAATTATCTGATGATTAACGCCTATCTTTGTGCAGAAATATAAACCCTATGTCTCTCGTCTATATAACACGCAAAGAAACCTTCGCTGCTGCTCACAAATTAAGTCGTGAAGATTGGTCGGAAGAAAAAAACCAAATGGTTTTCGGTAAATGTGCAAATGCCAATTGGCATGGCCACAATTATGTTCTTTTCATTACTGTCAAAGGGCAACCTGCTGCCGATACGGGCTTTGTGGTCAACCTGTCTGCTTTAAGTGAACTCGTTCGCACTAAGATCATCAGTCAAGTGGATCATAAAAACCTGAACTTGGATGTGCCTTTCATGAAAGGCAAAATGTCTTCCACCGAGGTTCTTGCAGTGGCTATTTGGGAGGAGTTGTATCAAGAAATACAAGATATGGGATGTGCTTTGCACTGCATAAAGGTTCAGGAAACGGATAATAACTACGTCGAGTATTTTGGCGAAAAATAATTTATTTTATGGCTAAGAAAACAGCAAAACCAGTGCGCGAAAGTGGGTACACCAAAGTAAACAGCTACGATGACGATGTGATTAAGCGCATGGCGGGTCATTATCGCGAGGTGCTTAAAGATATTGGCGAAGACCCTGATCGTGAAGGCTTGTTAAAGACCCCGGAGCGGGTTGCTAAATCCATGCAGTACTTAACGCATGGTTATCAGTTAGACCCTACTGAGATTCTTCGTTCAGCGATGTTTACAGAGGACTACTCGCAGATGGTAATCATTAAAGACATTGAGTTGTATTCGCTTTGCGAGCATCACCTCATTCCGTTTTTTGGGAAAGCGCATATCGCCTATATTCCGAACGGACACATTGTCGGTTTAAGTAAGATTCCTCGCGTAGTAGATGCCTTTGCCGCTCGTTTGCAAGTGCAGGAGCGTTTAACGGATGAGATTCGCGACTGTATTCAAAACACACTAAACCCATTGGGTGTTGCTGTGGTAATAGAAGCGAAGCATCTTTGCATGCTTATGCGTGGGGTGCAAAAACAAAATTCGGTGGCTACAACATCCTCCTTTACTGGTCAATTTCTACATGACGACAAGACTCGTTCTGAGTTTATTAAATTAATATCTGCCAAGTTATTCTGACAATCTGTTTATCTTCTCTTATTGGCATTAAATTTGACGCATTAACGCAAAAAAAATAAAATGGATAACTACAACATCAATTACTCCCAAAGCGGTACCACAAACAATGTGGATACGGTAACAAAATCCTTTATCAGCAATGTTTTTTCCTACATGGGGCTCGGCTTAACTTTGAGCGCCATTGTGGCGTATGTTTTTGGAACGGACATGTCCTACATGCGTATGTTGGTTTCTGAAACAGGCATGACCGGCCTTGGTTATATCGTCATGTTTGCACCAATCGGTTTTGTCTTCGCAATGTCACTCGGTTTTCAGCGTATGTCATCTACCGTAATGCTGCTGCTTTTTCTTGCCTACTCCATTGTCATGGGCATGAGTTTAAGTTTTATATTCATCGCCTATACCCACGGCTCAATTTTTCAGACCTTCGGTATTGCTGCATTAACTTTTGGTGTGATGGCTGTAATGGGGTATACCACAAAAACAGACCTCACTAAATTTGGCAGCATCCTCATCATGGCGCTCGTTGGAATTATTATCGCCTCCTTGGTAAATATGTTTCTGCATAGCAGTCAAATGGACTATATCATCAGCTTTATTGGTGTACTCATCTTTACAGGTCTTACCGCTTACGATGTGCAAAAGCTAAAGCGCATTGGTGCCGGTGTCGAAATGGGAACTGACGATACTACGAAGCTTGCCATTTTTGGTGCATTGACACTCTACTTGGACTTTATCAACTTGTTTCTTTTTCTGTTGCGCTTTTTTGGCAATCGAAAAAGTTAAAACACGTTGAAAAAAATGAAATGAGCCGTATACGGCTCATTTTTTTTGATTACTATTGTTAAAAAAAAAGATGAAAGCATATATCTTCCCTGGACAGGGATCTCAGTTCAGTGGCATGGGTAAGGACTTGTATGAGACTTCTTCTGCAGCCCGTGATTTATTTGAAGAAGCGAATACCCTGTTGGGATTTCGTATTACCGACATCATGTTCACAGGAACTGATGAGCAGCTGCGCCAAACAAATGTAACTCAGCCTGCCATCTTTATTCATTCGGTAATTAAAGCGCATGAGATGGGGACTGAATTTCAGCCAGCTATGGTTGCTGGTCACTCGCTGGGCGAGTTCTCCGCATTGGTGGCAGTTGGGGCGATGTCCTTTGCCGATGGCTTGCGATTAGTTGCTGCTCGAGCAAATGCGATGCAGCGTGCATGTGAGTTAGAACCATCGACGATGGCGGCAGTGCTCAACTTAGACGATGCCAAGGTAGAAGAAATTTGCAATGGCATCTCAGAGGTTGTTGTGCCTGCCAATTACAACTGCCCAGGCCAATTGGTGATATCCGGCTCGTTGGAAGGCATCCGCATGGCTTGTGAGCAAATGCTTGCAGCAGGTGCTAAACGTGCTTTGGTACTGCCTGTTGGCGGTGCTTTTCATTCTCCACTTATGGAACCAGCCCGCACCGAATTAGCAAAGGCAATTGAATCTACAACTATCCATCAGCCTCGTTGTCCAATCTATCAGAATGTCACCGCAAGCCCAGTTTCAGACCCGACTGTCATTCGCATGAATCTGGTAGCTCAGCTCACCGCACCTGTGCGTTGGACGCAGACCGTTCAGAACATGACTGCTAATGGCGCAAACACTTTTATCGAAGTAGGTCCAGGTAAAGTATTGCAGGGCTTGGTAAAAAAAATAAATCGCGAAGCTGAAATTCTAAGCGCTTAAAATTCCTTTAATTATCTTTGTCCTTTAAAACGTTTAATAAAAGAAAAAAATGAAAAGCAATCTTTTTGCAACTGCATTGTTTATAGGCTCTGCGATACTTGTTTCTTGCAACTCTCCTAAGGTTGAAGAATCTGAGCAGGCAGCTACCGAGACTGTTGACAGTTCATCTAGTCCTGAGAAAATGAAGAAGGTGTTTTACAGTGTTCCATCACCGCTTCAAGCGTCAATATTGCTTAAAAAGTCGGGTGTTCAGTACAATAAAGTCCTCTTGAACCCAGCTAAAAGTGTGTCGCATTACACAAGCACCTACAAGAGGGGCGTAAATCTCGGAATTTATGGTGTCGATTTAGCATATTGCAATATGTTTAATCAAACACAAGAAGCTCTTAATTATATGGGCGCGGTTAATAAAATTGCTACTACAGTAGGATTAGCTAGCGTCATGGAACAAACAGGTATTGCGTATCGTTTTCAATCGAATTTGGGCAATAAAGATTCGTTAATCATGATCTTAGCTGAATTATATAGAGAGTCGGATGAGTTTTTAAAAGAAAATGAGCAGTATAATATTGCAGCACTTTCTTTAGCGGGTGGTTGGATCGAGGCGCTTTATATATCTACAGAACAAGCCAAAAAGAACCCTAGTGCTGCTCTTCGTCAATTGATTGCAGAGCAAAAAGGCTCTCTCAATAATTTGCGTAACTTAATGCCTGCTCAAGGTCCAGATACCGAATTGGTTGAATTGAAAAACCAATTGGACAAACTCAATGATCTCTACGCGGGCGTAGTTATTGAACAAATCAAAGGCGAAACAGTAACTGACGAGGCTACTAAAATGACTACAGTTGGTGGAGAAACGAAGGTTGTCATAACGGATGACCAACTTGCAAAAATCACAGAGCAAGTGGCTGCAATTCGAAACGGAATGGTTAATTAATATATATTTTACATTAGAATTATATCCTGTAAAACAATGAGAAAAGTAATCCTTTTTACAATACTAGTTTTAGCTGCTTCTTTGCAGTATTCTGATGCGCAGTGTAAAAAAGTGGCCAAGAAATGCCTGCCTAGTTTGACCCCTTATATTTATACTGGTCAATTGAATAGCACAACTCTTTTTGAAGGTGAATCAGCGGAGCTAGTAATGACGTTTACCGGTGGTCAGCAATACCGCGTATTGGCTTGTGCATCGGACAATCTTGGTGCTGTTAGTGTGGTTATCCTTGACAGTAAAAGGAAAGTTGTCTTTAACAACAAAGATCACAACGGTTCTCCTTCATGGGATTTACGTATTGGTGCAACCGATGATTACACCATTCAAATTGGTGTTCCTGCATCCACCACTAACAAAGCTGGTAATATAGAACAAAGCGGCTGTGTAGCTGTTTTGGTAGGATTTAGAAATGTCGAATAATCATAAAACGAATTCAATATGTGCTGTATTGCTTCCTTACTTTCTTTAATAACTCTTGTTGCAGGAGCGTTTTTATTAGCAAAAACAATAAAAGACGAATTAGGTGCTGCCTTTAGATGGTTATCCTACTTCGTGATTTTCGCATCGCTTGCCATTTTTATTTGTTCTGTATGCCACGATTTTGGTCGTTGCATGGGTAACAAAGGTTCATGCCCAATGATGAAAGGGTGTGAAAGCCAATCGTCTTGCGAGCATGAAGGCCGTATGATGGGTGGTCATGGTTGCGAAGGCATGAGTGGATCAGGCGATTGTGATAAAATGTCGGGCTCTTCATGCAAAGGCATGATGAAAGACTGTCCAATGATGCAGCATGAAGACAAAGAAGCTGCTGATAGTTTAGCAGGTCACTAAAGAAGCTGCTGCTATTTAAAGCGAGGCATTCAGGAGATTTCCTGACTGCAGTAATTTCTCAAAGGACTTTTCATTTCCGCTTTTCTGCAAGCCACTTAAGTGTCGAGTATGGTGTATGTCCGTTCCTAATAGTTCAATCATGCCCATATCAATCATTTTTTCAGCCACTCTTTTTGCTGCGTTTGAATAATAACCAGAGAGTGAATTGATGTTTAACTGAAAAAGAACGCCTTTGTCTTTAAGCTCGCTGTAAGTGTCAAACGAGTTATACCAAAATGGATAGCGTTCTGGGTGAGCAAGGATGGGCTTATAACCTTCTGTTTGTAGTCTAAATATCGCCTCCTTGATGTTTTCTGGTGCGTTGATGTAGGATACTTCAAAAAGGACCATGTTGTTGCCTATGGTGAGCAATGGCTCTTTTCCGATGGATTCAATAAATTCATGATCGAGGTAGTATTCAGCGGCTGCGTCGATTTCGATATCGATTTCGTTTTTTACAAGGGCTTCACGCACGATGTTTAACTTATCTCGTATGATGGCAGGTGTGTTGCGATACGCATCACTCATGATGTGCGGCGTTGTAATCAATTTTTTGTAGCCGAGCTGCTGCAAGGAGCTTGCTAAGGCAATGGAATCATCGATTGTAGCGGCCCCATCGTCGATACCTGGCAATAGATGCGAATGCATATCAACCACAAGCCGACTATAGTCTGCCAGCTTCGTTGGCTTATCTGGGAAGAATCGTTTGAATAGGTTGCCGAGAGCCATGAATGCGGTTAAACTTTAATGGATGATTTGTACTCCTGGAACCATTTTACAGTTTCGCTCAGTCCTTCAGCGAGATGAACAGTTGGTTGATACTGCAGTTTATCGTTGGCAAGTGAAATATCGGCTAATGAATTCTTTACTTCTCCTTTGCGTTCTGGACGATATTCAGGTGCTAAATTACTTTGCAAGAGTGTTTTGAGATTGGCATATAAGTCGTTTACCGAAACGCTCATACCAGTAGCCACATTATACACCAAGCCACACGATTTTTCAGGCGCAAAGACAGAACGAATGTTAGCTTGTACGGCATTCTCGACGAAGGTAAAGTCTCGTGTTTGTTCGCCATCGCCATAAATTACGGTCGTCTTATCCGAGGTCATCGCATCCATAAACAAAGGAATGGCAGCTGCATAAGCGCCAGCAGGATTCTGCCGAGGCCCGAACACATTGAAGTACCTTAATCCAATAATTTTCATGCCGTAATTCAATGAAAAAACGCCTGCGTACAATTCATCGGAAAGCTTCGAAACAGCATACGGTGATAAAGGATTTCCAATCTGCGCTTCCTTCTTCGGCATGATAGGACTATCGCCATAAACAGAAGAGGAGCTAGCGTATACAAAGCGCTTCACACCAGCATCTCGGGCGGCAATCAGCATGTTTAAAAAACCATCCACATTAACCTGATGGGTGGCTAATGGATTTGCAACGGATCGCGGGACGGATCCAAGTGCTGCTTGATGCGATATGAAATCGATGCCTTCGCAGGCTGCATTGCATGTATCTGCATTACAGATATCTCCTTGCATAAACTCCACATTGGTCAAGGATAGAAAAGGTTCTATATTCGCTTTAAACCCCGTTGATAGGTTATCTAGGATTCGAATTTTACCGGCACCAAATCGCACCAGATATTCAACGATGTTGGAGCCGATGAAGCCAGCACCTCCTGTTACTAAGAAGGCGCTTTTACTCAGATCGGAAGCATGAAAAGGGGTTTTGTACATAGCGTTGTGGCTGGAGTCAGCGGCCGTCGTATTGAGTTTCGTAATATTGCTGATAAGCACCGGAAGTAACATTGCTAAGCCATTGATCGTTGCTCAGGTACCAATCAACAGTGCGTTCAAGCCCTTCTTCCAATCGCAAGGATGGTTTCCAGCCAAGCTCGTTTTGTAGTTTTGATGAGTCAATTGCATAGCGCAAATCATGTCCTGCGCGGTCTTTTACAAAGGTGATTAGCTTTTCGGAGTTGCCTGCTGGGCGATTCAGCTTTTTATCCATGAGCTGACAAAGTAGGCGAATGATGTCGATATTCTTCCATTCGTTATTTCCGCCGATATTGTAGGTGGTGCCCAGTTTTCCTGTATGAAAAATCAAGTCGATAGCCACAGCGTGATCCTCAACGAAGAGCCAATCGCGAATGTTTTCACCTTTCCCGTATACTGGAACAGGCTTGTTGTTTTTGATGTTGTGAATGGCTAAAGGCAGAAGTTTCTCAGGGAAATGAAAGGGGCCGTAGTTATTCGAACAATTGGATATGACAACTGGCAAGCCAAAGGTGTCGTGATAGGCGCGCACAAAATGGTCGGAGCTTGCCTTGGAGGCAGAGTAGGGGCTATGTGGGTCGTATTTCGTTTCTTCTGTAAAAAGACCAATTTCGCCAAGTGATCCATACACTTCATCGGTACTAACATGATAAAAACGGTGCTCGCTATATGCTTCTGCCCAATATTTCTTGGCCGCGTTAAGAAGATTGACGGTGCCAATAACATTTGTCATCACAAATTCGAGCGGGTTTGTAATGGATCGATCCACATGTGATTCAGCGGCTAGATGTATAACGCCATCGAAGCGATGCTCGCTAAACAAAGCATTTATAAAATCGGCATCAACGATGTCGCCTTTAACGAAGGTATAGTTGGGTTTCGACTCCACATCCTTCAAATTGGCTAGGTTGCCTGCATAGGTTAGTTTGTCGAGGTTGAAGATGTGGTAATCAGGATACTTGTTGACGAGTCTTCTCACTACATGAGAGCCAATGAATCCGGCCCCGCCGGTTACCAATAGTTTCTTGTTCATGATATCGTAGTCTGTTTTTTGTTTTTTATTTCCAATGCTTTTTCCCAATTCCAAGCTGATAAAAGGATGTCGTGCAACGATTTCTCTGCTGCCCAACCAAGCTGTTTTTTTGCATGCGATACATCGGCATATACTTTTATAACATCTCCTTCACGACGGTCCTTGATTTGGTAGTTTAGTTTTTGTCCGCTAACCTGTTCAAAGGCATGTATTACTTGCATAACTGTATTGCCTTTGCCTGAGCCAAGATTATAAATCTCTGTCAATGATTTAGTGGACACCAATGAAAGCAGTCGGTCAATTGCTTTAACATGAGCTTGTGCAATATCTACTACATGAATATAGTCGCGAACACAGGTTCCGTCGGAGGTTTCATAGTCGGAGCCAAAGACATCCATGGAAGGCCTAAGCCCTATTGCCGTTTGTGTTATTACAGGCACAAGATTGTTGGGTTGTTGTAAAGGATATTCTCCAATCAATGCAGAGTCGTGTGCGCCTGCTGGATTGAAATAACGCAAAAAAATGTTTTGTAATGTTCCATCGTGCGTATAATCTTGTAGTATGCGCTCACCGATTTGTTTGGTAAATGCATATGGCGACTCTGCCTTTTTTAATGGCGTAGATTCGCTTACAGGCAATTGATCAGGGTCTCCATATACAGAACAGGAAGAGGAGAAAACTAATTTGTTGACACCGTTTTTCAAAGCAACATCCACTAAATTCAAGAGGGATATTAGGTTGTTGCGATAGTAAAGATCGGGTCTTTGCACCGACTCGTTAACCGATTTGAAGGCCGCAAAATGAATAATGGCATCGAATTGATAGTGCGCGAAGAGATCTTCTACTTCATTAAGCGAAGAGAAGTCTGTTTTTTCGAATGGAATAGCTACCCCAGTAATTTTATGCAACGCTTCAAGCACCTCAGGCCTTGAATTGCTGAAGTTATCAGCCACTACTACTTGATAGCCAACACGAATCAGTTCAGCCACCGTATGTGACCCAATATAGCCGGCACCGCCAGTTACAAGTATCCTTTTCGATGACCTGTTTTCCATTATAAACTCCAATAGCCGAGTGTTTTTATTTTACCTCGGTACAAGCCTTTCAAATCCACAACGAGTCCGTCAGTTGCCAGAATGGTTTGAAAGTAACTTTCGTCGAAGCCATCGTATTCCTTATGGTTTACAGCAACAACAACAGCGTCGTAATTTTTTCCAATTTCAGGTACCAGCGAAAATCCGTATTCGTGATGCAGCTCTTCAGACGATGCTCGAGGATCGGTAACATCAACATGAACGCCGTATGATTTGAATTCATTAACCACATCGGCAACCTTTGAGTTACGCGTGTCTTCAACATTTTCTTTGAACGTTGCACCCATCACAAGAACGCGTGCGCGACTGATATCTTTCCCTTTAGAAGCTATTTTTTTTACGGTCTGTTTAGCTACATAAAAGCCCATCGAGTCATTCACATAGCGTCCAGAATTGATAACCTGTGCGTGGTAACCCAGTTCTGCTGCTTTGTAGGTTAGGTAATAGGGATCAACGCCAATGCAATGGCCACCAACAAGGCCAGGATAGAATTTCAGAAAATTCCATTTCGTACCAGCCGCTTCCAATACTTCGTAGGTGTTGATACCCATTTTGTTGAAGATGATAGAGAGCTCATTCATCAATGAAATATTGACATCGCGCTGTGTGTTTTCAATAATTTTTGCAGCCTCTGCAACTTTGATGGATGAGGCTTTGTGAACGCCTGCCTTCACCACAATCTGATACACTTTTGAGATCTCTTCGAGGGACTCAGCATCACAGCCAGAAACGATTTTAAGAATATTGGCTAGGGTGTGTTCTTTATCACCCGGGTTTATGCGCTCAGGTGAATATCCGATTTTAAAGTCTTTTACTCGACTCAATCCAGAGAGCTCTTCCAACACAGGCACACAATCATCTTCTGTGCAGCCCGGATAAACAGTGGATTCGAACACCACATAATCGCCTTGCTTCAATACATGGCCAATTGTTTTTGAAGCGCTCAATATTGGTTTTAGATCAGGTAGTTTATGCTCGTCAATTGGCGTTGGTACCGCGACAATAAAGAATTTTGCCTCGCGAAGCACATCCAATGAAGTGGTAAATTCAATATCCGCGTTTTCAAAAGAGGCTTTGTCAAGCTCACCACTAGGGTCGACTTGGTTCTTCATCATATCCACCCGCTTTTGATTGATATCGAAGCCGATTACGCTTATTTTTTTTGCGAATTCCAGGGCGATAGGCAAACCAACATAGCCAAGACCGATTACGGCTAGTTTTGCTTTTTTATTAATCAAATCTGAATACATAACTTATGATTTTCTGTTTGGTTTGCGAAGGGTATAAATGCGTTCGATGATGTCCACTACTTTGAGCCCTTCTAAGGCATTGGTTGAGATGGTGTTTTTGCCACGCAATGTTTCAACCACATTTTGAATAACTTGATTGTGGTTGTTTGCCGAGCCTTTGTAGCTACCGTAATCATTGGCCGCTGCGGTTGTTTCTAATTCAGGCATGGTGTAGTTTTGGATGTGGCAGTGTTCCACTTTGTCCATATACTGTCCGCCAATTTTCACGCTGCCTTTACTTCCCATTATAGTTAAACTACTTTCTAGATTCTTGTCCCAAACAGCGGTTGAATAGTTGATGCAACCCATGCCTCCTTTGGTGAATTTAAAGTTGACAAAGCCACTATCTTCAAATTCTGTGAGTGATTGGTGGTTGAAGTCGTTGAAACGCGCTTGAATATCAGCGATGTCACCAAACAGCCAATAGAGCAAGTCGATCCAATGTGAGAACTGCGTGAATAGTGTACCGCCGTCTAAATCTTGTCGGCCTTTCCAACCATTCTGCACGTAGTAACGCGAGTCGCGATTCCAGTAGCAATTGAGTTGAACAATGAAGATGTCGCCCATAAGCTTGTCTTCAAGTGCTTTTTTTAACCAAACACTTGGCGGTGAATACCTGTTCTGCATCACGCAAAACACTTGCTTATGCGCATTTAACGAAGTATGAATCAGTGCTTCGCAGTCCGCTTTTGATAAAGCCATAGGTTTCTCAACAACCACATGCGTACCGTGTTCTAAACACTGCAGCGCATGCGTCTTGTGCAATCCGTTTGGTGAGCACACATTCACTACATCGATGTCGGGATGGTTCTTAAGCATCTCTTCGGCTGATGCGTAAAAAGCTTCTTCTAAATTTTCAAGACCTAGTTTTTCTTTGGATGCGATGTCGCATACAGCCACCAGTTGGGTTTCCGGATTGCGACGAATCATCTCGGCATGTCGTTTACCGATATGTCCTTGGCCTATAACACCGAATTTAATTTTCATTTTACCTTGACTACGTTGTGGTTTATTAATTGGTATTCTTCCTTGCTTTCAGGGCATGTTGCAAAGCCAGCATCATTGAACTTGAGTTTGTGTCCGAATTCGCTCATCCAACCCGATTGGCGGGCAGGATTGCCAATCCAAAGAGAGTAGGCGGGTACATTTTTTGTTACCACGGCACCAGCACCTATGAACGCATATTCGCCAATGTTATGGCCGCAAACAATAGTGGCATTAGCACCAATACTGGCCCCTTTGCCTACTCGTGTTTGAAGGTATTGATCTTTGCGTTTAACTGCGCTACGCGGGTTTATCACATTCGTAAACACCATGGATGGACCTAAAAACACATCGTCTTCGCAGGTCACGCCGGTGTAAATGGAAACATTGTTTTGCACCTTCACATTGTTCCCTAATTTAACCTCTGGTGAGATCACAACATTTTGTCCGATGTTGCAGTTTTCACCAAGTTCGCAGTTGGACATGATATGCGAGAAATGCCATATTTTAGTGCCTTTCCCAATTGTGCAGCCTGCGTCTATGAAAGCACTCTCGTGCGCAAAATAGTCCATGTGGTTGTTCTTTTCTTAATTCTTGTTGAATTCAGGCAAGGTCTTGAAATAATTATAGGTGATTTTAAGCCCTTCTTGCCTAGCTACTTTTGGCTCCCAGCCTAAGATACTTCTAGCTCGAGTGATATCGGGTTGACGCTGTTTTGGGTCATCCGTTGGTAATGGCATATATACGATCTTTTGATCCGTGCCCGTGAGTGCGATAATCTCTTCTGCAAAATCCTTGATGGTTATCTCACTTGGGTTGCCAATGTTAACCGGACTAGCATAATCGCTCATAAGCAAGCGGAAAAGACCTTCGACTAAATCATCCACAAAGCAAAAGGAGCGTGTTTGAGAACCGTCTCCAAACACCGTGATATCTTCTCCACGTAGGGCTTGACTCATGAACGCAGGCAAGGCTCTTCCATCATCTAGTCGCATGCGTGGACCATAGGTATTGAAAATACGCGCGATGCGTGTTTCCACTTGATGATAGGTATGGTATGCCATGGTCATCGCTTCCTGAAAGCGTTTTGCTTCGTCATACACGCCACGCGGTCCAACTGGATTCACATTGCCCCAATAATCTTCGTTTTGCGGATGAACTAGCGGATCGCCATACACCTCTGAGGTAGAGGCGATAAGCATTCTCGCTTTTTTGTTCAAGGCTAAACCTAATAGGTTATGTGTGCCCAAGGAACCCACCTTCAATGTTTGAATAGGGATTTTGAGGTAGTCAATTGGACTTGCCGGAGAGGCGAAGTGCATAATGTAGTGAAGCTCTCCAGGCAGATGCACGAATTTTGAAATGTCGTGATGAAAAAATTCGAAATCGGGATGCTGAAAAAGATGCTCTATATTGGTTTTGGAGCCCGTGATAAGATTATCCATGGCCGCAACCTGAAAGCCTTCGCGAATAAAGCGATCGCATAAGTGTGATCCTAAAAAGCCTGCAGCACCCGTTATTAATACTCTTTTCTTCATGCGTAAACGAGATTGAAAATCGATAATTTAATTAGGAAATCGTGTCGAGTGGACTATTCACATTAACAACCGGTGGTCGTCCCATGCTGTAGTAGGTGTAACCAATACGATTCATGTGCTCGTTTTCGAAGAGGTTACGACCATCAAAGATGAGTTTGTTTTTTAGCAATTGGGTCATGCGTATAAAATCAGGCGCACGGAATTCGGTCCACTCTGTTGCAATGATGAGGGCATCTGCGTTTTCAAGCACATCGTAAGGTCCATCACCCATGTGCACCTGGTCGCCAAACTCAAGCGTTGCTTTGCTCATGGCTTGTGGGTCGTAGGCCGAAATAGATGATCCGTTAGCAAGCAGCTCCTTGATTATTGTCAAGGAAGGTGCTTCTCGCATATCGTCGGTATCCGGTTTGAAGGCGAGGCCCCAGATGGCTATTTTAAGGCCTTTCAGTGATTTGAAATGGCTTTTAATTTTGTCAACGATGATCATTTTCTGATGATCATTAACCTCCATTACCGAATCCAATATTCGAAAATTGTAATCGTGGTCTGATGCTGTTTTTGCGAGTGCTTGCACATCTTTTGGGAAGCAGCTGCCACCATATCCGATGCCTGCGAAGAGAAACCGTTTGCCGATGCGGCTGTCGGACCCGATGCCAATGCGCACCGCATCCACATTAGCCCCTGTTCGTTCGCAGAGGTTAGCAACCTCATTCATAAAAGAAATCTTAGTAGCTAAAAACGCATTGGCTGCATACTTGGTTAGCTCAGCCGAGCGTTCGTCCATCAGGTATATCGGATTGCCTTGTCGAACATAGGGAGCGTAAAGTTCCTTCATGATAACAGAAGCCTTATCCGACGAGGAGCCAATAACTACGCGTTCCGGTTTCATGAAATCTTCAACCGCAAAACCTTCGCGTAAAAATTCAGGATTGCTAACTACATCAAATGATTGGCCGCAATTCTTTTGAATCTCAGCTCGAACGAGTTCGGCTGTACCCACAGGCACTGTGCTTTTATTGACAACAACTTTGTATTCGTTAATCAAGGGGCCTAGCTGTTTGGCCACCCCTAAAATATAGCTTAGATCTGCTGATCCGTCCTCACCTGGAGGAGTTGGTAGAGCTAGAAAAACAACCGTTGATGAATTCACCGCGGTCGCTAAATCGGTCGTGAAATGTAAACGTCCTGCCTTGGTGTTCTTCGCAACGAGAAGGTCGAGCTGTGGTTCGTAAATAGGTACTTGCCCGTCGAGCAGGCTCTTTACTTTACTGATGTTGTTATCTACGCAGATGACATTGTTGCCCGTTTCTGCCAAGCACGCACCAGTAACTAAGCCAACATACCCTGTGCCAACAACTGCAATATTCATTTCTTAATTTTTACGAATGAAAAAATAGGATTGTAATGTATCGTTAAGCTGCTTTATTTTACTAATTCAAGCACTGTTTCTGTAATATAGCTAAGTGTCGCCTCATCAAGTTCAGTATGCATCGGCAAAGAGAGTACATGCGCACAAAGATGCTCTGTCACTGGGAATTCCGTATTCATACTGCGCTCATTCAAATACGCTTTTTGAGAGTGCAATGGCGAAGGGTAATAAATCATTGCAGGAATGTCCCTTGCTGCGAGGGCCTCTTTTAGTTTGGCGCGATCGACTCCATTCAGTGTCAGTGTGTACTGATGAAAAACATGGTCGGAGTTTGGGTGTCTTCCCGGTGTTTTAATTTTAGAATGCCCTTGGAATGCGTTGTCATAATAGGCAGCCACTGCTTGGCGTGCCTTTGTGTATTTGTCGAGGTGTTTTAATTTAACACGCAAGACAGCTGCTTGAATCGAGTCTAAGCGGGAATTGATTCCGAGTATCTCGTAGGAATATTGCACACGTTGGCCGTGGTTCGCAATCATGCGGCATTTTTGTGCCAAATCGTCGTCGTTGGTAAACAGGGCTCCACCATCGCCATAACACCCGAGGTTTTTTGAAGGAAAAAAAGATGTGGTGCCTATTTGCCCCATGGTGCCAGATTTTTTCTTGCTTCCATCGGAGAAGGTGTAGGTTGAGCCAATCGCTTGTGCTGTGTCTTCAATAATTAACAGGTTGTGCTTTTTTGCAATCGCTATAATCGGCTCCATGTCAGCACATTGGCCAAACAAATGGACAGGGATGATAGCTTTTGTTTTTGGCGTTATGGCTTTTTCCAAAGCCGCAATATCCATGTTGAATGTGTTTGGATCAACATCTACGAAAACAGGCGTGATGCCAAGGAAGGCAACCACTTCAACGGTTGCCGCAAAAGTAAAATTAGGAGTGATAACCTCATCACCAGGAACTAAATTGGCGGCCATCACGGCAATCTGCAGAGCGTCAGTGCCATTAGCGCAAGGTATCACATGTTTTACACCTAAGTATTCCTCTAATTCGGCCTGAAACATTTTAACTTCAGGGCCGTTAATGAATTTTGAGGAGTTGATAACCTCGCTAATCGCTGCATCTACCTCATGCTTGATTTTGTCGTATTGACCCACAAGGTCAACCATGTCAATTTTTCTACTTACTTTTTCCATGAAATTCTTTTTTTCAAGTTTTTTTGACCTTGAGAATTAGTAAAACAGAAAGGCCATTTTAGCAGTCCTTGCCGTCTACTCATAATATTGCGCAAAGTTAATCAATTATTTATCATCACGGGTGTATTGGTGTGGGCTTTAAAGGCCTTTTTGCTATGCAATCTGTCATTGAAAAAGTGTATTTTAGCAAAAAAATCAACGAATGAAGCATCTGATTCTATCTGCTGTTATAGTAATCCTTCTTGGCCTAGGTAAAACCAAAGCACAGGACACGCTAGTTAAACAGCCCATCGATTCTGTAGCTATTGCTACTGCATTAGTTGATACATTGCCAGGAGCTCATCTCATCACATTTAGCTATGCCTATCAAATGCCAGGTGGTGATATGGCAACACGTTTTCACAATAGTAATTCAATCGGAGGTGGTTATTATTACAAAACCAAGCACAATGTTTTAATTGGTGCCGAAGGTCACTTTATTTTTGGAGCAAAACCGAAGGATGTCAGCATGCTGGATAGTATTCGTATTGGAAAAACTAGCGATGGTCATGTTATCGATGCTAACGGTCAATATGCTGATGTGCGTTTGTACGAAAGGGGATATGATTTTTCGGTTAAATTTGGCAAGGTTTTTAAGCTTGCAAGTGCGAATGCCAATTCGGGCTTTTTCGTTACGGCTGGCGCTGGTTTTTTGCAGCACAAGATTCGTATTGAGAGCATTGGCAACAGAAGCCCGCAACTTTCGAAGGAGTATCGTGCAGGCTATGACCGGATGAGCAATGGTTTGATGCTGTGCGAAAATATCGGCTATTTCTACATGGGTGAAAACCGAATGACAAATTTCTACATGGCACTTGATCTGGCGCAGGGGTTCACCAAAGGTCGACGGTATAATTTTGACACAATGCTGCTCGATAATGCATCTCGATTAGATCTGCTTTTTGGATTGCGTTTAGGTTGGATGATTCCCGTTCAAGCAAACAAAAGCAATGAGTTTTATTACTGATGCTGAACTGACAGCTACACGATGAACTTACTCTATAGTGCCGCACTCCGCCTGTATTTTGGATGTGTTTATAGCGCCTCTTTCTTAGGAAATAAAAAGGCTGCTTTATGGATTTCAGGGCGCAAGAATCTCTTTGCCCGCCTCGAACAACAAATGGCTTCTGTGCATCGAAAAGGCCCAGTTTATTGGTTTCATTGTGCTTCTTTAGGCGAATTCGAACAAGGCCGCCCTTTGATGGAAGCGCATCGCGAAGCAGAGCCGGATGCCATGCTCGTGCTCACTTTCTTCTCTCCTTCGGGCTATGAGGTTCGGAAAAACTTTGCGGGTGCCGATGTGGTGGCGTATTTGCCTTTAGACACAGCCTCCAATGCCCGTAAAATGCTTGATATTATTCGCCCAAAGCGGACGTATTTTGTCAAGTACGAGTTTTGGTTCAATTTGCTGCGCGAACTAAAAAACCGGAATGTAGAAACGGTTCTTGTTTCTGCCCTATTTCGTCCTTCACACTATTTTTTTCGTTGGTATGGTCGCGTCGCTGCAAGGCAACTCCAGTCTTTTAGTAGCATCTTCGTGCAAGACGAGGGATCTGCTCGTTTGTTAAATACAATAGGTGTAAAATCATCCGTGGCTGGTGATACCCGTTTTGATCGTGTTGCTGCTGTCTGCGCTGCTGCTAAATATATCCCAATGCTTAGCTCTTTTGCTCAAGGACAAAAGGTGTTTGTGGCTGGAAGCACATGGCTGCCTGATGAGCAGATGATTGCATCGGTTAAGCGGTTCGGGTTGAAGCTGGTTATTGTACCTCATGAAATTGGCGAGGCCCATCTGCGCGAAACTGAGCGCTTATTTAAAGCGTATAAAACGGTGCGTTATTCTGTGGTCGACTCGAGTCAGGCTGCGGAAGCCGAAGTGCTGATTGTGGACACCATCGGTATGCTTTCCGCTATTTACCGATATGCTTCAATTGCATATATAGGCGGTGGCTTCGGTGTCGGAATACACAATGTTTTAGAGCCCGCTGTTTATGGAATACCAGTTGTTTTTGGTCCTAAACATGCCAAGTTCAGAGAGGCGCTTCAACTCATCGAATGTGGCGGTGGCTTCTCGTTTTCTAAACCTGAAGAGTTGAGCGCAATTATCAGTCGACTTACTACGGATGTTGTTCACCTTCAAGCCGCTTCCGAAGCAAGCCGCCAGTATGTGCATCACAACTTGGGTGCTGTGCGCATTATTTTAGATACACTCCGTTAGTTATTTCCGCGGATAAGTGTAACAAAGCCGCGTTGCGGCGGGTATTTAACTCCTTTGTACGAGGCATTGACGAGCCAGAAGTAAACACCAGCTGGTGCACTGTTTCCGTTATTCTCGTTGCCATCCCATTGAAAAAACGGATCGCTTGCCGGTCCGTAAATTAAGTTACCCCAGCGGTTGTATATCTCAACTTGAAATTGATCGAATGGACCAGAAATAAGAGGCGTAAAGAAGTCGTTTTGGCCACTGCCATCGGGGCTAAACACATTCGGCAGACTAAGGTTTGAAACGCTATCTGAAGGGAGAGGAATACATTCTTTAGGTAGAATCGTATAGGTCATGCGACGTTTACAAACCGCTGTGTCTGTTTTTATATCAACCCAATACGTTCCTGTATCGGCGATGGAAATAAAGGACTCTGAATTGCCTGTGCTCCAATAGAACGAAGCAGCTGGGTAATCTACCGACAAGGTCATGGTGTCTAATCCAGCAGGGCAAAGCAAGGCGCTTGCACTATCCTTTTCATCAAAGCGCACATCTACCTTTATGCTGTCTTGTGTTGGACAAACGCCGTGGTATCTTACGGTTACAAAATAGGTTCCGCTCGAGTCGGGAGTGATTGATGTTGATGCAGTTGTAGCAAGCGTATCGCTTTTTCCAACCCAGCAATACGACAAGGCACTGCCGGTTGTTACTGAAGCGTTGATAACTGACCCTGTGCAAACGGTGGTGTCAGAGGGTTGTGCAGCAACTAAAGGAGGGTTAACCACTTTCACGCTCTTTTGGCTATATGCGGAACCGCAAAAATTCTGTGCGTCGAATCGAATGATGTAGCCTGAAGCGCTTGCGGTATCGAAGCGGATGAAAAGCTCGTCATCGCCTTGTGAAATCACATCGCCTTTAAAAAAGTTATTCCAAATGCCCGGGTTGGGAGCTGTTAAGTGGATTGTATCGCCAACGCAGGCCCATAATGGTGCTGTTATGAGTGTGCTTGGTGGTCCGATCGCCACTATTGTGTCGGAAGCTGAGCTTGTTCCAACACACCCGAAATTCTCTTCAGTTACTGTAATAACATAGGTTCCTGCGCCATTGAATATCAAGGCAAGATTTCCGCCTTGTGAGCCAGGTACACGCCAGTTTTGTGTGCCGTTGAGGTTCCAGATATAGGTCGATTTCTGATTAGGATGCGGGAAGTTTAGCCAAAAATCAACGACATCATTAACGCAAATGGTATCTGGAAATAAGTTGGATTGTGTTTGATTGTAGGAGGTAAATGTAGGCGGTATGTCGGTTGGTGCGCCTATGGTTAGGCGAACAACGGTGCCAAACGCATTCTCCGGATTGGCTGCATTTGTTGCGTTTATTCGCATATAATACGATCCTGGATTGATGCCCATTGCAACCAATTGATTGAGCGGCGGGATAACCATGTGAATGGTGGTGTCATTAACCGCTGTTACCCAACCTAAACTATCGGTATTTACGAAGCCCCATGGCGTTGGTGGCGGCAAGGGATTGCTGTTGCGAAGCTCAATGGTGAAGCGGTTTCCAGGTAAATAGGTTTGGATGCTGTCGAAGTGATTCACATCCACCCGAATAAGTGAATCCCACCCTTGACTGGTTGGCTGAAGACACACGCTAATGTCCTTTTTATTGTTGGTTTCAATGTCGCATTTCTGGATACAGAAAGGCCCCCAAGGCACCCCGTATGTGAGTGGATTGCTTG
>CANFOZ010000011.1 GCA_947448795.1 Bacteroidota bacterium
CAACACTCACAATCACACTCACACTGAATTTGTACCCGGGGCGGGATTTTGTCCCTGCGGGACAAGTACCCTTTAGGTCGTAGAGTGGATCAAAAGCAACAAGCTCCGCTTGTTTATTTCTTCGCTTCAGCGAAGCATTAAGCGAGCTTTTGCTTCGCCTGCGCTACGAAATCGTCGCTTTGCGACGTTTCCTTTTGATCATCAAGTACCCGGGGCGGGAATCGAACCCGCACTGCCGCAATGGCAACAGGATTTTAAGTCCTGCGTGTCTACCAGTTCCACCACCCGGGCAACAGACTAAAAAAAAAGTTATCGGCTTAATGTTATTGTTTGTGGAAAACAGATAACGAACCGATAACTTTTACTGTGAGCGAAAGACCGGTCTCGAACCGGCGACCTCAACCTTGGCAAGGTTGCGCTCTACCAACTGAGCTACTTTCGCCTTTTTTATTCAATCAGGGTGCAAAGAAACGGATTTTTTTTGAAATATGAAAATTTCAAGGGAAAATTTTTGGTGGAGGGGTTTGAGGTCCCGATGTCTCGGGAGGGGTAAGAGGACCGGTGGCTGAGCGGAGTCAAGGAATAAAGAAACAGATTAATACTGGTAGAATTGAAGATACAGGGCAATGACGAAACGAAAAGTAGTTGCTAAGCTCACCCGATTAATCTCCTTAAGAAAAAAATCTTGCTCTTTTGCTATGAATAATCACAACACGGGAAATGAAGATGGATCCTGGGCGGTATGTAAAACAGATAGAATATAAACGTTATTATTTTTTTCATCAACCACAAAATGTATCATAAAAGGATACTTCTTGATTGGAAGACATCTCACGTTCATATAGCGAATTTGAAAAAACGGATTTTTCGAAATTATGCCTATGTGCTTGTCAACAGCAGTAAAAACTTATCACCTAAGCCCGCTTGCTGCCTATTGTAATAACTTATCGCAGAGAGGATGTCTGCGGAAGCACGTTTTTGGATATAAACAAGGTAGGTCAACCCTATTTCTTTTTCAACTCTTTTTTTGCCGCTGACCAAGAGGTAAAGTCCTCTTTCTTGCTTGTTTTTAATCGCTTAAGCGTTTCCTTTTTGTGCCATTCAGGAATCACTAAATCATCCAATTGCTCGACTTTTGCATCCGGGATATGTTTAAAAAAATCCATGAATGTTTTATAAAATGCATCCGGTATTCTTATGGTTACTTGCCTCATGAGTTTCTTTTTACAAATATATTGATTTTGTTGGATTTATTCAGTTCAAATCGATTATCCGGTAAAACTAAAAAAAGCGCCGGCCATAGACCGACGCTTTTTCATTTCCTAATGGACTCTTCTCGCCTATTTCGTGCCGCCTTCCGGCGCTGATTCCTGGGTCGTCATCGCCGTTTTCACAGCGGGACCGCTCAAATCGTCGAAGTACCAGGTGTCGGCTGTCAAACTGTTGGGATTGAACAATACCGTGATCAGGTTCACCGACTCGTTCTTTACCTCCGACCCTGCCGGCATTTGTGAGAATTTGAAGGTCAACTCCTCCCATGCGTTTGTTACCGTGGTGAAGGCTTGGTACTGACTATGCGTGCCCGCCGGATAAGCGTTCTTGCCTACTTCGCCCAATTGAATCTCAACCATCGTTCCCACCGGTGCTGTGGTCATTACCTTCATGGTCAACTTCGGTGGATTGCCTGTATGTGTAGCATACAAGCCAACATCCTGCAAGGTGCCTTGCAAATTGACCTTCAGATAATCGAACTTCTTGTCTTTGTTGCGGGTATAGGCCGCACACTTGCCAGTCTTGTTGTTCGGTCCGGTCTTGCTTGCCAAGGTGTCGAGCTTGCCAGTCCAAGGACCATAGGCGACTACCTTGGTACCTTCAAAATTGTCATATACTTGCGACTGACCAAGTACCACCGTGGTGGTTAATAGGGCCGCTAATGCGATTGCTATTTTTTTCATTGTGTTTAATTATTGTTTACCGCAAAACTAAGCTCGAGTGAAAATCCAAGCGACTGCTTTCGTTGAAGACGCCGTTCATATCGCCAAATTGACCCTTTGCGAAGATTACAACAGGCAGCACAGCGCAAGATATAAGCAGAATGATAAATGATGTAAGATTGCCTTGGCTTTTAAAACCCACTTTGCAGGTTCACACGCGCACATGAACACATCAACTCTAGAACTGCAGGTCTGCGACCTCTCCTACCTTGAGCAATTCGCCCAAGGAAATGCTGCTTTCATCCAAGAGATGCTGAAGATCTACCTCGAAGAAATCAACATCGATCTGAACCACTTGGAAAGCGCTATCGAGCATGTCGATTTTCCTTCCATTCAACACTTCGCCCACCACATGCGCTCTACCTTGCCATTCTCGGGCATCGACAAATTGATTGGAAAAGACATCGAACAGATCGAGCTGCTTGGAAAACAAGCTATTGATCTACGCAAAATCAAGTTTCTCTTTGAAAAATCAAAAGCCATCTGCCTCCTCGCTAACGATGAGCTTCAACCCATGATCAATCGATAAGTTTTTCGCATGCAACAACATCCTTCGTTTCATTCAAACCATCGACTATTAATTCTGCTGCTGTTCTTCTTGGTTGGAAAAGCACATGCTCAAACCACAGCCTCTGAATCCTTGCTTGAAAAGGGGTGCTACCGCACATCGCTTCCTGCTCTTTTAAACGGGCTTGCAAGGGACCCCAACAACGCCCTTTTGAATTTTCAAGTTGGCTCATGCTACCTATACAGCCGATCACTAAGCGATCGCGCTATACCGTATCTGAAAGAGGCTGTGCATGCGTCCGTTGGTAAAGACTCGCTGCAGCTTGCTTCGTTGATCGCCTTGGGTGATGTTTATTTACATACTTGGGATTATGAAAAAGCAGCCGCTTGTTATACGGCTGGGGTCGCGATAAAAAAAGGAGCACGCGATAAAGATACGCAAGTACTCTTGGCCGCACTTGATGTTTGTCGCACCCAAATCGAACGCGCGCAATTATCGCCTTGCAACACACCTCCCGACGTGCTTGATCGACGGTACTTTGAGCAGGCGGTTTTGGATACAAATCGACTTTCGATTCCGATGTCCGATGAACATGCCGATACCCTCGCTGAGGAATGCGAAGCCACCTTAGGCACCTCCGACGATCATCAGCTCATTCTGATCTATTCGCCAGACAGCATGGGTTATCACATATTCACCGCCAACTTAATGGCCAACCGCTGGTCGACGCCGATAGCTCTTTTGCAGGCGCTTAACACGCAGGGCTGGGAGCCGCAAGAGACGATTACTTCGGATGCGTCGCTTCTGTTTTTTGTGAGCGATCGCAAGGGTGGTTATGGCGGTCTGGATATTTATTTTTGCCGAAAAGAAACAGACGGATCGTGGTCGAAAGCAATCAATGCAGGGCCTTACATCAACAGTGCGGGCAATGACTTCGCACCGTTTATTCACCCCGATGGAAAACTGCTTTATTTCAGCTCGAACCGCAACAAACCGCAGGGTGGCTATCAGGTTTTTGCTTCGACCTTGAAGAGCGACAGCAGCTTTAGCTTGCCAATAAACATTGGTTATCCGAAAAGCACAAGCAGCAAGGTGCTGTCTGCAAAGACAAACAAAGAAGACGGTCATAAAGCTCCCTTTTTAACCAAGAACAGCGGCGCTTTCATCACCCGTTTCTCGGATCAATCAAACACGCATTTCGTGCTTATGCAAGGCGCTGTAAAATCAGCTAAGGCGGCTTCTGCAGTGCAGGCCAATATAGGGCTGCACGATTGCATAAAAGATCAATGCGCAGGGCTTTTCGTGCTCTCTACGGACACTCTCTTTTCGGCTTTAATACCTTCTTGCGAAAGACTATCTATCACTTATAAAAGCCAGAACCAACTCTTTGTATCGCAAGCACTTTCTTTAAATGACAGCACCACGCTGAGCAAGGCGGATAATAGCATCACCTTCATGACGCTAGAGAAAGGAGTGAAAGAGGAGCTCGCCAACCTCTTTTTTGAAGCCGACTTGCCCACGCTTCTTCCGGCATCCAACACCGAGCTGCAAAACATTGCCGACATGCTGAACGCTCACCCCTCTTGTGTGATCGAGCTAGAGGTTGTAACCCCTTGTTACACGAAAGGTCCGATGGCCAATGAGCTGGTCAAGGCGCGCGCACAATCGCTTGGCATCGCACTCAACGAACTGGGTCATTTTCAGAATAGAATCAAATGCATTGGTCGGCTAAAAAAACAGCCGACACCCAGCAAAGCCAGCAATGCAAGGGATGTTCAACCGACCATCACGTTAAGCATCGTTCGCTAAGGACAAAAAAAACGGCCGGGGATTTCCCGGCCGTTGCTTCGTATATAAACTTATCGTAAAACGACGCGATGTCGTTCGATGCCTGTATCGCTTTGCAGCTCGAAAAGATAGATGCCTTTGCCCGCGCTGGATAAATCAAGCTGATTAGTAATGGTGCCATGCAGCTCCTTCTCCAAGATTGTTTGACC
Organism: Bacteroidota bacterium; assembly: GCA_947448795.1. Taxonomy (GTDB): domain Bacteria; phylum Bacteroidota; class Bacteroidia; order AKYH767-A; family JAHEYN01; genus CANFOZ01. The sequence goes on from CANFOZ010000011.1 coordinate 4,500, forward strand.
TAAGGCGTTGAGCACTCGGAGTTGGCGGTTACTTTGTTGATCGCTGCAATGTATCGTCACGATTCCGTTGCTTGGATTTGGGAAGATGGAAAACGTGTTCGCTTGCAGTGTGTGAAGCCCTGCAGGCACAATTGGTGTTCGTACGGTAAGGTTCCAAGTGCTCGTGTCGTTTATTCCCACAAAGGCGTTACCCGCAAGGTCTTTTATTACGCCAGAAGCGAACTGAATCTCGACCAAGGCGCTGTCGCTGAAGTTGTTTGGCGGTGTGATGGTCACTTCATTGCCGTTGATAGTCACGCTAGCACTAAGCACGGGAATCGTTTGTGTAACAAGGCCATGCTCTAAAATCTTGAAGTCGCCGGCTCCTGCTTCTACCGGTTCCGAGAAAGAAAGCAGCAGGGTTGCATCAGGCGCAACATCGACTGCGTTATCTGCTGGAGTAAAGCTGACGGCCAGTGGTGGTGTGTTGTCGGCGCCTTGGTCGATGCGGGTGATAAAGGCATCGGTGCGTGAATAGGCGCCATAGGATGTAGCACCGAAAACACCTCCGTCTAGAATCGCTCCACCAGCATACACGATGCCGTGATCATCGGCTGTAATGCAAATGCCCGACTCATAACCAAGGTCTTCGGCTCCATCAGCAGCTCCGCCAACGGAAGTGGCCCACTGAAAATTGCCTGCGTTGTCGAGGGCGGCCATAAATACATCGGAGCCATCGGACGCGGTGCGAGAAAACGGACCAAAATTTGCGGTACCACCAAACTGACCTGTGATATAGATATTGAAGCCATCGGTGCCGATTCCGCGTGCACGATCAACCTGATTGCCGCCAGCGCGTTTAGCCCATTGCAAATCGCCTTGGTCATTATAACACGTAACGTATACATCGGCTGCACCAACGGTGTTTAGTTGGGTAGAGCCAAGTTGCATGGACGAATTGAATTCGCCTGTGGCATAAATCTTACCACCGTTATCCATCGTCACACCCCATCCCACTTGATCGTAGGAGCCGGTTCCTTTTCGAACCCACTGCATGTTACCATTAGTATCGAATTTCACCAGAAACTGATCCATGAAACTGTCGGGGGTATAGATGGTTTGTGATCCAAAAACAGCAGCATTGCTGAACAAACCAGTAACATACACGTTGCCGTTGCCATCACTTACTATACCTTGTGCTTCGTCGCGGCCAGGACCACCCATGGTGTGCACCCATTGACAATCGCCGTTCTTGTTGTATTTAGCAACATAGGCGTCGGTGTTTCCATTGCCGTTTACGGTGATGTTATCAAAAGTGCCATAGCCGTGAATGTAGCCACAGATATAAACATTACTATCGCTATCCAAGGTGATGCCTCGCGTTTTCTCGTTATCAAATCCACCGGCTCTTTTTGCCCATACTAGATCGCCATCGAGGGAATATTTGGCTAAAAAAATATCGTTCGAAGCAACGCAAGTTAGTGTAATCGGCGAACCGGGAAAAATGATATGTTCGTTGGTGCCTTCAATCTCACCAGCGATATAGACAAAGGCATTTTTGTCTGTCGCTACGCAAAGGGCGTAATCACCTGATCCGCCGCCACCGGTGCGTATCCAAGTGAGGTCGCCAGTTGGTGTGTATTTTGCTAAGTAGATATCGTGGTTGCCTTGGCAAGGAAGGATGGTGCCGCTAAAGTTTGCGAGCTCTTCATACTTTCCGGCCATGTAAACATTGCCTTGGGCATCCGTCGTTACGCCATAGCCGTAGTCGTAGGCATAAAGGCCTTCGCGTTTCGCCCAGCTAAAGGTTTGCGCCGAAAGACGCACCGTGGTGAGCAAGAGCAGTAGAATCAGGTAGTTTTTTTTCATAGTGTAGATGTCGTTTAAATTGAATTTCACGCAAAGCTATCCGACCCTTTGCTTTGCACATTAGCGTTTCGCCAAGCACCTAATAAGTCTTGCTAAAATCCGCTCCTTTAGCGCTTAATAAAAAGAGAATCAATACCTACCCAGTAAGAATCAACGATGCATTTTACGGCATTAGCGAAAACGAAAATAAAAAGGCATGCTGTCGGTTAACTTCGCAAACCTATATCCATTAAAAAAGCCTTGTGATTGATACTATTGTTAAAGAAGAGGAAGGATCAACAACGACAGAGTCGTCTTTCGATCGTATTTTTCAACGCCGCGGAGTCTTTAGACCCGAAGAGCTACCAGGCATCTATGTTAACGGCATGTGCTACTTCGATCTGCACGATCTTCATTACCTAAATAATACGGGCATTGCGAACCTCATCGATCTGCTGAAAATGTTTGCTGAACAAGGTCTTGAGGTGCGCTTCGTCAATGTGTCGGAGCTTTTAAAAACAAAATTAAAAACACTCGGTCTCGATCAAGTCATTAAGAGCATCTAAACACCGTGGGCAAATCGTTCTACTTTGATCGTTTTGAAAACAGGAAGCCATACAGCGCAATCCCGGATAGCAGGATACGCACGTCCTTCTTCCAATTCTTCGGGATAGCCACCATGCTGTTTGGGATTCGCTATTTGTATTGGCGTTGGTTTCACTCGCTTAACACCGATGCCTTATGGTTCTCTTTGCCCTTGGTTATTGCCGAATCACTTAGTTTTATTGGCTCCGGCTTGATGATTGTCAACTTTTGGTCGAATAAAGATGCGGCCAAAACGCCACCCGTTTATATGCTTAGTGAGATCGAGGATCTTCAGGGCCGCCAGGATCGGCCCGTCGAGATAGATGTATTTATTGCTACCTATGACGAAGATGTTGAGCTTGTTCGAAAAAGCATTCGTGATGCGAAGCGAATGACTTATCCGCATAGCCAAAACACGATCCGCATCTTTGTCTTAGATGATGGTGATCGCGATGGTAGATCGACCGATAAAGAAAACATGAAACAGGTTGCCGTTGAGGAAGGCGTTGAATACATGACTCGCGCGCAGCACTTTGGCTACAAAGCTGGCAATCTAAAGCATGCGCTTGAATTGACACATGGCGACTTGTTTGTTATCCTCGATGCTGACACGCGGCCGTTTCCGGGATTCCTGGAACATACCACAGGGTATTTCCGAAATAAAAAAATGGCCTGGGTGCAAACGCCGCAGTGGTTCTTTGATACTACGGCTCCTGAGCCACTGGATGATGTGCTAGTCGCAAAGCTTACTATCCGAAACAAAACACTTAAGCGCATCCTTCACAGCCTCTTGGGAAAGGTCACCGTAAATGAAGACATTTTCGGAAACGCCCCACGCCTTTTTTATGATGTGATTTTACGCAAGCGTAATTTATACAATGCGGCTTTCTGCTGCGGTGCAGGATCGATCCATCGTCGCGAGGCCTTGATGAGCTTAGCCGTTAAGGATTTTGCGGCAATTATTTCGCAAAGCGATAAGGACAAAAAAACAGAAGCAGAAAAACGATCAGCCTTGCTAAAACAAGAATTGATTCCGTTTAAATTCCATGCCTCGGAAGACATTTACACGTCTTTGCTTTTGCACGCTGACAAAGAAAATCGGTGGGAGAGCTTGCAGCACCCCGACATCGAATGCAAGATGCTTTCGACCCAAGATCTTAACAGTTGGGTGAAGCAACACCGTCGGTATGCGGAAGGCACGCTGGATATAGCTTTTCATGACAATCCGCTCTTCATGCGTGGCTTGAGTTGGGGCCAACGGCTTTGCTATGTGAACACGATATGGTCCTACTTCGCACCGTTCTGGATCTTGATTTTTTTACTTAGTCCAATCGTCTCTTTCTTCACCTTCGAACTCCCCGTAAAGGGATATGATTTCGAATTTATGAAGTACTTTTTTGCATTTCAAGCAATGAATACAATGGCCTTTGCATTAGGCTGCTGGGGTATATCCACCAAGCGTGGCGATCAGTATTATATCTCCGGCTTTTGGTTCATGCTAACCTCTTTGTCATCCATCCTTTTGGGCAAGAAGGTCAAGTTTGAGGTAACAGACAAGAACGCGGGTGCTTCGGCCTTCCGCAAAAACCTGAAACACATTGCTCCCCATTTGATAATCATCACGGCGAGCTTGCTAGGTATTGCTTACAACCTTTTCATTTGGCTGTTCGGATACCATCCGACACCCTCAGGCTTTGTATCTAATGCCTTTTGGACTGTATTTAACTTGATTAATCTAAGCATTATGATTCGGGCTGCAGCATGGAATAAAAACAACCCTTTAAACACAAAGGAGCTTTGATATGAAGCGTTTTTCATCCCTTCTAAAACCACTCGTGTTTATCGCTCAACTTTTGTTGGCGAGCTGGCTTGTGTTGTATATCGAAAAACTACAACCCTCTGATTTTGGGCATAACAAGAGTCTTTTTATCAACGAGCGCAAATCCATGGACGCGAAACAAAAAGAAGCACGAGCTATCCTCTTGCAGTTTAAGACAGGAAGCCTTGATAGCGCAACTGCTATTAGCAGGATAAATCAATTGCTAGCGCGTTAAAAGCTTCTTTAGGTAGTCTAAAATTCAGAAAAGGACTGTTTATCAAAGGTGCAGAATCCGGAATTCTGTTCTGCGATTATGCTGCAAGCCTTCCGGAGTATCGTTGCTCTCAATGGGATACATGCCACCGTAACCGACCATCACCAGACGCTTCGAATCGACGTGGTGATTGCTAAGCCATTTTCCCACAGCAGCCGCTCTTTTCTCAGATAGCTTCTGGTTGTATTCAGAAGAAGCAATGTTGTTGGTGTGGCCAGATATCTCTATAATCATCGTGGGATTTTCTTGCAAGAGCTTCAAAAGGCGCTCCAATGCTGGAATAGATTGATCTCTTATTTGTGATGCTTCGGGGTCGTAGAATATGGTATTAACAACAACCTTGCTGCCTACGGCAATTGGACACATGCTTATCTTGCGCTCAATCTCATTATACTCGCGCGTGATTGGAATATCAAGCTGCTCGTCGTGAAAAAGATAGTTCGTAGAACGAATCACGACAGCGTAATTAACTCCGGATGGTAAGGAAACCAAAAACTCGCCCGTGCTTTTGTTCGTGGTGCAATCAGAAATTGGCCTATTGCTTGCCAAGTCTAAAATCTCCAAACTAGCTTCTAGTGGCATACCTGTTATTTCATCCACGACAGTACCTTTTAAAATAGTAAGACGATTGGTTGGCAAACCAGTCAAACTTGCTGTCCATTGCGACTGATCTAAACGATCATCCATTGCTAACAGGGGCTCTTTCTCGGGCCCCAAGAAAGTCACCATGTAGAGGTCTTTCTCTCCTTTTCCATTGTTGTTGAAGGAGGAGAAATAGCCATGGCGGCCATTCGCTGCCACTGAAAAATACACATCGTCATCTGGACTATTGATTGGATAACCAAGATTTTCAGGCTCCGACCACGTGTCTTTCTTTTCATCATAGATGGAGCGAAAAATATCATACCCGCCCATAGTCTTATGTCCTTGTGAACTGAAATACAAGGTTCGGTTATCGGGCAACATACAAACACCGTCTTCATCAAACTCCGTATTGATAGTAGCTCCGAGGTTTTCAGGCTTTCCCCATTTACCGTTTTTTTGAAGATGACATCGGTAAATATCCCTTCCTCCAATATTGTTTTGTGGACGATCACTCACAAAATATAGTGTCTTCCCATCAAAGGAAATAGAAACCGTCGTTTCGTGATAGCTACTATTAATAGGCTTCGGCATGGCTTCTGGCGCTGACCATTCCTCACCCATTCGCTTGCATTCATAAATATCTCCACCATTTTCTCCTTTGTAAATAAAAAGGTGCTGCCCATCAGGCGAAATGCCAGCGGTGGCATCGTGTAACACCGAGTTGATTGGTGGGCCTAGGTTAACGGCTTTTTGCCACACACCATCGCGTTTTTTTGAGCAGTAAATATCTTCATAGTACTCGATGTCTTGATCATCCATTCCCTCTCCCGTGGTGTTGTCTTTGCGAGCTGTGAAATAAATCTCAGACTCGTCGGCCTTGATTACTGGCGCATATTCAGCGTACGCTGAATTAACCTCGTCGCCTAAATTATCAATCAATACATTTACGGGGTGCTTGAGCATTTCCTTTCCGAACCGACACTCCTCCATTTTTTTATCGACATTGTCTGAAACGGCCTGTAATGTTTCTGTTGGCAATTGCATCCTATTTATCTCCCCACGCTTGTAGAGTTCATACTCCTTAATTGCTTCATCAAACTGCAGGTTCAATTGATACGACAAGCCCATCAAAAGATGCACATCTCGACTTATATTGGGTTTGAGTTTATAGGCATTCTGCAAATATGGTATCGCCTGTATTTTGTTAATTGTGCTGAGGTAACACACCCCTATTTTATAATTCAGCATCGGATCGTAACTGTCGGTGACATAGGCTCGCAGATACAATTCAAGCGCTGTTTTAAAAGCTCCGCCTTTAAGTTGGTAATAATCATCGCCTTCGATGATGAGCTTCTCTGCAGGCGTAGGCTCTTTCCGCTTCGGGATCAATCGTATTTGCGCATTAACAACTTGACAAAAAAGTAGCGATGAAAAAAAGACAAATAAAAAGAGTTTGTGTTTCATGGTTTTTAGTCTTTACATGTTTTAAAAAAATCTTCAGGAACAGCCAGTTGCAACTCGGAAGCCTTCGTCCAATCATTACATGCCGCATGGTCTTGATGCAACAGTTCTAGGCCTATGCCTCTGTTGTAATATGCTTTTGCGAAGCTTGGCGACAAATCAATTGCTTTTGTGAAATCAGAGACTGCGGCTTTCTCAAGCCCGCCTATTAAAAGAAGTACATAACCCCGGTTATTATATGCAATAGCGTATTTCGGCTGTGCAGCAATCGCGGCATTGAAATCATCTATTGCGTCGTAAAAATGACCTGCCTCGCAATGCGCTATCCCTCTATAGTTGAATGCTTCGATAAACTGATTGGAACTATCAATCGCTGATGTAAAAAAAGCTATCGCTTCGTCCGTGTTTTTCTCCTTAAAACAGATACGACCTTCTTCAAAAGCGGTTTTAGAATAGGGGCTAATTTCCTCCTTGGTAGCATTGGGCTGTGCCAAACCAACTCGAATATAGACAAAGAAGAACGTTGCAAAAATAAGCGCGATGCGTTTCATGTGCGGTAGTTTAGTATCCAAAGCTACCGGCCTAAAGGCCCCTTTTACATTACAATACTTTCCGTATTTGTTTCAGCTTTTAAAGGCCTTTTAGGCAAAATAATAAACGAGCCTATGATTTACGGCGCTTATCGAAAAGCGGTATCGAAACAGGCGCATCAAACGATTTTTGTTTTTGCTTCAATAACAAAAAAAGCCCTCAACTATGATTCGATTATTACAAAGATTAGCGAGAACTTATTTCGCACCTAATATCGACCGCAAATTGGCTCAAGAACTGATGGAGCTCTTTCCTGAGACCCTCTTAGCTGTTCGCAGAAACGGCGTGATTGTTGGACTCAATAAATCATTCGCCGAAAAAACAGGTCGGCAGTACGACCATATTATTGGAAGCTCTGTTCTTGAACATCTTGATGATGCAGATTCCAAAGAGATTCTTTGCGCCTACTTAAATGAACCTAATTCATCGGCACAAACCATTTTGCGTTGGAGTGGTGTTCATCGCAAATGCATTGTCACAGAAGCGAGCATAGGTCATCTTCAAAATGAAGATCAAAATAGCGAATTTGTTTTGCTGAAACTGATTGAAAAGAGCGACAGTAAAAAACCGTTGCTATTAGCTATGGCAAACAGCAGATAGTTGTTGTGGCGGCTCTCCATTTTATATTTATAACGACTCTTTCACCTACATAAACTATCGTTATGATTGACTCAGCGATAATCACACCGGTGGATAAACATCTCCTTTACTTTTGAATCTAAGCAATACAAATGCCATGAATATATTACTCGTTGAAGATGATCAACTCCTCAAAAAAGCGTTGTCTAACCGATTGACAACAGAAGGGCATGTTGTTCTTGAAGCCAGGAACGGCAAAGAGGCCTTGGATATCGTTTTAGAAAACGCAATAGACCTTATTGTCTGCGACCTCATGATGCCCATTATTTCCGGAGTCACTTTTCTAAACATGCGTAACAAATTCATGTCGCCTGATGTGCCTGTTATCGTTACATCTTCTTTAGAAGGAGCCGGCGAAATACTAAACAACCTCGGCATATCCTATAACGGGTTCTTACATAAACCTATAGATGAGAAGGCCTTGCTTATAATGATTCAAGAGGTCCTTGAAAAACAAGCAATTCGTATAAATAAAACTCCTTAAAAACATTGACGCATGAATATACTAATTATCGACGACGACCGCTTGGTCCTCAAGTCTCTTGAAAAAAAACTACTTGAGGAAGGACATCTTGTTTCGCTCGCAGAAAACTCCATAGCCGCCTTGCAACAGCTTGAGCACAAAGCTATTGATTTGGTGATCAGCGACATCATGATGCCTAACATGTCGGGACTTGATTTGCTAAGTCTATTGAAAAAATTCTACTATAGCAGAACCCCCATTATTATTATGTCGTCGCTGAAAAATGCGGAACTAGTAGAAAGCTCTCTGGGTCTAGGCGCTTACTGCTTTTTATCGAAGCCTATTGACATGGCAGAGTTGATGATTGCTATTGAGAAATCAAAGGAGTTGGTACTAGAAGACTAGTATATGAGCAATATCAGTGCTTTTCAATATTTGAGAGAATACCTTTGAATTACAAACTATAAAAACCAGTATATGAAATGCATTGTAGTAGATGACAACAAGCTGGCTAGAGCCGCGCTAAAACAACTGATCGAAAAAGTAGATTTTCTTGAGCTGAAAGCGGAATGCGAAGATGCAATCGAAGCATTCAACTACTTAAAAAAAGAAACCGTTGATTTGATTTTTCTTGATGTTGAAATGCCTGGCATGAGCGGTATAGACCTTGTTAAAAACCTCGATCAACGGCCAGTGATTATCATGATCACTGCTAAGCAAAATTATGCAGTAGAGGCCTTTGAATTGAATGTGGCGGATTACATAATCAAGCCGGTAGATATTTCAAGGTTCATGATTGCAGTGCAACGCGCAAAAGAGTTATTCGAAAGCAAAGACAAGAAGATTGAGGTGAATGAGAAGGAACATTATATTTTTGTGCGAGCCAATTCGGTGCTTACCAAAATCCAACTCAAAGACATCCTTTATATTCAGGCGCTGGGCGATTATGTAACCATCTACACGCCTGAAAAAAGATACACCATTCACATCACACTAAGAGCTATGGAAGAGAAACTACGCTCTGCCCGTTTCTATCGTTTGCATCGCTCCTACCTTGTTGGACTCGACCACATCAACAACATCGAAGACAACACCGTTTTTTTAGGCAAAAATCATATTCCGATTGGAGAGCAATTCAAAAAAGAACTGCTCAAGCGTCTCAACTTGGTTTAAAGAGCCAATCGCTTTAAACGAAAAAGCAGCTTGGTTAAGCTGCTTTTTTTGTTTATATTAAACCTACTTTATATAACCTTTCTAAGAAACAAGTGCTGCGGTACTTGTTGATATCGCTCTTGCGTAATTAGGAAAAACTCTTTTTCTATCTACTTTCGAGCTTTCGGCTTGCAAACTAGCAGCCTGCTCTTCACGCTGCTTAAATGTATTTAATAGTTTTACTGTTTGCTCGAAGTCACTATACACATTCATGAAATACATATAGGCGTCGTAGGGCGAATCGTAGGGACTGAAATACTTGTGTACATCGCCATCGTTCCAAAACTTAGTGCACATGTAGTAAAAGTGGTCGGAAGTGAGCAGTCGCTCCCATATTTTCAATATTTCAGGATCTCCCGTTTGATGCACTTGCGACTCCATAGAATAGATTCGTCTGCTCGCTTCTTGTTGCATAGGGTTACTTAGCCACGCCGACAAATCACGCTCCGTATCAGCCCATGAGGTAAACTCATGTACATCATAAACCCCTCTGCTCGGATAAAGTTTGAGAACCTCAGTTGGCGTGTTGAATGAAAAGTCGGGGTGACTCAAAACCGCTTCCGGCAAGTGTTTAAGAAATTCAAAAATGCCGCTATCTTCCCATTGATGCTCACCAAATGTTTCATAGTCCATGAACAAATTTACGACTTCGCCACTGCCAGCACGAGCATGAATCCAATCTTTAAAAGTATCTGCAGTCAGTGGGTAATGCGACCATCCTTTATCCGAGAATCGAAAAGCAATATCATCGGATAGGCGATAGTTTTTCAGCAGGCATTTTATTTTACTGGCTCCGGGTGCTTGGTATACAAAATCAGGACTACGAGCATCCAAGTGCCGATCAACACCCTCGCTTAGAACGCCATCATAACCCATCGATTCCAGGTAGTTTGCGAGATCGTTGTTAAAAATCAATTCGGTGTTTCGAAAAACGCGTGGAGTTTGATTGAAATATCGTTTTATCAAAGCAGCATGTTTATTTACCTGGCGTTTAAATTCTTTACGCGAGTAGATAAAGCTCAAAGAATGGGCATGCGTTTCAGCTAAAAACTCGACACAGCCTGTCTCTGCTAGTTCAATGAACGAAGCCAAAACATCCGGCCGATACTGTTCAAATTGCTCCAAGGCCATACCGCTTATTGAATAGGCAATGCGAAACTTGCCTTGGTGTTTTCGGATCAACTCCAACATCAACAAATTTGTTCTCAAGTAGCACTTATCGGCCACTTTATGCATGATCTCCTCGTTCTTTTTTTCATCTAGATAATCGTGTTGATTTCCAATGTCAAAAAAGGAATAGGTACGTAAACGGTACGGTTGATGTACTTGAAAATAAAAGCAAACAGAGGACATAGTAGTTAATTGAGAAGTGAGAAATCGCGATATGCGTCGATGATTTTACTAGCAGCAATGGGCCAACTAATTTGATTCAGATTCAAGACAGCATCCGCAGAAACTTTTTGAGCGAAGACTGGATCGCGCAGCAGATTGATTATATAATCAGCGGCTTTGCGGGTGTCCCAAAAATCAAATTTCAAGGACCCTGGCAAAACTTCAGCCACACCGCTTTGCTTAGAAATCACACAGGGAATTGAAAACTGTGCCGCCTCCACTGCTGACAAGCCAAAGGGCTCGGATAAGGAGGGCATGCAATAGACATCGCTGATGGCAAACAAATCACGAAGCCGATTGGTATTCAAGAAACCGGTCATGTGAAAACGATTACCAAGCTTATCATTTGCGCTTTTCTCAATAATCGAACTAAAATAATCGCCTACACCAGCCATCACAAATCGCACATCCTTATGCTGAGCTAACACGGCGGAAGCTATATCCAAAAAATGTGTAGGGCCTTTTTGACGGGTTAATCGCCCCACGAAAAGCACCGTTTTCTCAGCATAAGGAGCACTTTTTTTAAATGGTTTTACGATCGACGTTCCGTTGTGAATAACAGCCATCTTTTTTTTACTGATACCATAATAGCGCGCTATCACATCGGCGGTATAATGACTCACTGGCATAAGCAAATCAGCCATCTCCATCCCGTGCTTCTCCAGCTCGTATACCCATCCGGCAGCTATCCCGCTTCGGTCATACTCGAGCGAATGAATGTGAATAACCAGCGGCTTTCCGCTTGCTTCTTTGATAAAAATACCAGCGAGCATGGTCATCCAATCGTGTGCATGAATGATATCAAAGTCCATATCCTTTGCCAATTCTGCTACGCGTGCTGCATATTGAACAACTTTGCTAATTACATCGCCACCATAAAGCGTATCTAAATCAAAACGCGTATCAGCGCCTATATCTTTTTGTCGCTGGCGCAACTTTTCCATTGAAAAGGGCTCCTCGCTGATATTCGCTGAATACGGATTTAGGTCGGCGTCTATCGTAAATCGCTCAAAACCTGGAGTAGCTGCTTTATCTGTAAACGCATTCTTCTTTGATGCTGCATCGAGCATGTTCAGCCCGATGAGCTGCATATTGTCCATCTGAAAACCTGTACTCGTTTTCGGAATTACCATTGTAATTGAAGCCATTGACGTCATCGCCTGCGAAAGATCATGGCAGGCCACACCGAGTCCACCATTGATGATAGGAGGAAATTCCCAACCTAGCATTAGAACCTTCGGACGTTTTTGCGACATGGTTTTTTCGTGGACGTTTTTTACATCACTTGGTGATATTCTTATCCCTCGCAAATCTATCTTAAACACCCAGCCTTTCTAATCCGTTTTCGCTGAGCATGTTCATCTTTATGCTAAAGACCTGTTTTCGAAAGATTAAATCAGGGAGCTCTTCAATCATTGAATATTAAGGATGCCGCGCCAAGCAATGCTGCTTCTTTCGAAGGCACACCGGACGGTCGTATTTGAACATGCGAACGGTATATACTCATTAGGTTCTTTTCAAATGCTTGTCTAACGGGACGCCATAGAAAATCACCAGCTTGCGTTAATCCACCAAACAAAAAAATCGCTGCTGGATTGCTTATTGCCACACTGTTGGCTAAAGCGCGACCAAGCATCTCGCCTGTGCTATTAAAAGCCGCGATGGCATGTTTATCGCCCGTGCGCGCTGCCTGAAAGACCCCTTCGGCATTGAGCGCATGATTTGACTCTAGCGTATCTGTATCGCGAAGCTGTTTATAGGTTGCGACTAATCCGTTCGCTGCAACGTAGGTTTCCAAGCACCCTTTTCTACCGCAATTACAAGCGCGGCCATTTTGTTCCATGATCACATGCCCCAATTCACCAGCAAAGCCCGCTTGCCCTTGAATTAATTGGCCATTGGCAATCATCGCGCTACCAATTCCCGTGCCTAGTGTCACAAATAAAAAATCATCCATCAAACGTCCGTCACCAAAGTGAAGTTCGCCCAATGCAGCTGCCTGAGCATCGTTTATAAGCGAGGCTCGACATTGCATGCGATCTTCAAACATGGCCGCTAAAGGCACAACGCCTGACCAAGGCAAGTTTACCGGCTGCTCAAGAACGCGCAAGCGTGCGTGGCTATTTGGCGCCCCAACGCCTATCCCTTGAAGCCTTGGATTGTAATCACCAAGTTCACGAATTGCCTTTTCAATTGCCCCCGACATGCTATTGACAAAGTCAACCGGTGCCGCAAAATCTTTTGTCGAAAAAATACTTCGATGATGTAATTTACCCTGTTGGTCAACAAGCGCTAAGGTTGTATTTGTGCCTCCCAGATCAATTGCTGCGGCTAGTTTTAATGGAGAAAATAAGTTCTTTAAAAACATGTTGTATAGTTTATCGTTTTGTATTTATAATTGGTAATAACAAGTCTGTCCCTTTTCGAAAATGTGGATCCATAATAACATGGTGTTCAAAAGAGTCTAAGGTTTTTGCGGATGAGTTTATAACGAATCCTGGCCTTTCATTGAACCAAGTTAACAGGCGTACATGGGCCATATCGCTGCGCAATGCTTCGCTCATCTGAACTATCCAAGCTGCTTTGTCTTGCCCATCGCTTGCTTCTGCTGCCGTCCTTTCGCGCGAGGCCGTTTCACAAACGATAAGCGGTTTTAATGGCAGGTGTTGTGTGAGTAAAAAATAATTCTCAATTCCTTCTTTTCGAAACGATCTCCAAGGCTGAAGACCATCGCCAGCTCCGTTGTAAATATCTATGCCTACAAAATCAACATAGTCATCTCCTGGATAAGCATCCAGGATATAGTTCCAATCTTCTTGCGGTTTTGACATCGAATTGGGACACCATACAAAGCGTACATTGCTAGCATCGGCAGCCTTGAAAACATCATGGATGTGCCTATACGCTCGAACTACCAACTGCGGATTCTGATCATTGTTGGCGGTACACCAGGGGTACCAATCGCCATTAAATTCGTGGAGGAGACGAACAAGCACTACGCCATCTACTTCCCGAATTCGATGCGCCCACTCCTTAAAAAAATCGTCATAATGACCTTCCAAAATACTGTACAAATTAGGCTGAGGTGTCGACTTGTCGGGCTTTACATAGTGATCCTCTAAGGTTATCATAGGAAGGTAACCTTGTGCTATTAATCGATTAATTTCCGCTGTAGATGGCAACCAATGTTCATCCTCATCGGCTGCTAATGCAAATGGCTGAAAAAAATGAATTACCGACAGTGGCTGTTGCCCTTTTGTACCAAGAGCAGAGTCGAATGCTGCCGGAATGTTTGACAAATGTTCTTGATTGCCTGCTATAGACCATGCTCCTAAATGACAGAAGGCATCCACCGATGCTTGCGGCGCATCGAACACCGTAAGCCCTGTAGGCAAAGGACCTTGCGAGAAACAGAGAAAGTCGAACTTCCAAATGGCATCCGAAAATCCATTGCCTGTGTGCGCGAAAGCCGGAAGATGAAAGAGCACACAGAGCAACTTGCCTTCTTTGTGGTTGATGTTAAACACCCCATCTCCACCACAATTGGAATCTGAAAATCGCTGCAAAGGAATAGAAACAAGCTGCCACTCAGCATCGTCTTTTAAAACAACACTAGCAGTCCACTGATCATCCTGGGCTTGGTCGTATGTGCCATTTGCATCGTCGTCATCTTGTAATTCAACCGATAACAAGTCCCCTTTTTTCCATACTCCATGCACCGCATTGCGTACATAAAAATTCATTTGATCGTTCACTGGGTCTAACTCCACATAAACACCCATTCCCTTTCCCCATCCACCAAACTCTGGATCGGGCCCTTGATTTATCGAAATGCAGGTTCCGCCTGAATAGGACTGGCCGGTTACACTTCGCTGGTCAGCCATCACGGCAGCATTGCCAAATGCAAAAAGACCAGCATCGTCAAGACCAGCCCCTAATGGACTGATTCCTTCGAAATCATCGATCACGTATTTTAATTGTGCAAATGCAGGACTTATAAAAAAAGAGAGCATGCATAGAAGCAGAGATGCTACGAGTTTTAGTGCCATAAATTACCAAATCCAATTTGCTGTTAATCGAAAATTACCATCCAAAAAACCATAGCTTGGAAAATACTGTTTGTGCCATGAAAAACGATTTATCACCCAATTACCATAGGTCATGGATAGCCGGAAGGAGCGCCAATCGAAATACCCGAAGCCATAGGAATAATCAGGATCCCACGGTTGCTTTTTGATGGATGGCTCCGGGTAGAAATAAAGCGCCGACTCCACATACATATTTTTATAGATGGTATATCTAGCGCTAAATCCAAGCACAGTCTTGCCACCGATAAGACCGCCATGTGTTACTTCGTACTCATCGCGATACTTAACCGAATACCGCGCAAAACCAATAAAACGCATGCTCGTTGTATGATCCAAGCGAATGCGTTTCGTCATCGAATCGCTTAAAAACAAGTTGTAAGACACAAAGTAAAAACCCTCTAAAAATTTATTGGCCAAGGTCACCGGGCGATCATCGTACTTGTTATTTACATAGTTCTCATAACCAAAATTGATCTTGCGGTTTCTCCAATTATAACGGCCTACTGCATAGGTGAAATTGGAAATCCAACGGGCCTCGGCTCTATTGTTGAAGTCCTTGAATAAATTAACATTGATATAAAACTCTTCCAAAAAACGATAACGCGCATACAAGCCAATCGCTTGTCGATACTCGTCGTGTTTTTCTATTCCATTATCTACTTTCACCCTTCCCCAATTGTATGAAACATTGCCGCTAAATCGGTTGCGACCCATTCCTACCTTGTTGTAGTGAAACACATCGCGAAAGTCTTTCATCTCCTTAAACTTCTTTACACGCACGAGTCGATCGTAATACAATTGCTTAGGTGCCTCATCCAGTATGATCTGTGCAGCTGCTGAATCGGCATAAAAAGCCATTGCGCTGATTAGTAAAACAAAAATCAGCAACCGTATTAATAGGGGTAATTTAGTGTTTATCATGAATGTGTTTTTATTTACAATGCGCCTGGTAATTCGCATACCCTTCTGTGCTTCCGAGCTCTGCCGATCGGGCTAAATCTTTACAACCTCCCTCCGCATCACCCGACTCCAAGCGCGCTATGCCACGCCCATTAAAACTAGAAGCATCTTTGTTGCTAAACTCAATGGCGTGGCTATAATCCTCTATCACACCTTCGCGATCACCCGTTTTTTCCCGAGCTAAAGCGCGATGGTAATAAGCTGAGGCATAGTCCGGTTTGTATTTAATACAAGCACTGTAGTCAACGATAGAGGAAGGATAATCCATCAACTCAAACTTGAGCCGAGCTCGGTTGTAAAAGGTTTGCGCAAAGGTTGAGTCCAGATCCTCCGCTGTGTTATAATCATCCACAGCGCCCCGATAATCACCAAGCTTTTCTCTAACCTTCGCCCGTTGATTATACAGTTGCACATCGGGCTTAACCGCTATGGCTGCGCTATAGTCCCGCAAGGCATGTAGTTGATCGCCTTGCTGCTCAAAAATCAATGCTCGATTATAGAATGCCCATGCATTGTCTTTTTGAAGCTCTATCGACTTGTTAAAGTCATTCATTGCCAAACTAAAATCACCCATCATGCTGCGTGCAATTCCTCTGCTGTTATAGGCATTTGAATCTTTCGGCTTGAGCTGAACGACCTTATTCAAATCAGCAAGTTCTCCCATGTAATCGCCGCATTTCCACTTAACAATGCTCCGGTTATAAAAAGCATCGGCATAGCCTGCATTAAGATAGATGGCTTTATCAAAGTCTGTAAGTGCACTTTTAAACTCGCTTAATGCGGAATAGGCCAAAGCCCTGTTGAAATAGGTCTCGTACGCTTCCGACCAAGTAAGCGACATTCCAAGAAGCCGATCGTAATCGCTTATTGCTCCTTGATAATCTAACAACTGGCTTTTAACAAATGCGCGCGCTAAATAATTCGCAACCACCGTCGAATCGATCTTTATTGCGCATGCTAGATAGCTTAGCGCCTCTGTAAAATCTTGCTGCTTAATTGCTATTTGCGCTAGCTCATCGCAACGCGTTAAGGCATTTTCGGAAATGGATACCGTTGTCGTTGTATCATCCTGCGACTGCTCCTTCGCAAGCCCATCAGCATTAGCCAATGTGCTACTAAGGAGAAAAAGAAACACGAGAATAAGATGACGAACCATACACAAGACCTTTTCAGCAGAATGTTCTGCACGATGGCAAATCTACTTGTGTCTATTGGGCTTGAAAGCTATATTCGACAACACCTTGTATAGTGTCGTTGAGAGACGGGCAGCCTTTTTTTAAACTACTAAAACCGGTTTTAACTTAACTACGCGCGTCACTTGCTTATATAGGATATCTGGGTTAAACGGCTTTGCAACATGAGCGTTCATCCCTGCTTCAAAACACTTAGCGGCCTCTCCCACCATAGCATGTGCTGTCATGGCAATAATTGGTGTTGCACTCTTTGGCGCCTCCAACGTGTTTCGAATATAAGCTGCAATGGAGTAACCATCCATATCGGGCAATTGTATATCAAGCAATACTAAATCGTAGCTATTTTTCTGCATGGCCGCTTTCGCCTTTTCTCCATTCTCGGCTAAATCAACAAGCCAATGCCAATCCGACATAACGCGCATGGCTAGTCGTTGATTAAGCACATTGTCTTCCACTAATAAAACATGTAATCCTTGAAGCGTTAATTCCGCATCAGGTTCTTGTTTATCAACTACAGCGCGGTGACTCTCGTCTTTCGCAAAGCCCAGCACGAAGGTGAATACCGAACCTACTCCTTCCGTGCTTTTAACATTTATCTTCCCGCCTTGCGCCTCCACCAACTGTTTCACGATAGCCAATCCCAAGCCACTTCCACCATACTTCCGCGTAATGTCATTACTCGCCTGACTAAACTCCTCAAAAATAGAAGTCAGCTTATCCGATGGAATGCCAATGCCTGTGTCCGATATTTTAAATTCAACCTCTACATGGTTATTGGTGTCGGAGCGGTTTTGAACGCTAATACTGACATCTCCATGCTCTGTAAATTTTATTGCATTGCCTATCAAGTTGATTAATATTTGATTTAATCGCGCGGCGTCTCCCATCAAGTGATCTGGTATCGAGTGATCAAAATCCGAATGCAACTCCAGCTTCTTCTCGTTGGCTTTCGGAGTCATCAACTCAATGATCGAATCAACTTGCTGCCGCACACTGAAACTCGCCTTCTCAAAGGAAATCTTGCCCGATTGCGCTTTGGAAAAATCCAATACATCATTGATAATAACCAACAGATTCTCGCCCGAACTCTTTACCGCTTGAACAAATTCGAGCTGCTCTTCAGTTAACTCGGTCTTTTGCAGCAAGCGCGTAAATCCGATAATCGCATTCATCGGGGTTCTTATTTCATGACTCATATTCGATAAAAACTGCTGCTTGGCATGCGCCGCCTTCTCTGCCTGCATTGCCGCTTGCTCCGACTTTACCTTGGCCAAAATCAACTCCTGTTGTGAATGCTTGAGCTCGGATAGCGTCTCTTCTAATTTCTTTGTTCGCAGTTTAACACGCTCCTCCAGGTCGCTGTTCAGTTTCAGCACTTCTTTTCGATGCTTGGAATTGGCTATTGCATACCGTATAGAACGCTCCAAGATGGGCCCCGAAATATTTCCTTTCACCAAGTAGTCCGATGCGCCTGCCTCCATCGCCTCCTTATCTACTTCTTGATCGTTTTGTCCGGTAAAAATGATCAACGGCTCTTGACAACCTTTGCGTATCGCTTCCTTAATCAAATCAAGGCCTGAATGCAAGCCAAGATGATAATCCACTAAATATACCTCGCTGTGATTCTCAACAATGCTTTTCAAGCCGGCTTCATAGGTTGAAGCCCATTCCATTTGATAGCGATTGGGCACGGCTTGCTTGATGGTTTCGTTGACGATAAAAAAATCCGCCTCGTCATCATCAATCATCGTAATTTTAATAGGCTCCTCGTTCATAGGCAATCACGATTAATCAAATACTGAGCAGAAAATTGGCCTTGTCTAGTCCAGAGGTATGATATTGCCAATTGACACTCAACACCTCTGCTAGCACTTTCTTCAAAGACGGAAAATCATTCGGTTTATGGATGTAAATATTGGCCCCGCGAACAAAGGTATCTTCTACATCATTCTCGGAGGCGGATGTAGAATAAATAGCAATAACCAAGTCTTTTAACTTGGCGTCCTTGCGTATCTCTTCCAAGCATTCCATACCTCCCTTGCGCGGCATATTCAAATCCAAGAAAATCAAATCTGGGGTTGTGTGAATGGGATCGTGCAGATAATCCATAAGCGCTTCTCCATCTTTAAACGTTTGCAACTTGGTTTTGACCTTCATCTGCGCGATGGCGTCAGTAAAAAATTGACAATCATCCTCGTCATCTTCTGCTAATAAAATGTTCAGTGGTTTGTATTCCATATGTTTATTATTGGGTTGGTTCAGTACTTGAAATAGCGCCTTCTTGCATTCGTCTTTTCTGTATCCGAACGAATGCCGTCGGTGTTATACCAGTCAGTTTTTTAAACTGATTGGAAAGGTGAGCGACGCTGCTGTAATTCAATTGAAAGGAAATGTCGGTCAGCGTAATCTGATCTTCTAGAAGAAGCTTTTTTACGCGTTCTATTTTATGCAGAATGATGAAGTTTTCAATGGATGTATTTGCATGCTCACTAAATATCTTGGAAAGATGACCCGCGCTATGATTGAGCTGCGAAGCCAACAAGGACGCTATCTTTGCGGTAGGCATTCGATCGTCTTCTCCTATCATATCCAAGATTATTGCCTTGGTCCTTTGTATTAATATGCTCTTCGGGTTATAAACCACCTCCATTCCATACGGCTTTAACAAGGCACTGAAAGTGTTATAACTTGCCTCGTCCATATAACCAGCAATTTCCAAATCGCAAGGCCCGCGGAGCTCATATTTTACCTGCATCTTCTCCAGTTGTTCTTGCAGCAATATTTTACATGCTAAATTGAAATCGTACTTGAAATGCAGCTTCATACTAGGTTTGTTTAATAAACGTATTTTTTGAATTAGAATCGGGCAAATAGACTCTAAAAATAGAACCCTTACCTACCTCGCTAGTGGCCTTGATAAAACCATGATGGTTCTCAACTATGCGCTTGCAGATAGACAAGCCGATGCCCGTGCCAGAATATTCGCTTTTCGGATGCAGACGCTGAAACAAATCAAATATTTTCTCGGCATATTGCTGCTCAAAACCGATTCCGTTGTCTTCGAAACTGAGCACCGTATAGGGGACGTTTGCAACTACCTTCAACGCTGCAAGCTCTTCCGCACTGGCTTTATAGGACTTGACGTGAACAATTGGCAGCACCTCTTTTTTTCTATATTTCACTGCATTGTTGAGTATGTTAGCCATCAACTGATGAAACTGGAAAGGGATCACATGAAGCGTTGGTAGAGGGTCGCAAATCACCGTTGCATGCTGCTCGTCCAACTGCAACTTCATCGACGCCTGCACTTCTTCAAACAATACATTAAGGTCGGTCGCTTGCAACACTTTCTCACTGGAGGTGGTCCGAGAAAACATCAACAAATCATCAATGAGCTGCTGCATGTGGGCGGCCGACTTGATAATCCGATTCAAAAAATCTATGGTGTTTTCATTAAGCACTGCCGTGTGTTTCTCAATGATCATGTTGCTGTAAGTACGAATCTTTCGCAAGGGCTCTTGCAAATCGTGACTAGCGACGTAGTTAAAGGAGGATAACTCCTTGTTTTTTAACTCTAATTCTAAGTTCTTTTGGGATAGCTCGGCCTTGCTTATTTCCAATTGTTTTTCACGACTCTCCAACTGGTGCAGTATGTTCTTCTCTTTGTCGATGTTAAAGGTTACGACCAGAATCTGCAAAGGAGCATTCTTCGCATCGCGTTTAAATACGGTTTCATAGTTGCGAAACCAAATATAGTTACCCGCTTTGTTTCGTACCCGTATCTCCAAGCTAGCAATGTCTTGATCTTTAAGCGTGCTTAAATGTTTTAAATGCTCTTCAAAAACAGGAATGTCAGCTGGATTTAAAAAGTTCGCATAAGTAAAATGCTTCTTTGCATCTTCGGCATAGCCCAGCTCCTTATAGAATTTGGGATGGGTGTATGTCGGCTTATTAGAAAGCATGTTGTAAAGACTGATGATACCAGGCGATGTTTCTGCTAAGCGTTCGATCAAAAATTCATTTTCCTTGAGACGCTTCGACTTTAAATCCAGCATCTCATACAATCGCTTTTCCTCCTGATAACTGGCAAAACGATCAACCTCTTCCAGTATTTTCAAACGCAGCAATAAATCGTCGGTGTAGTCATTCAAAAATTTTCGAAAAAGTCGCCGCATTATAACATCCCCTTTCGAAATATCCTCCATCATCAAACCCGGATCGAACAGTATCGGCTCTGTAATGGTTTTCACCTTCTTCATGAACTCATCCACATACGCCTTCACTTGGTTTTTTGAAATAGCAAGCAACAGGTTTTTTGAGTAATCGACAGGAAAAAACAAAACATCGCCTTCCTTATTCAAAGCAGGTAATGGAAGCTTTATATTCTTGGTATTTAGAGCTAGATCCTTTGAAAACTGATCGATTTTTTTTTCAAGCAAATAGCTTGCAAAACCAGGCAGATAGGCGAAGTTTAAATCTTCCATCTCCAACAAATCCTCATCGTGCTCGTTTATACTATGCTTCAGCATGGCCTAATTTTTAGGTGTTAATATTCGATTGCCGCATCCTTGATTCACCATTAGGAAGAATAGTACATGCGGCGTTTCAACATGATGCGACGAAATGCCGATGGCGTAAGGCCTGTTACATTTTTAAATTGATTTGACAGATGAGCCAAGCTGCTATAACTTAGCTTATAGGAGATTTCTGTCAACGTGAGTTGGTCAGCCATGATGAGCTGCTTCGCCCGCTCTATTTTTTGAAGAATTAGATAATTCTCAATCGATGCATTGGTCGTATCTGAAAACAAATTAGAGAGATACCCGTAACTGTGGCCAAGTTTATCAGCAAGGTAATCGGAAAGCCTAGTGGATGGCGTCTTTTCCTTCAGATAAATGATATCAATAATCTGATCCTTGATGCGCTGCACAAGTTCTGCGCGCTTATTGTCGATGAGCTCAATGCCGTATTTACTCAACACCTGGCTCAGCTCTTGATGCACATCCTCCGGAATCGTTCCGTGTACTTCAAGCTCTCCTAGCGAATCCATTTTAAAAGCTAATCCCCGCTTTCCTAAATGCTCCGACAGTATGGCTTTGCAAGCCAACTCTATGTCATGTTTGATTTGAATGTTCATAATTTTCGAGAGGATAAAATTACCGTGATGATATGAACCTGTATATGATATTAACCCATGCAAAAAGGCCTTCTACATGATTGAAATCATCCCTCGAAGCAGGTCTTAGGATGGCAGAAAGACACGAATTCGATCGCGCTGCAACTGCTCTTTAGCAAGAGCCGACTGCTTCGGATCTTCTACCTGCAGGCTGTATCGACGCGGCTCCCAAACCTCTGCTTCGTGCCAAAAAAAAGTGTACTCGAAGTTCTCGCCATGAAGCATTTGGCTCGTATCCAACGTGGCGTAGTAGATGCCTAATCCAGCGTCTAGCGTCACCACTTCCTCCGATGTGTTCCACGCATCCTTGCTCCAGCGGATTGTAGCCGATGCAAGACAATGAATGCGAAGCATTTTCCCGGGTATTATACTCTTGTAGTGATTATCGAAGCCCCAGATTATAAGGTTTGATTCAACCTGCTCTTCCGCATACCGCTCGCGTGTTTGTTGCGGCATATCGAAAACCTGTTTGTTCTTTAACGAACGACAGAGCTTGATGTATTCAGCATGAGCCCAAGCCAAAGGCATGGCCGATCCAGATGCTTTTCCAAAATAAAGACCGAGCTCTGGTATGTCTTTCGAATCCCAAATTTGCTCCGGAATCATGCCGCACTCGTTTGCATAATTCTCGATGGTCTTCATCAGCTTTTCAGCCATCGCGTAATTGCCTGCTGCAATTTCAAAATGAGCTCGCTCGCCCGTCAATAAAGGCCATGGTCGACCAACACCCGTTCCATTGAACGGCTTGCCTGTAACATGCTCGCCATACCCGTCGCCGTTATAGCGATACCACAAGGGCCCCTGTGGACCATCCATTTTCAAGGTGGCGTCGATAACTTTTATGGTGTTCAAAATCCGTGGATCGTCTGGCGCTCTTAACCCATAACGCACCAAGGCAAGGGCATCGGGACTCACCATTTCATTGGCCGGACAAATGTTCTGCCCATCTGGACGATTGGATATCTTCAACAACTCATCACCAGTCATATTGCCATCCACCGACTCCTGTGCGTTTATTCGAATGTAATAACCATCCACCCCAGCAAACTTCGCCAAGTCCGACCCCGTTACATAGGTCCAGCGCTCGATGCTGCTGTTCCATGCATCGGCCGTCTCCCGCAAAAAAGTACCCACCTGTGGCTCGTTGTTCCAATCGGCATGATCGGCAGCTATCAATAACGCGGAAATCTCTACCGCCAAGGTAAAGGTTGAATAGCCTGCGTTCTCCTCCCACCGGTCTTGCTGCGTAACGGGGCCATGTGTAACGAGGTAACTGACCGCCTTGCGAATCATCGGCCAAAAATGTTTCTGGTCTTTCTCGCTCAAACCTGCTTCGCGTTTTACCAAATCAACCAAGAGAATCGGAAAAGCCGTTTGATCCATTTGTATGCCAAACCAATACGGCGTGCCGTCAAGCCACATGTTCTGCGGCCAATGACCATCTGCCTCTTGCGTCACCATCAGGTAATTTAACACCCGACGCGCATCGTCGTAGGCGTTTGCAGCTAAAAGACCTCCTGCTGTTTGTACTAAGTCGCGCGGCCATACCAAATGATAACCACCCAAATCATCGTCGCCTTTATTGAAACCCCACGGTATCGACAAACTAGCGATAAGCCCGCCAGGATGGCGCTTCGACTCATGTACCCGAAGCATCGCTGCGCTCATCTGAAAATGCTTTGGCGTATTGCTCTTGAGCTTCTCAGGAACAAACAGTTTGTTCTGCCAGCCTTCCCACTCTTGAATAAACTTGGCTCGCGCCGTGTCAAAGCCTTCTAAAATACTTGCTCGCGCTCGCTGGCCTGCCTCCTCTGGATTGCGACCAAAACCAAGCGCTACAGTAAAACTGCTGTTCATGATCTGCTCCAAATCAAGCTCTCCTATCAAGGCCACATTCCCATTCTCGGCGCGCTCAAACTCCCATGCCATCCGCTTGTGCAAGCGCAGATCTTGCCATCCATCCGAATTGCCAACAAAACCAGCCGACGATCGCTTCCAAGGCACTGAACAAGCTAAAGCTAGCGAAACACCTGCGCGTTCGGCAAACAACATCGGCAAGCCTTTGTAATTACCTACCCACGCAGTGTTGCCTGCGCCTGAGTTAACAAGATGCGGCCGCAAAATCATGTATAACTTAAAATCCTTTTTTGCATTCGGAAAAAAGTGGATGCGCTGCAATAAGGTATCGCGTGATGGATCCGTAATGATCTCTTTCTCGATGCGATAATAATGCTGCTCGCAACTGTTTGTGAGGTGATAACCAGGAACACCTCGCGCAATACTCTTGATCTTGTGCTCGGTTTGACTGCTTTCCCTAGAAAGAAAATCCCCGCCATCACTCACCACCAAACCTAAATTACGCGTACACGCCTGATCCACCTGCGGGTAATAGATCTCATTCAGTATTCCTTTGTTGATGGAATACCAAACCTTGCTCGGCGAATTCAAGGACGACCCCACAGCGCTCTTCGCGCTTGATGTCCATCGTGCCGCAATACCTGGCCATCCAAAGGCGTATTTTTCTTTTCGATCGGTCATTTGCTTTTTTTTACAAGGCTTAAAGAATGTGCTATTTCGTCTCCAATGAACCGGTCGCAGCTGTTTTTTCTATAAGCAAAGAAGGACCCTGCAGCTCATCAAAATAATAGATATCATTCGTTGATGTATTGGGGTTAAACAACAAGGTTACTAGGTTGATTTGTGTAAAAGAAGTCATGCTCCCCGTTGGCACTTGTGCAAACTTGAACTCCAAGTCTTCCCATGCTCCACTTACCGTTGTCCTTGCTTGAAATTGGCTGTTGGTGCCTTCTGGATAGGCTGTCATTTGCTCCTTGCTGCCAAGCAAAATCTCCACCAACGTACCAACCGGTGCGGTGGTGTATACCTTCAGCCTTAAACGCGGTGGCACCCCCAGATAGGTTGCGAAGGCACTCACATCAGACAGCAGCGCGAAGGGCGTCATTTTTAGTACATCAAACTTCTTGTCGTTGTTGCGCAAATACTTGGCACAATGCGCCGAACTATTCACCTCATTTGGCAAGGGATTAGCCGCGGCGCTGTCTAAATCACCTGTGCGTGATGCGTAATTCACTAAGCGCTTTCCTTCGAAATCGTCATACACCTCGATATGCTGTGCAAACAAGGAATTGATGACGAATAAACTAAAAAACAAACTCGTTGCGATTGCTTTCATAGGGGCTGTTTTATTTTGAACACAAACCTACCTTGCAAGGTCATCTAACAGGTATGTATTTCGATGAAACAAACCATTGCATCGCTGAAATCACAAAAACAAAAAGCCCCGCAGCAAAGGCCGCAGGGCTTTTTATAAAGCGCTATCGCTTATTTCTCGAGGATAAGCTTCTGCGTCATCTTGTTCGTGCCTTCGGTAACATTCAAGATGTAAGCACCTGCAGCAAAGGTCTCCGCGAAATCAAAGTCAATCTTGTTGTTATACACCTTCTGCTTCGTGTTATAAACCTCCTGTCCAAGAATATTAAACAAGGTTACTTGAATGGTTCGCTCTGGGGCACGCAAGTTGTTCAGTTTCAAATTCAATTTGCCGATGCACGGGTTCGGATAGGCACGCGCACTGAATTTAGTATCCTCGGCGCCTTCAATACCTGTTGCTGGATTGGTCGCTACACTGTCGCTCGGCAAACTGTAGTTGATAACTGCTGGAGGAAGATTCGCGGCCGCCTGTCCTGCAAGCGAGTAGGTAATCTTCTTTACAAGAAAACCAGCCGAGTTGAACACCAACACCACAGAGGTCTGATTTTGTATCGTATCGGTTCTCTCAATCTCTAATCCGGCATTGATGTTAACCTTTGTAGCTACTGTGCCTGTAACCGCCGAACTACTTAAGCGTATGGTGTAAGGAAGATTCGCTGCAAGCTCCTGGTTCATGATCATCACCGAAATCTGCTGCCCGTCCTTACTTCCGAATGCTTTAACCTTCGTGTTGTTCGTTGTACCATCGATATACTGACCGCGGAAATTCTGCGCAAGCATCTGAAAGTGGTAATAGGTTGGCTTCTTCATGCCATCGGATGGGTTCACATAGCCGATGTTGTTACTTATTGAATTACCTTCAACAACACTCCAAAAGTTCAAGAACTCCAAGCTATTCTTCATCCCAATGCTCATCATCTCTGCCCAAAATTGACCACCGATAAAACTGTTGGTACCATTGCCATATAAGTTCTCAGAAGCATTGTTCTGCCAGCTCACATTCGCCTCGGTAACCGCGATCTTCAACGTGTTGCTTCCACTTCTGCCGTGTGCAGCATTTGCTGCCGCAAGTCGTGTGTTGAGATATTCAAGATTGGCTTTGAATTTAAAGGGCGCTGTTAAACTGTTAATCAAGTCGTCGCGCGTTTGGCTTCCGTTAAAAGGATAGGTATGGAAAGTGATGATGTCGCAATAGGTATGACCTGCAGCATCCATGCCGGTGATGTCGTCCACACCGTTTGGCGCAGTAAGTCCGTTCATGATTGTTTGGTTAAACCAAGCAAGCTCTGGTCCTACAATCAAGATGCCCGGATCCACCGCCTTCATAGCTGATGCGAAAGGACGGAAATAGGCTGCAATTTGCGAGGCGCTGCTGTATGAATAGCCTAAATCCGGCTCGTTGGCAATAATCCAGTATTTAACATGTCGTCCCATGGTGATGTTAACGTATTGTACGATGGCGGCCGCTTGTTGTGGCGTATAGCGATTCATGCGGTAGGGCACCTGCAACATCGGCTCCATGCCATTTACGCGGATGGAGTCAATCATGCGCACATATTGATAGTTCGTCGGCATGTTCTTGTCGGCCGCAATACCACCAAAACGAATAATCGAGGCACCGCTGGCTTTGATGTTGGCCCATTGCTTATGCAATTTACCATTCAAAATACACGGTGGATCAGTACATTGGTTAGCGTTTCCTATAGTATCTGGCATCCACGCATTCTGACCGAAGAAAAAAGGCGAAATGGTCTGCGCCTTCGCGATCCATCCGTTACCGAGCATTGTCATTAACAAGATGATCTGGAAGAGTTTCGTAATCTTTTTCATGGTGTTGTTTTTTGTTGTTTTCAACTTGTGCTTTTTTTCTTCCTCGGGTCATTAACTTAACCTGTGTGGCGATCGTTTCTAACTCTTAGTCGAAAATCTGGAACGACAGCCTCCTTTCAAGAAAGATGCCAAAAACGACTAAAAAAGCCATTTTGACGATGCCGTGATAATTCAAAAGGCAGTTTTAAGGGCAGCAAACGCGGATACAGAGCAGCAAATCGCCACTTTATCGAACATTTTAAAAAAAGCAGCAAACGGGCCTGATTTTCCCTTTTTTAAAATCCCAAAGGGCATAAAAAAGCCACGCCGCTCAAAAAGCAGAAAAAAAACTAAGAATACAGCAGAAAATTAAAAGGCCTTCTTTACGAAGCCATCACCGCTTCGATGTCGCTCGCCTCCAACGGAATGCGCTGCATCAGGTTCACATTGCCTTTGTCGGTGATCAAAATATCGTTCTCTAAACGAATACCAAGACCCTCCTCAGGAATATATATACCCGGCTCACAGGTGAATACCATGCCCGCCTTCATCGGCTCAAACTTGTTACCCACATCGTGCACATCCAAACCAAGAAAATGAGAGGTGCCATGCATGAAGTAGCGCTTATACAATGGACGTTCTGGATCCTGTTGCTTCACCTCGGCCGCATCAAGCAAGCCAAGCTTAATCAGTTGCTCCTCCATCGCCAAACCCACCTCTTTGTGATAATCATCGATGCGGTTACCCACCACCAAACGACCTGTCGCGAACTTCAATACGCTTAAAACCGCATTATAGACCTCGCGCTGACGTTTCGTGAACTTCCCACCTACTGGTATGCAGCGGGTTAAATCGGCCGCGTAGTTCGCGTATTCTGCCCCAAAATCCATAAGCACAACATCCCCGTCCTGGCAGGCCAAGTTATTGTCTACATAATGCAACACACAGGCATTCGGTCCCGAAGCAATGATAGAGCCATAGGCAGGACCCGAGGCCCGATTACGAAGAAACTCGTGCTGTATCTCCGCCTCAATCTCATATTCCATCACACCCGGCTTCACAAACTTAAGCACGCGGTGAAAAGCTTTATCCGTAATGTCTATGGCTTGTTGCATCAACACGATCTCGGCATCCGACTTAATCTGTCGCAACTGCTGCATGATCGGCGCCGCACGCTCGATACGCATCAACGGCCAGCGCTGGCGAACATCCGCAGCAAAACGCATATCCCGATATGGAACCGTGTGCGCATAGCGGTCGTGTTCGTTGGCATTGAGATAACAACTGCTCGCCCAATTCATGAGCATCGGCAAAGTCTTCTGAAACTCGCTGATCCAATAGATGTTCTGTATGCCTGAAGCGGCGCGCGCCTCTTCCTTCGTGTATTTATGACCTTCCCATACGGCAATGTGCGCATCGGTCTGTTTCAAAAACAAAGCCTCGCGGAAGGCGGGGTTGGGACTGTTTGGAAACACCACCAACACCGTCTCTTCCTGGTCGATCCCGGAAAGATAAAACAGATCCGCATTCTGACGAAAAGCAAAGTTGCCGTCAGCACTGCGCGGCATCTCGTCGTTCGCATTGAAAATAGCCATGGCGCCTGCTGGCAGTGCGGCCGCGAATTTCTTTCTGTTGCCTTCGAAAAGGGCTTTGTCGATGGAGGTGTATTTCATAGGATTGTACTAGATTGGTAAAGTTAGGGCTTAAATCGCTTAGTTGAAAAAAGGACTTTGATAGGCAAAAAAAAACTCCTGCATTGAAACAGGAGTTTTTAAATTTTATTGATCGGATTACATTTTGAAGCTCTCCATGAACTTCGTGGTGTAATTGCCTTTTCTAAATTCCGGATCTTTCATCAATTTGATATGGAATGGAATCGTTGTTTTAATGCCTTCGATTACAAATTCACTAAGCGCACGCTCCATCGTGTTGATGGCTTCATCACGCGTACGCGCTACGGTAATGAGCTTTGCGATCATCGAGTCGTAGTTCGATGGAATCGTATAGCCAGCATACACATGCGTGTCTACGCGCACCCCATGACCTCCTGGGATATGCAGGTTGGTGATTTTGCCTGGTGAAGGACGGAAGTCGTTGTTTGGATCCTCAGCATTGATGCGGCATTCGATGGCGTGCTTCTCGTCTGGAAAATGATTATTTCCAGAGATTTTCACTCCTGCCGCAATCAAGATTTGCTCCTTGATAAGGTCGTAGTTAATTACTTCTTCTGTAACAGGATGCTCCACCTGGATACGCGTGTTCATCTCCATGAAATAGAAATTTCTTTTGCTATCCACCAGAAACTCAACGGTACCAACACCTTCATAATTTACTGCGCGAGCGGCTTTGATAGCTGCCTCACCCATTTTCGTGCGCAATTCTTCGGTCATAAAAGGCGATGGCGATTCTTCCACCAGCTTCTGATGACGACGCTGGATCGAACAGTCACGCTCACTGAGGTGACATGCCACGCCGTATTGATCACCGGCAATCTGTATTTCGATGTGACGCGGCTCTTCTACATATTTCTCAAGGTAAAGACCGTCGTTACCAAAGGCAGCACCAGATTCCTGCTTCGCAGAATCCCAGGCTTTGGCAAAATCTTCGTCTTTCCAAACGATACGCATACCTCGTCCACCTCCGCCAGCTGTGGCTTTGAGGATAACAGGATACCCTATCTTGTTGGCGATCTTCAGACCATCCTCAATGCTATCAACAAGTCCGTCGGAGCCAGGAACAGTAGGAACCTTCGCCTTTTTCATCGTGTCTTTAGCCATGGCTTTATCGCCCATGCGGTCGATTTGATCAGGCAATGCGCCAATGAATTTGATGTTGTGGTCGCGGCAAATAGCTGAAAACTTGGAGTTCTCAGATAAGAAGCCATAGCCAGGATGAATGGCGTCGGCATTGGTAATCTCAGCTGCAGAAATGATGCGCGAAATGTCCAAGTAGGATTGCTTGCTCGGAGGAGGTCCTATACATACCGCCTCGTCGGCGAAACGCACATGCAAACTCTCTTTATCGGCTGTGGAGTAAACGGCAACCGTCTTGATCCCCATTTCCTTGCAGGTACGAATGATACGCAGGGCGATCTCTCCGCGGTTGGCTATCAGGATTTTTTTGAACATACTAATTGGGTTGTTCGAAGAAAATAAGGATTACTTAGGTTCTACAAGAAAAAGCGGTTGGTCGTATTCAACAGGTGTGGCATTGTCAACCAACACCTTTACGATGCGGCCTGAAACTTCCGATTCAATTTCGTTGAAGAGTTTCATCGCCTCAATGATGCAGATAACCTGGCCTTGCTTGATTTCGTCGCCCACATTAACAAAAGACGGTTTATCTGGGCTAGACGAGCGGTAGAAAGTGCCAATCATTGGCGACTTTACAGTGATCAATTTAGATTCGGCGGCTGGCGCAGGTGCAGCTGCAACCGGTGCTGCAGGTGCTGCAGGTGCTGCAACAGCAGCCGGCATAGCCATCACTGGAGCCGAAGCAACGGTAACAACCTGCTGGGTGGCAGTTTTGATAGTGATCTTAAAATCCTTGTCGGTGATCTCCACTTCGTTTACACCCGACTTTTGTACAAACTTGATAAGTGCTTCAATTTCTTTGATATTCATGATACTGATGAATTAATTAAAAAAATC
Organism: Bacteroidota bacterium; assembly: GCA_947448795.1. Lineage (GTDB taxonomy): Bacteria > Bacteroidota > Bacteroidia > AKYH767-A > JAHEYN01 > CANFOZ01. Next base: position 35,455 of record CANFOZ010000011.1, read on the forward strand.
TCGTTCTATGTTAAATAAAAGCAATGATTAAAAATAATCAATACTATTTGAATAAACCTAATATGCCCACTTGAGATAGATAGAGCCCCACGTGAAACCACCGCCAAAAGCGGCCAGGATGATATTATCGCCTTTTTTAAGTCTGCTTTCCCACTCCCAAAGACAAAGCGGGATAGTGGCGTTGGTGGTGTTGCCGTAGCGTTGTATGTTGATCATCACCTTGTCTTCGCTAACACCCATGCGCTTCGCGGTTGCATCGATGATGCGTTTATTGGCTTGGTGCGGAACCAACCAAGCAACATCTTCGCTCTGCAGTTGATTGCGCTCCATAATCTCAGCCGATACATCCGCCATGCTTTTAACAGCATGTTTGAATACCGTTTGGCCTTCCTGAAAAATGAAGTGCTGACGCGCATCTACTGTTTCATGAGAGGCCGGTATCATCGAGCCACCAGCTTTTTGATACAAGTAATGACGGCCTATACCGTCGCTTCGAAGAATAGAATCTTGAATGCCTAATCCGGTGCTGTCCGGCTCTAATAAAATAGCCGCTCCGCCATCACCAAACAATACGGAAACCGTCCGGTCTTCATAATCAACGATGGATGACATTTTATCGCAACCCACCACGATGACCTTTTTATAGGCACCGGTTTCAATGTACTTGGAGGCGGTTGCTACAGCAAACAAAAAACCTGAACAGGCGGCGGATATATCAAATCCGAACCCTTTCTTTATTCCTACTTTATCGGCAATAATGTTTGCCGTTGCAGGAAATAACATGTCAGGTGTAGCTGTTGCACAGATGATCAATTCAATGTCATCTGGTGAAATGCCTTTTTTTTCTAAAAGCAAACGCACGGCTTGGGCACCCATTTCGGATGAACCCTGCTCTTTGCCTTTAAGGATGTGCCTTTCTTTAATACCTGTACGCGTGGTAATCCACTCGTCTGTGGTATCTACCATTTTCTCCAACTCCGCGTTGGAGAGAATGTATTCCGGCACATACCCTTGCACACCGGTAATGGCTGCTCGAATTTTCATCGTTTATGAACGAACAGGAGGGCTCGTAATTGAGCCATCGCTATTGTTTTAAACAGTTACTTTTTTCTCGATAGCAACAACTCCACGGTAGTACCCACACTCAGGGCAAACACGGTGCTGAAGCTTAGGTGCACCACAGTTAGAGCAAGAAGAAACAGCTGGCGCAGTCAACTTATCGTGTGTTCTACGACTGTCACGGCGTGCTCTGGATAATTTTCGTTTTGGATTTGGCATGACTATTTATTTTAAAGCCGCTTTTTTTAGCGGACGGCAAAGATACGATAATTTTTTGAACCAATTTGCAATAAAAGGCACTTTTTAGTCAAAAAAGCCTTCTATTCCTTGTTTTTGAGCTTTTTTAACGCCTCCCAGCGGGGATCCGTGGGCGCCTCTTCGCTTGAAAAACCGCTATTGGAATCTAAAAGATCCAATGCATCCGGGTCACAATCAAAGTTACCATCCTCGTCTTCGGGATGAGCAACGCGTATAGGAATGAGTAGCATAACAAATTCATAAATGAATTGAGCCACATTGAACTCGTACTCACCACGCTGAATCACCACTACCTCATCCGTCTCTTCAAAGGCGGAATCGCCAAACTTTACGATCAAACGCTGTTGACCCTCAACCGGAAAGTCAAAATCCTCTAAACAACGATCGCAATTCGTATGCACCGTCCCTTTAATGTTAAATTCAAACACCATCATCGTCTCGTGCTTCGTCAAATCGATGTTGACCCAGATCCGCCCTTCTTTAATAGGAGAAAACTCCATGGCCTCGAAAAAAGGATGCTCGATCAAGAAATTAAAACGGTGCGTACCGGTCTTCAATCCGGAAAAGGGGATGGCGTAAGCAGCTAAAGGATGCATACCGCAAAAGTAATCAAAAAAAAATACCGAATGAATACCCTACTGCATAGATAGCGTGCTTACTGACGCTACAAGCGCCCAGCAAGCACCACCTTGCGCTTGAATCGCAAAGACGTCCCATCCAAACGAAAAACCGCTACATATACGATGTATATTCCTATATCGGCTTTATCATGCGTATCTCGTATGCCATCCCAACTCCAAGCACCTACAGTTCCTAAAAGCACATTGTTTATCAAGACGCGAACAAGACGTCCTTGTAAATCATAAATAAGCACGCGCGCAGTATAGCCGGGATCCGAAAACGCATAATGGATAGTTAACACATCGTCCACCCCATCGTCATCGGGCGAAAACAAACTGGGCTCTAACGAGACCTCTGAGCCATCACCAAGCCCCTCGCTATGCTGCGAATTAAGATATCCGGGTGTGGCGTAGCCCTGCGCTACCGCTGCCGAGTGCCAATTGGTCGAGTCGCTGGATGGTCGATACGCACTCACCCGCTCCAAAGAAACCCCTTTCGTTTCGGTGAGCAAGGGGAATTGCCAACTATCCCGGTAATGAACCAGATCAAGCACCCGATGCGCGGCATCAAGCAATGCACAGCAATCATCTTCTATGGATAAACTCGGAAACTGCGACATCTCTATAAATGCCTCAAGGTCTGTACCGCACTTGTATTGCGAGCTAACGCGTGTTTTGTCCGAAGTCAACACCTTAAACTCCCGAGGAAAAATAAGATAGCCATCCGCACTAATTATGCGCAGCTCGTTTATAGAGTCGGTACCGCTATCTGAACTGCCGAGACGCAGTTTACTTAGGTCCAACACCTTGTTGGAGGCATTGTAAAGCTCAACAAAATCAACACCCTCATCGCGTGCGTTGTAAAGGACCTCGTTGATTAACAGATCGCCTGTCTGCGCGCTATCAGGAATGGCAACATACACAGGATGAGGCTCAAAAAGCGGCTGTCCAACACAATCCGACAAGCCAGATAACAAACTCACTCGGTATATTAATCCCGGAAGCAAGGGCTGACTTAATATCAAACGAGCCCGACTAAAATCTGGCCAATCCAAAGCCACATAAGCAGGTGTGCCAATGGTTGGCGAGATGGAATAGGAGAAACGCTTGATCATTGCGACACTATCCATCGGCTCGCTAAAATATAGCCCTATCTGATAGGGACTAATAAAAGAGGCTCTTGTAAGATACGGGGCTTCCTCATCTGGGTTGGAGGCTTTAGCTGCATTTACGGCTCCTGGCGTGCCGCCAATTGCGGCCATAGAAGCCTGCCAATTGCTTGATCCCGCGCAGGGATTATTTAAATCAATACTTTCTAATGAATATCCTCCTTCGGCTTTGCTTGCATCCTTATACCAATCATCGGTGTATGACACGGTATGCATCAGTCGGCCATGCCGATCGATCAGGTTAATGGTGTTCCCCGTATTTGTCAGAGCCGAAAAAGAGGGTATTGCAAGCACTCTTCCAAAAGGAGCGAGTGCATCGGCACAGGCTTGGCTTGTAAGAATTAAAAAGCTATCCGCAGGAAAGAAAACATCAGGAATCACTCGCTCGTTATCACCCACAGCCAATTTCCAATCATGGAGAAGCAGCCCATACCCGCTTCGGTTATAAAGTTCCAAGTACTCACACTCAGGCAAGCCCTGGGGTGGAGATACATCCGCCATGATCTCCGAAAAAACTACCTGATTTATTGCTGGCTCGTAATACATGAACACCGACTGTAAGCCAACCGCAACATTGTTTTCCAGATCAGCAATGCCATTGATTGCTAAGGTGTAACTATGACCTTGCACGAATGCTGTAGCAAAGCGCAAGTATACTATAGAGAAATCAAGCGAATCGCGCCGCGCCTCAAGCGGATGTCCCAATCCATCACTCGCCGAATAATTTGATGTCAAGGCGGCAGATGACAGCGCCACAGGCTCCGAAAAATGAAGCACTAGCGCATTGGATGCTGTTGCAAGAATACTACTAATTCCAGGCGGCTGATGGTCGTAGCGAATAGGACCTGCATAAAAATCATCAAAGTAAAAGCCGCTGGAATTTCCGGAGGTGTACACTGTTTTCAATCCAAAACAAACAGTGCTTACGAAGGCATTATCCATACCTGCTGCCACCTGAATACATTGTTTACCGCCAAGCGAGTCGAGATACAAGCGCCAGTAGCCGTTGCTGCTGCGACGCACCTTTACGCCCATTGCAAAGGAGCCTGCAATCTGCCCTTCCGGCCCTCTGCAAACCGATGTAATAACGGTACCCGCTTGTCGAAAAAGCTGCACAGCATCGCTGCTTAATGCTTCACCGAATTGCAGAAAATAACCATTAAGCGGCCCGCTAAAATCGGACTGGCTACTCATTAAATAAACCCGACTATTATTAGACGCTGAGCCTGCGAAGGAGTGTTTGATCCAAAAGGACCACTCCGTGCTATCGGCCATCGTGCTAGCTACATATATTGCTGCGCTATCCGTGCCGCTGCTATGCAGATGCAACTGATTCGCCGCATTGACTTCAAATTGAATGGTGTCGCCGCGCCATATAGGATTGGCATGCAGCTCGCCATCCGAGAAGGTGTCGCTGAATTGTGCTTTTGCGAAAGCAGGAAAGAAGAAAACGCAAATAATAAGAATTCGAACCATGGCGTTTGATGAAAGACAAAACTAGTTTCGAACGGTGGCTTTAAAAGCGAGAAACAAGAATTCGGCAGGTTTGAACAAGAATTCGGTTTATATCTTTGCATCATCAACAGATTTATGCGCTTCATTAAAACAGGTTCTCGCTCAGACCTCTCCGACCAGGAGCTGGTTGAGCTATACCTTGCAGAAGGCAGCAGCACAATCATCGACGCTCTCTTCGATCGCTACGCTCACCTGGTGTTTGGTGTTTGTATAAAGTACTTAGCCGACGAAGATGCGGCCAAGGACGCAACGCTTGAAATTTTCGCCAAGCTACAAACCGACCTGAAAAAACACACGATCACGTTTTTTAAAAGCTGGCTCTACCAAGTGGTACGCAACCATTGCTTGATGCACCTGCGCAAACAAGAAGGGCTGCTAAGAAAAGCACAGACTTTTCACCGCGAGGAAACGCAGCGTGTGGAATTTGAACCGTTCGCGCATCACCCAAAACTTGAGCTCGAGATTCAGCTCGTTCAACTCGAGGAGGCGCTCAAGCAACTAAAAGAGGAGCAACGCATCTGTGTAGAGCTCTTCTTTTTAAAAGAAAAGTCATATCAAGAGATAGTAGATACAACAGGATACAACTTATTAAATGTCAAAAGTCACTTGCAAAACGGAAAAAGAAACCTGCGTATACTCTTAACCGGTAAGGCCTGATGCACAGCACCATGAATCAACCCATTAACCTACTCGACGATCGCGATTGCTTATCGGCGAACGAATTGCAGGCCTACTTGGCTAACACCCTGGCCGCCGCCGCTCGACACAGCGTGGAGTCGCACCTGTTAGATTGCCCGCTTTGCAGCGATGCCGTCGATGGTCTTTTAGTGCATAAATCCACTGTTAGTGCCGCATCCTTGCGCCAAGCGCAACAAAGTGGATTAGGGTATTCATCCAAACGCATTTGGCTCGCCGCCGCTTCAATACTTTTTTTTGGCGCCTTAGGTGCTTGGCTTTTTGTCTATCTCAACCCAAAGCCAACACAAGCGCCACTAGCAATCAATCAACAAGAAATCAGTACACCCACAACGCTTACAGAAACACCGCTGCAAATCACATCTGATCAAGTAACACCAGAAACAAAAGCAGACCCTGTTATAAAAAAACGAGTGGCGCCTGCAACGAGAATAGAAACAGAAGAAGTAAAAGGCACTGCTTTTAAGGCGCAAGACGCATCAAAACCAGTCGCCTCATTAGAAGCGCTAGCAAAGAACGAGGAAGGAGCGCAAGCTGAGCAAGCGCCGAGTAGTGCACATGTAATTTTCGAAAGCCAAACCAGGTCAGCAGCGCTTAGCTCAGCAGAAGCGAAAGCGACCACCGTAAAAAGTGAAGATAAAGCAGCAAAACGAAGCATCGCAACGACTGAAGATATTGATCCACAAAGCAATACCGCGAATAGCGAATCGAATATTCAAAAGCTGTATGCGGAAGGGCAGTATGCGCGTATCCTTAACACACTACAAAACGATAAAAGCCAGGAAGCCTTGTTGATCAAAGGAAAGTGTTTGAATAAGCAACGCAACTATAAGGAAGCACTGCAGCTGCTTCAGCAAATAAATACACCTGGATTAAAAGGCGAAGCTGATTGGACGTCTGCCAGCTGTTACATTGGATTGAACAAGCCAACAAAAGCGGCCGAAATCTTAAAAAAAATTGCTCAAGAAGCTGGGCCGTTTCAGCAAGAAGCGCAAGAAAAATTGAATACGATAAAGTAGCTCGATAGGTAAAAAAAATCCCGCATCGCTGCGGGATTTTTTTTTGTGCATTAAACAAGGATTACTTGTTAACGGATTTAGCAAGACCAGCACCAGCTTTGAATTTAGCTACTTTTTTAGCAGCAATTTTGATGGTTTTGCCAGTTTGTGGGTTACGGCCAGCACGTGCAGCACGCTTAGAAACGCTGAATGTTCCGAAACCAACAAGAGCAACGCGATCGCCTTTTTTCAAAGCACCTGTTACAGAAGTTGTGAAAGCATCCAGAGCAGAACCTGCTTGGCTTTTAGACATTTTCGCATGTTTTGCGATTGACTCGATCAATTCACCTTTGTTCATGGTTTTGATGTTTTTTTGGTTTGTGAAATAATTTAATTGAAACAAATGTAATAGATAAAACGAGGGTTTCGCAACACTTGTTGAAAAATTTATTCGTGAAATTGTTAATTATAGGAGCTTCTGGGGATTTTTGAAACTCAAAAAATGGCGCTCTGTCTTTCCTTGTTAAAACAAGACACAAACCCTGAATCTCTTTGTTTTCCGGCTTTTCAGCCAATCAGGCGATATTTATGAAGAAATAAAAAGACGGCTGATACCGGCTGTTAAGGCCTGTTGTGGCCAAATTGAGAACGGCTTTAAAATTATTAGAAAGCGCAGCAAAATCCATAGAACACCCCTAAATTGTTGAAAACTTTTGCCTCTGAGACCAGAAAAAACAGTCACCGCAATGAAAGCGCTGTGTCATAATGCGGATGAATTCAATGTATCAAAGCGTTTTCTTACTTGCTAAAAACAGCAAGATTTTCTATATTTACATAGCTGAAGGCAAGTTTTGCCTGATGCTGTTTATTGCCTTTCCTGATATTAAAAAAACGAACACCTTCCCAACATGACTACTTCTCGCCTAATCGCCTCCGTGCTTGCCCTGTTTGGACTTGTATCAAGCGTTGCAGCCACAGCCCAACCCTCAGCTAGCGTGTCGCCGGCATCCTTGCATGCCATTATTAGCACATGTAACGACACCACAAGCTTATTGCTGAGCATCCAAAACAGTGGAAGCGCAGCACTCAGCTATTCATTTGCAGGTGGCTTATCTAGCTTCACTCCTACAAGCATCAGTTCTTACGTTGTAAACACCAACTCGTCAAACCTTTCGGTATTGGGCATTGATAACAACATCGGTAGCGCGAGTCCATCCGTTAACTATTCCCCTTGGAAAGCAGTAATTCGCCCAGACGGAAAGTTTGTTTATGTTACCCAAAATGCGAACAGCAGCGTGGCGGTAATAGATGCTAGTACGAACACCATGGTAACGGAGATCATTACAGGAAGCAACCCCACAGGCATTGCTTGCACGCCTAACAGCCGCTTTGCTTATGTGTGCAACAGTTCAGACAATTCGATTGCTGTAATCAATTTGCTTACGAATACCGTTAGCAACATCATTACACACCCGTATATCAATGGCCCGAGCGACATCGCTATTAGTCCAGACGGAAGCAAGGCCTATGTATGCAACACCATTGCAAACCGACTCGTAGTAATAAGTACAAGCACCAATACAGTAATCCAAACCATCTCCGGATTTCCTCAATCGGAAGCACTCGCGCTCAGTCCAGATGGCCTTTTTGCCTATGTGCTTGAGGGTAGCAGCAGCAATGGTCATTTGCGCATTGTAAATCTTAGCAGCAACTCCATAGCAGCCACACTTGGCGATTTCGATTTCGCTCGAGGCCTGGATGTGTCGCCCGACGGCACACGCCTTTATGTAGCCGAATATAACCAAGGCCGAGTGCAAATAATCAATACCGCTTTACAAGCCGTGATTGACACCATCACCGATGCCCGCCTTAATCATGCGAGCGATTTGAAGTTTTCAGCGAATGGCGACTATGCCTATGTAACCATTGCAAGCCCAAACCCTTCCAATCGGGATCTCGTTATCCTTTCTAGTGCCACAGGAACTATACTTGGCACCCGCAGCACAGGAGGCTATGCCCATAGTATTGCGGTACTAAAAAAACAAATCGTAGCCTTGGCAACTCCTTCGGCTACTGCTGGTAGCATTACCAATGGCTCTAGTACGGGTGTTTCAATTATTTTTGATGGTAGTGGATTAAACGCCGGGGAATACAGCACATCGCTGCTGCTTAATACCAATGATCCTTTGCATCCGCAAATCACAATCCCCTGTTTATTAACGCTTACCGGGACACCAGAAATTCATCTGTCTGACACCTGTTTTAATTATGGCAGTGTCATTACAGGTGCTAATGCCCATCGCACATTGTACATTCGAAACACCGGCTGTGACACCTTGCAACTCACCAACATCACATCGCTTCAAACGGAGCTGTTAGCCTTTCCAACAAGTGGCAACATCCCTCCCTACGACTCGCTGGCCGTTGAAATGGGCTTTCAGCCCTCGGCTTTAGGAACTTTTTCTGGAAACTTCATCGTTCATACAAATCTTCCGGATGTTAGTATTTGCGCCAAAGGAGTTGGGCTTCCTGCTCCTGCTATTTTGACATCACCAAGCTCCTTCCTAGTCAATCTTAGCTGTGGCGATTCGGCCCAAGAGCACCTCACTATTTACAACAACGGAGCCGCTGACCTGCACTTTAACCTACCAGCCATCAGCACACAACCCCGAGCAGCTGCGTGTTCGCCTTTGACAACCTTCCCCACAAATGCCAATGCAGGGATTGATAGTGTCTCCTTTAACACCATTCATGCAGCCACTTCATCATACAGCCAAAGCTATGATGACCAGACGGCGAACTACAATACGGTAGTCATGCCAGGGCACACTTATTCTATGTTTGTGCATACGGGAGACTGGAGCGATGCCAAAGCAAGTGCATGGATCGATTTCAACGACGATGGCCAGTTCACGCCAGATGAGCAGATAATGGACTCAAGCAGTTTTGCCACTTCAGGTGCACATACGGCCCAAGTCATCATTCCAGCTACAGCCGTTCGCAACAAAGCGTTGCGCATGCGTATTGGCAATGACGCGAGCTTTATTACAGCACCGCTTGATCCTTGCGAAAGCCCTATGAATGGGCAGTATGAAGATTACGCTGTGTTTGTGGAGCAATGGGTAACCGGCAACATAGGTAGCGGCACAATAGCTTCTGGCGACTCGCTTGGTATCGACCTGCATTTCTTTACAGAGCAAATCAATGCTGGCCACTATCCCCTAAGCCTAATCATCGAATCAGACGATCCACATACCCCTAGCTTAGCCATCCCCTCCATGCTCAGAGTCTCGGGCAGTCCAGAATTAGCCCTGTCCGAAAACTGTGTCCATTTCCCAATAGCTATGGTTGGAGGCAGCATCGCCGATACCGTTTGGGTTATGAATAACGGCTGCGACACCTTACACATCACATCCATCAGCAGCTCCTTAGCCGAATTCACAACGCCTTCATCCTTCTATACCGTAAGCCCGCACGACTCACTAGCGCTTTCTATAACCTTTCATCCTACAGCAGCTACAAGCTACTCCGGAACTTTCACACTGATCACTAACGCTGGCGACACGAGCATCTGCTTCAGCGGATCCGGCTCACCGAGCCCACAAGTATCTTCAACACCATTATCCATCATCAGCACCTTACCTTGTGGCGGCACAAGCACCGTGCCTGTGATGCTTTACAACACTGGCGGCGCCGATCTGCATTACGCACTAGAAAGCCCGTCAACAAGTATCAAACCAGCAAGCTGCATCCCGTCCACGCTATTTACCTATTCTTGGAATGTGGGTGTGCTAGATGTTGAATTCAACGGGTTACATAACACCACCGATGGTACTGTTGATGGCTACCAAGACTACAGCTCTTTGTCCGCTCTTGTTCAACCAGGACACAGCTATCCATTGAGCGTTCAAACAGGGAACAATTGGAACGAATATGTTAAGGCATGGATTGACTTTAACGACAACGGCGCATTCGATGCCTCCGAACTGGTGCTCGACGATATCAACAATTATAACCTAAGCACTTGGCACACGGCGATGGTGAACATACCTAGCACTTGCGTTCAGAATAAAGCGCTACGGATGCGCATCGGATCAAGCTCGAACTTTGACGGACCGCTGCTAAATGCCTGTTCGAATGTCAGCAACGGCCAATTTGAGGATTACACGGTGATCGTAGGCCAGTGGGCACAAAGTCCTGCAACGACAGGCACCATTCTAGCAGGTGATTCGGCTGTCGTGAATATCGATCTGCAAAGCGCCGGCCTAAATGCTGGGCATTATACCTCCGCTTTTCACATTGCTTCTGATGATCCGGCGACACCGGATTACAACTTACCTATTGACCTCACTATCACGGGAAGTCCTGTCATCAGTACATCGGTAAGCTGCCTGCATTTTGGAGACCTTGTAGCAACGGCCTTGGCTTCAGATACGCTATTCATCTACAACACCGGTTGCGACACCCTGCATATTTACAATATGACATTAAATACAAGCGAATTCCTAAGTAGCGCAAGCAGCTTAGATGTGCTTCCGAACGACACCGCATTCAGTGTTATATCTTTCAACCCATCTGCGGCGGGCTCTTATTTAGATACTCTTTGGATCAATAGCAACGCTATAATAACCAACCTCTGCCTGTCAGGAAGTGGTCTGCCAGCACCGACAATCAGTGCAAATCCGACCTCCATCGAAAGCACCTTAAATTGCAGCGATGCCATTACCCTTCCTATTACTCTTTACAACACAGGTAGCTCCGCATTAACTATCAACCTGGCTGATTTGGTTAATCCCCAAGCAGCATCTTGCACACCCGCCACGCTAAACAATCCAGGCACAGACGATTACGGGATTCGTCATGTAGTTTTTAATACAATAGACAATAGCACTGACCCTTTCGATGGTTATCAAGACTACTCTAACAGTCAATCGACCTTGGTGCGTCCAGGCGAAACTTATCTACTCAGCGTCGAATCAGGCTATTGGGGAAACGAAAATACGGAAGCTTGGATAGACTACAACAACAACGGCACATTCGAAGCCAGTGAACGGGTGATGGACGAATGGGGAATGATGCATTCCACGAATGTAACCATACCCTTGAATGCGGTTCAGAATTATCCGCTGCGTATGCGCATCGGGTCGGATGCTGACAACGAAAGTGTGCTCACCGGCTGCTCTTCACCGGTGAACGGACAGTACGAAGACTATGCTGTGCGAGTTGGTGGTTGGATGAGCGTAACGCCAACAACAGGAAGCATCGCTTCAGGTGATTCGCTCCAGCTAGATGTTACGTTGAGTGCCGCTGGTATGCCTGCCGGCAGCTATCCATCGTCGGTAAATTTAAACACCAACGATCCATTGCATTCCACCTTTCTTATACCATGTGCGATGCATGTTACAGGCTTGCCCGAGATTGGCCTAAGTGCAACATGTGCCTTTCCCGCTGCAGTCATTGAGTTTTCACATTCAAGCGACTCGCTCTTAATATTCAACACCGGTTGCGACACCTTGCATATCAGCAGTTTTAGCTCAACATCAAGCGCATTCAGCGCCAGCGCTTCATCGATGCATGTATTGCCCTTCGACACCGCACGCATTTATGTTGACTTCGCGCCTGTAACAACAGGCATTCATACGGGCACCTTAACCATACATAGCAATGCGGCGGATACGTCCATTTGTCTTAACGCAACCGCCCTGCCACGACCAATTATCGCTTCTTCAACAGCGTCGCTATTAGCAACAACCGGAGCTTGCTGCGATACTGCATTCACTACGATAACACTCTATAACCAAGGAGGCACGGCGCTCAACTTCAACCTCAACGGCGTGGATGCACCATTGCCTGCCAATTGCCATCCACAAACAACAAACAACGACTTTGCCCTTGATTATGGCATCAACCAAGTTGTTTTCAACACGCTGTCTAGCAACACGCTGTCTAATGATGGTTACCAGGATTATTCAAGCACCCAATCAACAACCGTTATTCCAGGCGAAAGTTATACGCTTGAAGTGATGACAGGCGGCTTGTCTGCTGAAAATGTTAAAGCGTGGATTGATTACAACAACAACGGCATATTTGAAGCATCGGAAGAGGTGATGAGCTCACACGCATTCCCGCACCACATAGCAACCGTCACCATACCAACAAATGCAGCCGAAAGCCAAATGCTCCGCATGCGTATTGGCTCTGATGCGGACTGGAATCCAGAACCATCGCCTTGCACCAACGTTGAGCGTGGTCAGTTTGAAGATTATGGCGTTTGGGTGCGTAATTGGATGCAAATTAGTCCAACAACAGGAAGCATACTTCCTGGCGACTCGCTAATCTGCTCATTGAGTCTAAGTGGCTGTGGCATGACCGGATCAACACAACATAGTGCTATCCGTGTTTCATCGAACGACCCGCTGAACGCGCTGTATACAATTCCTGTGCAGCTAACCGTGGATGCATTGCCGGGTGGACCTAGCACAAGTACTGTTTACGGTTGTGTTGGATTAACCAATCCAGCTATGCAGGCCAGCGCTTTGCCAGGAGCCACTATCAAGTGGTATTCTGATAGCTTGCTTACTACGCTTGTTCACACTGGAGATGGCTTTATTCCAACTGACAACACACCAGGAACCCACACCTATTATGCAACACAAACCATTATTTTTTGCGAAACAACGGGAAGTCCTGCGAACCTCGTAATTCAAACCACTCCAGCAAGCCCAATTGCACTAGACACGATCGTTTGTCTATCGTCAATTCAAGCCCTTACTGCCAGCGGTAGCAATATGCTGCTTTGGTACAACGATGCGGCTTTAACGCATCAAGTAGGCAGTGGCCCAAGCTTTAATACTGGCCTCTCCGCGATTGGGACCTATTCCTTTTATGTGGTGGATAGTATCGCTGGCTGTCCTTCCAGTTTGCCAGACATCGCCACTCTTACTATTACAAGCCCACCACCAACTCCTGTGACGGTAGACACAGCCATCTGTTTCGGGCAAAGTATGCCAACGCTTTCTGCAACAGGTACACATGTAACCTGGTATGACAATGCGGTCATGAATACGCCAATAGCCACGGGAAACAACTATACCCCAGCCACAACAGCTGCCGGCAGCTATACCTACTATCTAGTCGAAGGAAATAACGCCGCCTGTCTGAGTTTTCCGGATAGCCTGATCTTCACCATCCATGGCTTGCCAACTGCAAACGCGAGCAATGATGGCCCCGTTTGCCAATACGATAGCCTGCATCTCATCTCTAGCGGAGGTATCAGTTCAATCTGGAGTGGTCCTTCCTTATACAGCGCTAATCAAGACGAATACATTTTAGCAAACGGCAACATTGGCGGCACCTACAACCTCACCATAACCGACGCCAACGGATGTTCGAATACAGCAAATACAGTTGTCGTTTATCATGCCGCACCCATAGCACCAACTATGCTGGGCGACACAATTTGCGCTGGCGATGCAGCCGGTACATTAACTGCCAACGGCAGCGGAAACATCACTTGGTATGATAATGCTGCATTAAGCGCTAATACAGGAGCTGGGGGCAATTACAACCCTGCCCCTTTAGCTGCAGGAACATACACCTATTTTGCAACATCAACCAACAACAACGGCTGTCGAAGCCTTCCTAGCAGCGTATCCTATGTTGTTAACGGGCTTCCAAATGCGACTGCATCTTCAAACAGTCCAATCTGCGATTCGCAAACATTGATGCTCCAATCTACTGGCGGAATAGCTTCGCAATGGAGCGGCCCGAATGGGTTTAATGCCAGTCAAGACACAAGCATTATACATGCCAATCCAGCGCTTTCAGGAAATTATGAAGCAACCATTACCGACATTCATGGATGCAGCAACACGGCAACCGTTAGCATTTTGGTTAATGCCAACCCAGCTGCACCGACTGTTACAGACGAAGCGGTTTGCTTCGGCAACAGTAATCCTGCACTGCTTGCCAGCGGAGGCAACAACTACCAGTGGTATTCAGATGCGGGACTCACACAGCCAATCTCCTCTGCTAATGCATTCACCTCAAGCGAAACATTGACGGGCAGCTATACTTACTTTGCAGTTCAGATAGATGCCAACAGCTGTATTAGCGCTGCGGATAGTGGATCACTGACCATTCATGGACTGCCAACGGTTACTGCAACGAACAATGGTCCTGTTTGCGAAAACACTCCGGTAACACTGAGTTCATCGAGTAACGGAACCCATTCTTGGACAGGTCCTGGAGGATTTCATGCAGAACAAGACACCAGCTTCATTGCAGCTGCAGAAGGCATGTATTTGCTAACCCTAACAGATGCAAACAATTGCTCGTCTATTGATAGCACCTTGATTAGCATAAACCCTACGCCCAACGCTCCTACGCTAGCTGACACCTCGATTTGCTTTGGTGCTAACAACCCCGCATTAATTGCTAGCGGAGGAACAAACTACCATTGGTATTCCGATGCAGGCTTGGGCACTGTTTTATCAAGCAACAGCAACTATACTTCGAATGAAACTGCAGCTGGAGCGTATTCCTATTTTGTCACTAACAGCAGTGCACAAGGCTGCGTGAGTAGTGCTGCCAGCGTTCAATTCACTATTCATGGTTTACCAACCGCAGGAGCTCAAGCAAATAGTCCGCTCTGCGAAGGATCCACCTTGTTGCTTCAAACAACAGCAGGCAATACCTATACATGGTCAGGGCCAAACGGCTTCAGCAGCCTCACGCAAAACAACACTATCGACTCGATCGGCCTTGTTGAAAGCGGAACCTACACAGTGATTGCAGAAAACGGTTTTGGCTGTACAGCGGCGGATAGTGTCATCGTTGTCGTACATTCTATTCCCGCAGCGCCAAGCGCGACAGACGCCATTGGCTGCGAAGGCCTTGCTGCTCCTGCCCTGTTTGCAACTGGAGTAAACATTGAATGGTACAACTCCACCAGCAACCTGCTAGGTACAGGTAACACCTACAACAGCAGTGAAACAGCTGGCGGCGTTTACACTTTTTACGTAAGACAAACGATTACTGGCTGCCAAAGTCTGAACACACCCGTTGTGCTTACTCTGCAGCCAAGCCCTGCTGCCCCTAGCGCATCAAACGATTCGGCTTGTTATGGAATCCCTGCACCTGCTCTGAATGCAACAGGAGGCAACTTAACCTGGTATGCCGATGCTGGCTTAACAACTCCTGTTGGAAGTGGCAGCAGCTATCAATCGCCAGAAACAGCGCCAGGTATTTACACCTACTACATCGCTGACAGCGCGAGTGGTTGCCCTCCTGGCCCGGCCACAATGGTAACACTCACCATCCACGACTTACCGCACATCGAAGTGACGCCACCTTCCTACACACTTGTAGCAGGCACGACCATCGAATTTGTCGCTTCCAACGCACTTAGTTATACATGGACGCCGGCTCTTGGCTTGGATGTCGATACAGGTAGCATCGTACTCGCATTCCCAGACAGCAACACCGTTTATACTGTAACAGGCATCGATGCAAACGGCTGTATTGGAGACACCACCGTGGAAGTAATCGTCATCCCCGATGGCATCCATGAAGTGCTCAGTGGCGTAAGCATTGGTTGTTATCCAAATCCAAGCAGTGGTGCTTTGACAGTAACCTTGCAAGTCAACAAGTTTGAAGAAACAACCGTTGATTTCAGCAACCTGCTTGGCCAATCCGTGCTGCATGCCAATAAAATCCTGAGTCCGGGTGAGAACAACCTGCAATTCGACCTCCATGAATTGCCACCGGGAGTATATATGCTTTCCATCCGAATCAGAAACAAGATGCTGAGCAAGCGCATCGTCTTACAGAAATAAAAACCCCGCAGAAACGTTTGCTTTTAGTAGTTTTGCCATTAGAATAAACCCATCATGAACAGCAATCTAGACCCAAGCGACGAGCACTTCTCACCCGATGAGAAAGAGTTTGACAAAGCGCTTCGGCCTTTGTCATTCGACGATTTCACAGGCCAGCAAGGCATTGTGGAGAATTTGATGGTGTTCGTTCAAGCCGCCAAACAGCGTGGCGAATCGCTCGACCATGTGCTGCTCCATGGCCCTCCAGGCTTAGGAAAAACAACGCTCGCCAACATCGTCGCTAATGAGCTGGGGGTTAATATCAAGATTACTTCAGGTCCTGTGCTCGACAAACCCGGCGACCTCGCAGGCTTACTTACGAACCTCGAAACAAACGATGTTCTTTTTATCGATGAAATACATCGACTCAGTCCGGTTGTTGAAGAGTATTTGTATTCAGCAATGGAGGATTTTCGCATCGACATCATGATTGAGAGCGGTCCGAATGCCAGAGCGGTGCAGATTAAGCTTAACCCCTTTACTTTAATAGGCGCCACCACCCGCTCGGGCCTGCTCACATCGCCATTGAGAGCGCGCTTTGGCATCAATTCAAGACTCAATTACTACGACTCCAAGCTACTTACTTTAATCGTACAACGCTCGTCGGAGATCTTGCGCATCAGCATCAGCGATGAAGCGGCTTTCGAGATTGCCCGCCGCAGTCGTGGCACCCCGCGTATAGCCAATGCTTTGTTGAGAAGGGTGCGCGATTTTGCACAAATAAAAGGCAACGGAACGGTTGACATGAAGATTACTCAGTTCGCCCTTACTGCATTAAATGTGGATATGCATGGCTTGGATGAGATGGACAACCGCATCTTGTTGGCCATCATTGAGAAATTCAAAGGTGGGCCTGTTGGCATGAACACCATTGCCACCGCTGTTGGCGAAGAGCCCGGCACCTTAGAAGAGGTGTACGAGCCCTTTTTGATTCAAGAGGGTTACCTAAAGCGTACACCAAGAGGGCGCGAAGCCACCGAGCTCGCTTTTCGGCATGTAGGCAAGACTCCGTATCGCGACAAAGGCACGCTGTTCGAAGAATAGTTGAGCCATGAACCTCGCTGATAGAACCGCGTTCATCAAGGAGGAAGCCAAACGCCTCGGATTCGAGCAGTGCGGCATCTCCAAATCTGGTTTTTTGGAAGAAGAAGCGCCGCGCCTTGAAAAATGGCTGCAACAAG
>CANFOZ010000012.1 GCA_947448795.1 Bacteroidota bacterium
CCTATCGGCATGGCCTGCTGGGTTGGCCGAAAATCCAGTCATTGCAAGGCATTGAAGCGCGATGCCAAGGCAGAGGGTAAGGTGTTTTTTCATATGATAAAGTCGGTTTTAGCGATTTAGAAATTCAAAGCTACTAAATTCTGTTCGATTGGGTGTCATTCCTCTTATTAACCCCAAATTTGTGCTGCGAATGTGTAAAATCCAAAAGAAATAGACGCTATTTCGTGCTTTAGATTTCCCTAGGCAGTTTCCTTTTGTTAATATTGCACCCTCATTTAAAATAAAATTCATGGATAGGAATACGCTGATTGGCATGGTATTGATGTTATCAATAATCGTTGGATACGGTTGGTGGTCGCAGCCGAACGAGAAAGAACGCGCTCAAATGGAGCATGTTCATGACTCGATCGCTAATTTGCAGAAGCAGTCAATTAAGGTTGAACTAAAAGAAAATGCAGTTGCAGTTGATACAACAACACAAGCTGCTAATCCAATTGCAGCCCCCGATTCTACTACGAACACCGATTCTTTAGTGATGACAAAGCGCCAGCAGCAGTTTGGTGTCTTTGCCGCCGCTTCTGCTGGTGAGCAGCGTTTTGTGACCATCGAGAACGATCTCGTGAAAGTCAAGCTGGCTTCTCGTGGCGGTCGTATTTTTTCCGTTCAGCTTAAGCAATACAAAACATTCGATGCCCAGCCCTTGATGCTTTTCGATGGCGACACCAATGTGTTTAGCGTTCAATTCCCAACCCGCGATAACCACATCATCAACACCGGAGAAATGTACTTCGAACCCTCCGCTTCTGGCGTTGTGGTTAAAGATGGCGACTCCTCATCCATTGCCCTGCGCCTTACTGTTGCCGAAGGTAAATACATCGAGTATGTCTACAGTTTAAAAGGGGGCAGCTACTTGGTTGGTCTCCACCTCAACATGGTGGGTATGAGCGATATCATCCCTGCTAACAATTCATACCTATCTGTAGATTGGAACCAAGATCTGCCGAAAGTTGAAAAAAGCATCGATAATGAACGGATGGCATCCACCTGCTACTACAAGTTCACCGATGATGAGGTAGATTACCTCAGCGAAGGCAAAGACGCTAAAAAAGACCTTACAACCAAAGTAAAATGGATTGCCTTCAAACAGCAGTTTTTTACTTCTATCCTCATGCCTGGTCAGGAGTTCGATAAGCCGATTAGTGTAGAAACAAAAACGGATAAGAGCTCAACCAGCGTAGTTAAGTCAATGCTGGCGCATTTTACCTTGGTGTATAACCACCGCAGCAGCGAATCGTATCCGATGCAATTTTATTTTGGCCCGAACCATTACCAGACGCTCAAAGCTATGGACATCGGGCTCGAGAAGCAAATCCCACTTGGTTGGGGGATTTTTGGTTATGTGAATAAACTCTTGGTTATTCCAACCTTTAACTTTCTCGATGGACTTCACCTCAATTACGGCATCATCATTCTGATACTTGCCATCTTGATTAAGTTGGTGCTCCTGCCTTTGACCTACAAGGCCTATACCTCACAAGCCACCATGCGCGTGCTCAAGCCGGAGCTCGACGAGGTGCATGCCAAGTACCCGAACGATCCAATGAAAGCGCAGCAGGAGACGATGGGCATCTATAAAAAAGCTGGCGTAAATCCACTCGGTGGCTGTTTGCCGATGGTGCTTCAAATGCCGATCCTTATTGCCATGTTCCGCTTCTTTCCAAGCTCCATCGAATTGCGGCAGCAAGGTTTTCTTTGGGCACACGATCTGAGTACCTACGATTCTATATATGACTTCGGCTTTAAAATACCGTTTTATGGCGATCACGTGAGTCTCTTTGTTATCCTCATGACCATCTCCACCATCATGTATACCATGATGAACAATAAAATGATGAGCGGCGGCAACAGCGCCATGCAGCAACAGATGAAATGGATGGGCTACATCATGCCGATCGTGTTCCTCGGTGTTCTTAATAATTATTCTGCTGGATTGAGCTACTATTACCTCCTCGCCAACCTCACCAGCTTCGGACAGCAGTATCTGTTTAAGTTTTTTGTGGACGAAAAAGCCATTCACGCTAAAATTCAGGCGAATAAAAAGAAGGTACAATCCGGTAAAAAATCAGGATTTCAGGCTCGTTTAGAAGAAATGGCTAAGCAGCGCGGCTACAAATTGCCTAAATAAGCCGATAGGCCCTAAAAAGTCTTTGTTATTTAATTTGGAGTTTATAAAGTGAATTATTACCTTTGCATCCCTTTAATAAAACACGCATATCATGGCAAATCATAAATCAGCTATCAAACGTATCAGAAGCAACGGTAAAAAACGCCTGTTGAATCGTTACCAGGAAAAAACAAACCGTAGTTCTATCCGTACGCTGAAAGAGACGAAGGATAAAAAAGCAGCAATGGAATTACTTCCTAAAGTAATCGCCATGGTTGACAAACTCGCGAAAAAGAACGTGCTTCACAAAAACAAAGCATCGAACTTGAAATCGCAGTTGATGCTTCATGTAAGCAGTCTCGCTTAGTACGACATACACCTATTTGAAAAGGCTTTCCCTTCGGAAAGCCTTTTTTTATGCCATTCCCGCCGAATACTAGCTGATACCTACCGCTTTTGGGGTTCTGCCGGCAGGCCTTTGCTCCAGCTGCTATATTTGGCAGCATGATTGAAAAAGAAAATCAACACCTAGTCCTAAAATCCTGGGCCGAAGAGGATCGTCCACGCGAGAAATTAGTTTTAAAAGGAAAGGCAAGCTTGACAGATGCCGAGCTGATTGCCATTCTAATTGGCTCCGGCACTAAAAAAGAAACGGCTGTAGAGCTATCTCGGAGAATCTTAGATGCTGTGCGCCACGACCTCCATGAACTTGCGCGCATGTCGGTCAAGGAATTATGTGCCTTTCAGGGAATTGGGGAGGCCAAAGCCATCGCGATCATTGCCGCATTGGAACTCGGCAAGCGCCGCCATCATAGCCCCGGCTTAGTGCGCAGCAAGATCAGTAGCAGCAAAGATGTCGCCGATATATTTCACCCCTTACTCTGCGACCTGCTCGTGGAGGAATTCTGGATCCTCATGCTCAACAGGGCCAACCTGCTCATCGGTCCCAAGAAGATCAGCGAGGGCGGCATGACGGGCACCGTGGCCGACAGCAAGGTCATCTTCCGCAACGCCCTCGAGCGCAGCGCTGTATCGATCATCCTCTGCCACAACCATCCTTCCGGAAACCTGCGACCCAGCGAAGCCGACCTCAAACTGACCAAGCGACTCAAAGAAGCCGGCGAATCGATCGAGATTGCGGTACTCGACCACCTCATCGTTACCCAAACCGGCTACTTCAGCTTCGCCGACGAGGGTTTGATGTGAAAGTGAAAAATTTAGGCTTGGATTCCTTCATTAGATTCATTCGTTGATTCTCAATGCGCTCCTTTGCGAAAAAATGAGTTATTTCGCATATGCTTAAAATCGTCACGATCATCGGCGCCAGACCGCAAATCATCAAAGCTGCGGCCCTGAGTCGCTCCATCCGCGAACGCTTCAGCTCTCAAATCAGCGAAGTCATCGTCCACACCGGCCAGCATTACGACGAGAACATGTCCAACGTGTTCTTTTCGGAGATGAACATCCCCACACCGCACCATCAGCTGGACGTGCGCTCCGGCTCGCACGGCAAGCAAACCGCCGCCATGATTGCTGGCATCGAAGAGATCCTCCTGCAAGAGAAGCCGGATGCACTCGTGGTCTATGGCGATACTAACTCGACATTAGCGGGCGCCGTTGCCGCCTCCAAGATGCACATCCCCGTGGTGCACATCGAAGCTGGACTCCGTTCCTTCAACAAGCAGATGCCGGAAGAGATCAACCGCATCCTCTGCGATCATGTGTCCACCTTGCTCTTTACACCCACCGATTCAGGGATGAAGAACCTCCTCAACGAAGGCTTTAAAGCGGAACATCCCGCAGGCACGAAGATCGATGCTGACCACCCGCAGATTTATCATTCAGGTGATGTGATGTACGACAACAGCCTCTACTTTGCTGAACTCGCCGAAAGTAAGAATATACTAAAAAATCTCCAGCTTTCCAAAGGCGATTTTCTGCTCGCCACCATCCACCGCGATTACAATACGGATCACAAAGAACGCTTGAGTGCCATTTTTGATGCGCTTGACATAATCGCACGCTCCGAAAACAAAGCCATCGTGCTTCCTTTGCACCCGCGCACGGCCAAGCTGCTCGAGACGAATCTATATGCAAACGTATTATCTTCGTTGCGCAGCAACCCGCTGCTGAAAATCATCCCGCCTGTGTCTTTCCTTGAAATGATCGCCTTGGAGAAGCATGCAAGCGTCATCCTGACCGACTCGGGTGGCGTGCAGAAAGAAGCCTTCTTCTTTCAAAGACCGTGCATCATCCTGCGTTCCGAAACAGAATGGGTGGAGCTCGTGGAAAACGGCAACGCCATCATCACCGATGCAGATACCGAGCGCATCCTAAAGGCGTACAATCATTTTAAAGAACATACCAAGTTGGCCTTTCCTGCGTTCTATGGGGATGGCCGTGCTGCCGATTTCATCTGCGGCGAGATGATCCGTCATTTTGCAAAATAACATGTCCGAATTACTGATCTATTCCGAAGCAACATCGCCGCGACTCACTTTCGTGCTCGGATTGATTTTTCGTGACCTGCTTGGTATTCACTTCAAGCACACCACCGATGCGGATGTCTTCCGAAAATATCAGGGTCCATGTTTAAGCTATGCCGAGAAGCCCATCGGCGATGAGCTCTTCATCTACGCCACCGATTTGCTTTTTGAGAAAGGCATTAACGACCAACAAATCAACGTCTTCGATTGGGAAGACACCAAGGCTTTCTTCGGCACGCATCCCCGCTACAGCTTCCCCTTCGACCTCTTTGCCGCGTCGTTTTTCTTGGTGAGTCGATACGAAGAGTATTTGCCGCACCTCAAAGACGAGCACCAACGCTTCATGCCGAAGGAGAGCTTGGCTTATCAGAAAGGATTTTTAGACAAGCCGATTGTAAATATCTGGGCGCAAAAGCTAAAGAAGAAAATAGCGCAGTTCTATCCGTCGTATCGTTTTCCTGAGTGTAGTTTCGAATACATCTCCACCATCGATGTGGATAGTGTTTTCTCGTATAAGGATAAAGGGATTTTTCGCACCTCCGGCGCCCTCTTCAGATCTTTGATCAACATGGATTTTAAATCGGTTTTGGAGCGCATGCAGGTCTTGTTTGGGATGAAAAAAGATCCCTTCGAGACCTTCGATTATCAGCTCACTTTAAGTAAGCGTTACCGCTTGAAAATGATTTATTTTTTTCTTGTTGGTGATTACGATTTGAACGATAAAAACATCCCTATTCGCAGTGGTGCTTTTCAAAATATCATCAAGTCGGTTGCTGATTATGCGCGTGTAGGTATTCATCCGTCGTATGCCTCGAATACCGAGCCCGACAAGCTCAAGCGCGAAATCGCTCGGCTTGCAAAGGTGCTCAACCGCGATGTGCTGCAGAGCCGACAGCATTTTTTAAAAATGACTTTCCCGCGTACCTACGAACGCCTGATCGATATGGATATCCTCGAGGATTATACCATGGGCTATGCATCGGAGATTGGCTTTCGGGCCAGTGTATGCAGCCCTTTTAATTTTTACAACCTCGATATGGAGCAGGAAACCAAACTGCGTCTTTTTCCATTCATGGTGATGGATGGAACACTGAAAGACAACCTGCATCTTAATCCGAAAGAGGCAATTGAACGCACGCGTCAATTGGCCGACGAAGTCAAAAAAGTGAAGGGGATGTTTATTAGCCTGTGGCACAACCACACCTTGGAAGACGCAGGTGATTGGGCCGGATGGCGCGCTGTGTATGAAGATACGGTACAGTATTGTTCATCCCTATCCGAATTGAAACGATGATCCGTTTGCTTAGTAACAAAGAACTTGATAGCGCCCGCTGGGATGCCTTGCTTGCTGCTTCACCACAAGGGCACTACGGGGCTTATTCGTTTTTTCTAGATGAGGTTGCACCCGGCTGGAGCGCCCTGGTGCTTGGTGATTATGAAGCGGTCATGCCTTTAGTAACACGTTCTAAATACGGTTTCGATTATATCTGTATTCCCTTCTTCATCAATCAGCTTGGTGTTTTCACTGCCTTACAGCGTGTATCGGTTGAGCTCGTAAATGCCTTTTTGCAAGCCATTCCGAAACGCTACAAATTTGTGGAACTTGGCTTGAACGCCTCGAATCGGGTAGGCTTGAAGGATTTTGTGATGCAGGAGCGAAAATGCCAATACATCGACCTGACGGCCGATTATAAAACCATCGCTGCACACTACTCATCCAACTTGCAGCGGAACTTACGCAAGGCCGAAAAACAGCAGCTCCTGCTCAACAACCAGTGTACACCTTTGGAGGTTGTAACGTTATTTAAAGACAGTAGGGGCGAGGCCTTGGGGCATTTCACCGAGAAAGAATACGTCCTTTTGGAATCGGTGATGCTGGTCTTGCAGAAAGCAGACATGGGCTTTGTGCGCCAATGCCGCAATACCGATAACGAACTGCTTGCAGCGGCTTTCTTTGCGCACAGCAATGGCCGCATTACCTATGTAAAAGGCGGTGCCACAGCAAAGGGGCGTGAAGCGGGCGCCATGCATATGATCATGGATTCGGTGCTGCGCGAGTTTGCAGGAAAGGCCACTACATTCGACTTCGACGGTTCATCCGTTCCCTCTGTTGAACGATTTAACCGCAACTTCACAGAGCAAGAATATGTTTTTGTTACAGCAAAACGGAATGCACTTCCGTGGTGGGTGCGCTGGATGAAATCCTAGCTGCCGATGGGCTGCCTTTGGGCAACCTATGAATACCAGCTCTTGGCGAAAAGTGAATCCCGTATGTGCTTTTATCCCTATCTTTATTGGCGATATCTGCCCCTTTAATTTAACCAAACATGAAATTAGTAGAACTGTCTAAGGATAACTCTTTGATGAATCATTTCATTGCTGAGTTGCGTGATGTGGAGATTCAGAAAGACCGCATGCGTTTTCGTCGTAACCTTGAGCGCATTGGTGAAGTAGCCGCTTATGAAATCAGTAAAAAGCTAAAGTACAAGTCAAGCAAAGTGACTACGCCATTGGGTATTGCCACCATACCGAAGCTCACCGATCAGCCGGTTATTGGTACTATCCTGCGTGCGAGTTTGCCTTTGCACATGGGACTGCTAAATTACTTCGATCAGGCCGACAACGCTTTTGTTTCAGCGTATCGTAAGCACAGTAAAGACGGTAGTTTTGTTATAAAACTTGAGTATGTCTCTGCACCTAAATTAGAAGGCCGCACTCTCATATTGTGTGATCCGATGCTAGCCACAGGACAGTCGATGCTGCTCACGTACAAAGAAATGATGCGCTTCGGAAAGCCTCGTCATACGCACCTTGTGGCTGTATTGGCTAGTCGCGACGGCGTTGAATACATGAAAGCCCACTTGCCGGCTAATGTGACGCTGTGGGTTGGTCATATCGATGAAGAACTCACCGCTCAATCCTATATAGTGCCTGGTTTAGGCGATGCAGGCGATCTCGCCTTCGGACAAAAAGTGTAACCGTTTTTTTGCTGGTGAAGTGGAATATCTGATCAAGGTTTTAACCGTCCTTTTCGTAAGCAGTTTCAAGTTTGCAGGCGGACCTCCTTTGGCCTATGCCTACAACTTCTCCTATGCCGAAACCATTGTGCTTACTGTGTCGGGTGGCTTAGGTGGCGTGCTCTTGGTGTCCTATTACACACCTTTCTTGATGCGTATCTGGTCCTCGTTGTTGGTTTTTTGGAAAGGTCTTTTTGCAAAGAAAAAAGAGCGTTCATCCTTGTTTTCAAAACCCTTGGTAGATGTGGATGGGCCTGTTGATGTGCGCTACACTTATGTGCCGAGTGGCCAAGAAGAAGAGAAAAAAGTGTTTACCAAGAAATCGCGTCGCATCGTGCGTATCTGGAAAAAATACGGACTCATCGGCATTGCCATTCTAACACCAATCTTGCTTTCTATACCGGTTGGCACCTTCATCGCCTCGCGACTGGTGCCGCAACGCAGAACGGTTATATTATACATGCTCTTTGCACTCGTATTTTGGTCTGTGCTGCTGTCTTCGCTGTTTGAGTTATATCAGGTTATGACATTGACACAGCTTGAGCAAGCTTTTTTTCAATGAAAACCTATAAGCATATCTTCTTCGACCTCGACCACACCCTTTGGGACATGGATCGCAACTCGCGCGAAACCATTGAGGAGATGTATCACCATCATCAGCTAGAGAAGCTTGGTGTGCCTGCTTTCGACCGATTTATGGCGCACTACACCGAGGTTAATGATTTTATGTGGGAGCAGTTTCGCATGGGGAAAATCGACAAAGAGACCTTGCGTTTCGGGCGCTTCGAACACACGTTGCAGCGCTTCGGCATACTTGATCAGCTGGCTTTGTCGCGCAAGCTAGGCGATGCTTATGTGGCTAAAGCGCCAGAAAAAACCAACCTGATGCCGCACACTATCGAGGTGCTTGATTACCTTTCAAAAAAATACACCTTACACATCATCACCAACGGCTTTGCCGAGGTGCAAGGGCGCAAGATGAAGAACTCAGGCATCAATCATTATTTTGATAAACTGGTGATCTCCGAAGAGGTGGGCTTTAAAAAACCCGACCCACGCATCTTTGAACATGCTTTGCAGGCTGCTAACGCCAACAAAAACGAGAGTATGATGATCGGCGATAACCTCGAAGTGGATGTTAATGGCGCAAAGCGTTTTGGTATGGATCAGGTGTGGTACAATGCTAAAGGCATGGCCCTAACTGAGGATGTGACGCACCACATCGATTCGCTGCTCCACCTCAAGACTATTTTATAAAAAAAAAGCCCCGCTGTTTAGCGAGGCTTCCTTTGAAAGAGCAACAATTACTTGGTGCTTTTGTCTTTTGTTTCGGCAGCGCCTTTCTTCTTGTCCATGTCAGAGCAAGATTTTGCTGATTTGCCTTTGCAGCACGATTTTGTTTCGCCTGCAGCGCAGCTTTTTGCTTTGCCGTCTTTTGCTTCTGTTGTAGTCTTAGGAGCATCTTTGGTTTGTGCGTTTGCTGCGAAAGCGAACATGCCGATTACCGCAACGAGGATGGTGAGTTTTTTCATTTTGAAAAATATTAATTGTTTATGATTAAGAATGTCAAATACCATACCAAAGGTAGTAAAAAAGAATGAGAGTGAGAATGGGAATGGGAATGAGAAATTTGGCCGGATTTTGTGCGTTTTAACCAAATATTTAAAAATATAGGCCGAATTCAGTAATCTGCTAATAATCAGATCGAATGCGCTTTAGCTTCGCATAAAAACCAAGAATGACGCTCGTTTTGTTTGATTTCCAGAAGCTAGAGGTTTACATTAAAGCGACAGCCCTTAAAAGCTACTTACATCTATCTATTAAAGGACAATATTTTGATCGTTCGATATACAATCAATTGCAAAGAGCATCCCTAAGCGTTATTTTGAATATTGCTGAAGGATCAGGTCGCAGTACAAAGAATGATCGCAGAAATTTTTTCACTATCGCCCGAGCATCCTTATTCGAATGCGTGGCTATTTTTGATTTATTGCGTCAAGAAAATCACCTTTCAGAGGAACAGCATAAGCTCTTGGTTCGAAATGCGGATCAAATATCACGGATGCTTTATACCATGATCAGAAACCTAAGCTAGCGCATTCCCATTCCCATTCCCATTCTCATTCCCATTCTGCTACAACCGTCTCGCCTCCTCTAACCATCTGATCCAGCTGCACATTCAGCTTCGTGCCGATGGGTAAAAACAAGTCTACGCGTGATCCAAACTTAATAAATCCCATGTCTTCGCCTTGGGTGAGTTTGTCACCCTCTTTCGGGTACCAAACGATGCGGCGGGCGAGGGCGCCTGCGATCTGGCGCATCAAAAGTCGTGTGCCGTTCTGCATCTCGATAACCATGGTGGTGCGTTCGTTTTCGGTGGATGACTTTGGATGCCAAGCTACCAGGTATTTACCCGGGTGGTACTTCATCAAACGGGTGATACCCGATACAGGGTTACGGTTCACGTGAACGTTCATCGGCGACATGAAGATGGAAACCTGCAGGCGTTTGTCTTTGAAATATTCCGACTCCACTGTTTCCTCAATCACCACCACTTTTCCATCAGCAGGGGCGATGATGTGTTTGGGGTTGATGACGGTATGGCGTTTCGGATTACGGAAGAAGTTAAGGAAGAAAGCAAAAAACACCAGCACTAGGGCCATAGTCGGGTAGAATAGGACAGGGGCGAAGGTATGGGTGAGAAAGCCAAGCAATGCGCCGGCAATCAAGGTATAGGACAGGGTTGGGGTGCCTTCTTTGTGGAGGATACTCATCGATGGGTTGTGTTAATTCAGCCGTCGAAATTAACAAAAAACTTGTAGAGCCACAATGCGTGAGTGAGAATGGGTAGAGTAGCAATGCTAAGGGGCTAAAGAATCGGTCAATAAAATACATATCGCCCCCCCCTCCACACTATTAAATCCTTTAGCATGTGTCTGTTTTATCATCGCTATTAGTAGCTTTGCATAAAAGCAAGAAAGTGGATCTGCAGGGTTTATTAGAGCAATACAAAAACCATCCGAAAGTAAAACTCATTCAAGAGGCACTGAGCAGGGGCGATAACAAGCACCTCCACCTCAGTGGCTTGTTCGGGTCTTCCTTGGCTTTTGTGACCGCTACCCTCGCCAACCTGCAAGGTGGCGTGCATCTCTGCGTGTTGCGCGATACCGAAGAAGCGGCTTATTTTCTCAATAACTTAGAGCATGTTTTCGGTGAACAGAAAGTGCTGTTCTTTCCTTCCTCCTATAAAAAAGAATACAATCCCAACGACACCGATCCTGCTCAGGTATTGCTGCGCGCCGAAGCACTCAACCGCCTCCGCAAGTCGTCGGATGCGTTGATTGTGGTAACCTACCCCGAAGCACTCTGCGAAAAGGTGGTCACGCGCAGCAACCTCGAAAAAAATATCATCGATATCAAACTGGGCGAGGAGATGAGCATGGATTCTGTGGTGGAGTTTTTGCGCAGCTACGATTTTGAGCGCACCGACTTTGTTCTGGAGCCCGGCCAGTTCTCTGTGCGCGGCGGTATTATCGACATCTTCTCTTTCGCTAACGAGTTGCCCTACCGTCTATCCTTTTCAGGCGACACCATCGAAGCCATTCGCTTGTTCGAACCCGAGTCGCAGCTGTCGGTGCGCAACCTCGGCAGCATCACCATAATTCCCAATGTGCAGAAAGGATTGAACGAGGAGCGCCGCGAGTCCTTCCTGGATTTCATTCCCGCCAATGCCAAGGTATGGCTCAAGAATACCAAGCAGGTAGCGGAGATCGCGGGGCATTTTTTTGCGCGAGCAAAAGAATTAAATCCCGACCAAGAGGCGCATAATCCAGACGATTTTTTAGAGGATGCCACACGCATCGTGGAGCGCTTGCAAAAATTTACGACGCTCGAAGTGGGCGGTCAAGGCTTTTTCAAGCCCGCCGTTGAAATCGCTTTCGATACACAGGCGCAGCCTGCTTTCAACAAGAATTTTACCATGCTGTCGGAGGTGCTGCATACCAACAAGAAGCAGCGCTTCACCAACTTCATCTTTGCCGATAATGCGCGACAGATCGAGCGCATCTATGCCATCTTCGCCGACCTGCGACTAAAAGAGGCGAGCAGCACGGGCGAGGAGCACCTCTTCATATCTATGCTGCTCGCTATCCACGAGGGTTTCATCGACCGCGACCTAAAGATTGCTTGCTACACCGACCACCAGATCTTTGATCGCTATCATCGTTATCGCTTAAAGAAAAGTTATTCTAAGTCGGCCGCTATAACACTCAAAGAGTTGAGCGAACTTAAGCCCGGCGACTTTGTGACACACATCGATCACGGCGTGGGTAAATACGGTGGACTCGAGAAGGTGCAGGTGAATGGCAAGGAGCAGGAAGCCATCCGACTCGTTTACAAAGACAACGATATCCTGTATATTAGCATTCATGCCTTGCATCGCATCTCCAAGTTTTCGGGCAAGGAAGGCGAGGTGCCGAGCATGAACAAGCTGGGGTCGGCTAGCTGGTCGAACCTGAAAGCCAAGACCAAGAAGCGCGTCAAAGACATTGCCCGCGACCTCATTCAGCTCTATGCGAAACGCAAGGCACAGCCGGGTTTTGCGTATACGCCTGATACCTATCTGCAAAACGAACTCGAAGCTTCTTTCATTTACGAAGACACGCCCGATCAATACAAAGCCACCGTGGATGTGAAAAAGGACATGGAGAACAGCAGTCCAATGGATCGTTTGGTGTGTGGTGATGTGGGTTTTGGTAAAACAGAGATTGCAATTCGTGCGGCCTTCAAAGCCGTGGCAGACGGCAAGCAGGTGGCAGTGCTGGTGCCTACAACTATCTTGGCTTTACAGCATTTTAAAACATTCAGCGCACGACTCAAGGAGCTGCCTGTCACAGTAGATTTCATCAACCGTTTTCGTACTGCGAAAGAGCAGAAAGAGATTATAAAAAAACTAGGCGAAGGCAAGGTGGATATCCTCATTGGGACACACAAATTGTTATCCAAAGAAATTGCTTTCAAAGACCTTGGATTGCTCATCATCGATGAAGAGCAGAAGTTTGGCGTAGCCGCGAAAGACAAGCTCAAAGCACTGAAGGTAAATGTAGATACGCTCACACTGACAGCCACGCCGATACCGCGGACCTTGCAGTTTTCGATGATGGGTGCACGTGATCTAAGCATCATCAACACACCACCACCTAACAGGCATCCGGTGACGACCGAGCTGCATGTGTTTACCGAAGACATCATCCGCGAGGCGGTGAACTTTGAGCTGCAGCGTGGAGGACAAGTCTTTTTTGTGAACAACCGCATTCAGAACCTGCACGAGATTGCGGGCTTGATCCAACGCTTGTGTCCCGAGGCCCGCATTCGTGTAGGCCATGGACAGATGGATGGCGATAAGCTCGAAGAGATCATGTTGTCTTTTATCGAGGGCGATTGTGATGTTTTAATTTCCACCACCATCATCGAGTCGGGATTGGATATACCGAACGCGAACACCATACTCATCAACGAAGCGCAGAACTTCGGTCTCAGCGACCTGCATCAGATGCGCGGCAGGGTAGGCCGTTCCAACAAAAAGGCCTTCTGCTATCTTTTGGCGCCGCCGCTCTCGGTGCTCACACCTTTGGCGAAGCAGCGTTTGCAGGCCTTAGAGCAGTTCTCCGAGCTGGGCAGTGGCATACAAATTGCCATGCGCGACCTCGACATCCGCGGAGCGGGCAATCTCTTGGGTGGCGAGCAAAGCGGCTTTATCACTGAGTTGGGTTTTGAGATGTATCATAAAATATTGGACGAAGCCATCCGTGAGTTGAAGGCTACCGACTTCAAAGAGCTCTTTTCCGATCAGCAGGCCAACCGACCTTTTGTTGAGGAATGTTTGGTGGAATCTGATTTGGAGATTTTGATTCCCGATCATTATGTGGAAAGCATTACCGAGCGTTTGCATTTATACAAAGAGCTTGACGACATAGCAGAGCCCGAGCGTTTGGAGGCTTTTGCCAAGAACCTTGAAGACCGTTTCGGCCCCTTGCCCCGACAGGTACACGATTTGTTAAACACGGTGCGTTTGCGCTGGGTGGCGCGTGATCTGGGCTTTGAGAAGATTGTGTTGAAGAACGATCGCTTCATGTGTTTCTTTGTGAGCGATCAAAATTCCTTGTACTACAAATCGCCGATGTTCATGAACACGATGCGGTATCTGCAACAGCGCAAAGAAGCTAAGCTGCGCGAAGACAAGCAAAAGCTGACCTTGCTTTTTGGTGAGGTAAAATCGGTTGCTCAAGCGCACGCTATTTTAGCAGGTGTGCAGCGTGCAGTCACCGAGCAAAGTGCGTAGGCGTTAACACTGGCTTGATTTTTGAGTTTTCCTCGGCATCCCTAATTGTTGTGATTTTAGTCTTTATTTAATAGGGTATTGTTACCTTCGCCCCCCCGCTGCGCAGGATTTCCGTTGCGCAGGATTTCCTAATCCTGCGCTAACTAAGCTTGCAAACAAAGCCTAGCTTTTCTAGTACAAAACCCGCTGCGCAGGATTTCCTAATCCTGCGCTAAATAAGCTTTCAAACAAAGCCTAGCTTTTCTAGTACAAAACCCGTTGCGCAGGATTTCCTAATCCTGCGCTAAATAAGCTTGCAAACAAAGCCTAGCTTTTCTAGTACAAAACCCGCTGCGCGAGATTTCCTAATCCTGCGCTAAATAAGCTTTCAAACAAAGCCTAGCTTTTCTAGTACAAAACCCGCTGCGCGAGATTTCCTAATCCTGCGCTAAAACGCTTTTCGTTCAGGTCTAATAAAAAGCCTAGCGCTATAATTACAAAACCACCCCGTCAATTGGTGTGGTTTTTTCATAGCTGCTCTGCAATTTTCTTCACTACTAATTCTAGTCATGTTGCAAATCTTCGATTTTTTATTATTTTATTTGCAGAATTAATCAAAAAAAAACAAAATGAAAAAAACACTTTTAATGCTTGCGCTTTCGGTCATTACTGGAACGCTGAGTTTCGGACAGTATCCAAATGTTACTTTAAAGAACTTCTCCACTTCAACTGCTATGGTGAATGTTAAATACGTTTCTCCTACTTTTTGCAAGGACGATAATTTTAATGTCGCTGCAGGTGCAACAGGCACGGCTCAGACTAGCCGGGGTGTCTGCTTGGTTGCCTCTGTAAATATAGCTGGTGCTGTAAGTTACACATCCACAGGCACAGCTTATTCCACCTTTGCCCTGATTAAACACCCGAATGGAGCTATTCACGTGCATCGCACCGATGCTGCTTTCAACCCTCAAGATCTGGTGGCTTCTTGCGGAGTAGCTGGCTCAACAACACCGGCTATTATTGATACTTGGACAGATATTGCCTGCAATAGCGCAATGACGCGCTGGAAAGCAGCTGGATTTGTTGTCGGAACTAAAATTTATGTGGGTACAGGCAATGTGGGTGATAATACAAAAGGGAAAAATGATTTCTGGGAATACGACCCAGCAACTAATATTTGGACTGCAAAAGCTGCATTTCCAGGCGGCGTAAGATCGGGTGCAATTTCATTCAGCGTCAATGGTAAAGGGTATATGGGCTTTGGTGCAAATGCTTCAAATCAGTTGATGAATGATTTTTATGAATACAATCCGACCACGAATACATGGACGCAGAAAGCAGCTCCTAGTGGCTACAATCGTCAAGATGCAACCGGCTTTAGCATCGGTAGCAAAGGCTATATGGCTTGTGGGGATGATATTCAGGCCAATACTGATTTTTATGAGTATGATCCTGTTGCAAATACATGGACGAAAAAAGCTGCATTTCCTGGCCTTGCGCGAAAAAATGCTGTCGGTTTCAGTATAGGCGGTAATGGTTATCTTGGCACAGGAAGCTCAGTTAAAACGGGTGTTGAAACATTTTATAATGACTTTTATGAGTATAACCCTACAACCAATGTTTGGACTAAAAAAGCCGATTTCCCTGGTGGTACAAGAAGTTATGCTACTGGGTTTTGCATAGGTAGCAAAGGATACCTGGGTTCAGGTCATGCCGGAGCGGATACGAAATCGGATTTTTATGAGTTTAACCCAACAACCAATGTTTGGACAAAGCGTAAAGACATGAATATTTCAAGAGCAGCAGCTATAGGTGCTAGTGTTGGTAGCAAAGCCTATATCTTCTCCGGATTTAATTTCAATACTGCAAAAAACGCAACGTACAACAACAACATTTCTGTCTATGTACAGTAAGAAAAAAAACTAGCTGTTTTCCGGCAAACTCGCCTAACGCTAAAATTACAAAACCACCCCTTCATGAGGGGTGGTTTTTTTATGCCTTAAATGCAAGATGTTTAAGCCATGGCGTTCTTGTCATTATTCGTAAAATCAAGAAAATTCGTTTTAAAACTTATTTTTTTATAACTTTAAGTTTCAGTCCTCGTAAGACTACAACCCATTTGTAATTTCCGCTTTACTATATAACCAACATTTTACTCGTATGACTACCACCGACACAATGGCTTCCGGTTCTGAAGAGAATCTGCCGGGCCATTCGCTCCCACCAGGAGATGCTTCCTCTGCAACTACAACAGTTGTTGCCACCGACGAAACCAATTTAGATGCCGATGATCATCCCGGCGATGAGGATGTGCAACATCTTGAAGAGCATGCGCACGAAGCGGTGTATGCTACCATGGCACGGGCCGATTTGTTGGTGCATTTAGAGGCCTTGGTGGCGGATACTGATTTAGATGCTACGCGAGTAGGGGTAAAAAAGATTTTTGAACTATACGATCTTCGTGTGCAAGAGGAGAAAGACACCAAGCTAAACCAGTTTATCGTGTCGGGTGGGGTGAAGGAAGATTTTAAAAACCGCCTCGATGCTACTGATGAGCGCTTCGAAGACCTGCGTCGTCGATATAATAAGATGCGTGCAGAGCACCGTCGCAAGAAAGAGGCGCAGCTCGACGATAACCTAAAAGCCAAGAGAGCCATCATTGAGGAGTTGAAAAACATGGAGGTGGATTCCAACAACCTCAAAGCGGCCTTTGATAAGTTGCAGGAAACACAGACGCGTTGGCGTACTATCGGTTTTGTGCAGAAGGCATACAACGAAGACCTCTGGCAAAATTACCGCTACCACATCGATCGTTTTTACGATCTGTTGAAGATCAACAAAGAGCTCCGCGAGCTCGATATGAAGAAAAATTTGGAGTTCAAGGTTGAACTATGCAGTCGTGCCGAGGATTTGCTGCTGGAGTCCAATATAAACAAAGCCACCAACGCCATTAGGCAGCTGCAGGATCAATGGAAGAGCTCGGGTCCGGTGATGAAAGAGCACAGTGAAATTGTTTGGGATCGTTTTAAATCAGCTTCTGATAAAATATTTGATCGTCGCAAAGAGCATATCCATGCGCTTGATGGTCAGCAACAACTGAACCTCGCCTCGAAGCTTGCATTGTGTGTTCGCCTTGATGAGCTTGTAGCGCGTACACCAAAGACGAACAAAAAATGGCAAGAGACCTTTGAGCAGATTGAAGGTTTGATGACCGAATGGAAAAAGACCGGCTATGCGCCGAAGAGTGAAAATGAAAACATCTGGAAACGCTTTAGAGAAACGCGCAAGGTGTTTTTTGATGCCCGCGATGCTTTCTTTGAGGTACAACGCAAAGAGCAAGGTCACAACCTCAACCTGAAGACCGATTTGGTTAAGCAGGCCGAGGCCTTGCAAGAGAGCTCCGATTGGAAACAGGCAACCGAAACATTGAAGAAGTTGCAAGCACAATGGAAGGAAGTGGGACCAACATCCTATAAGCAAGGCGAAAAGTTATGGACGCGTTTCCGTGCTGCTTGTGATAAATTCTTTGCGCAAAAGAAAAGTCACTTTGCCGGTATGGAAAGCAAAATGCTCGATAACCTCGCACTCAAAAAAGACCTGCTGAAAACCATGCAGGATTTTAAACTCTCAAGCAACCACGCCAACGACATGGCGGCTATAAAGAAGTTTCAAGCCGAATGGTTGGAGTATGAGCCGATCACCATTCGCGATCGCGAAGCGATAAGCAACCAATACCACAAGGTGCTGGATAAACTGTTCAACGATATTCGTGCAGCTCGTCCTGATGTTGATGACCAGGTGCTTCGCATGAAGGTTGAGCATAGCTCCAAATCACCACAAGGCCAGGATGATTTGCGTGCTGAGAAAACAAAAATCCAAGACAAGATTGCGCGTTTGTTAAAAGAGGTTACGCTTCTTGAAAACAACATTGAGTTCTTCAGCAAATCGAAGAATGCCGATAAGTTAAAAGCGGAATTCATGGTGCGCATCAACGCTTCGCATGTCGAAATCAAGGACTTGAAAAAGCAACTAAATTTGCTAAACCCGCCACCTCCTGCTGCAGTGCCCGTTGCGGTTGCTGAGTAATAAGTGGTAGGCCATAAAAAAAGAGGCTGTCTCCAAAAGACAGCCTCTTTTTATTTTAACAACACCCTATTCGACTTTCTTTGCTTTGCCTACGGTGAGGTAATATACGGGTATGCCAAGGGCAACACACAAGAGGCCGAATCCGGTGTTGCGTGCGTCGTAGATAATCAGGATAGCACATACTGCGAAGGCCGCTAATATATATAGCGCTGGGATGAGCGGGTAACCAAAAGCCTTGTATGGGCGTTCGGTGTCGGGCTCTTTTTTACGAAGTATAAACACACCAGCAATGGTGATGATGTAGAAAATCATCGAAGCAAAAGTGGCGTAATTCACAAGGTCTTTGTAGGTGCCTGTTAAACACAAAGCGCAAGCCCATGCACATTGCACCCAAAGGGCGAAAGCGGGTACATGTCGCGCGTTTAAGCTGCCTGCTTTTTTAAAGAACAAATTTTCTTTAGACATGGCATAATAGACACGAGCACCGGCGAGGATCAATCCGTTGTTGCAGCCAAAGGTGGAGAGCATGATCAATCCGGCCATGATGTAAAGTCCGGTGTTGCCAAAAATCATGGACGCAGCAGCAGCACCCACGCGATCGTTTTCGGCAAATTGAATGCCGCGTCCAACCACATCCGTGGCAGTTGGAAGTCCATGCAAAGGAAGGAGGCCGAGGTACGCAATGTTAGCGAGCAGATACAGCCCCGTTACAAGGAGTGTGCCGAGGAACAAGCTACGGGGGATGTTGCGCTTGGGGTCTTTGATCTCAGCAGCGATGAAGGTCACGTTGTTCCAGGCATCGCAAGAGAATAAGGAATTGATGATGGTGGATCCCATAGCACCAATCAGGGCCAAGCCGGCCAAGGGTACGATGGTCAGCACACCGTCTTTATTGCTAGTGGTGCTAGCATCAAAGGGGTTGGTGAAGTTCGTTGCAAAGTAGCCCGTTTTCATTCCCACCACAATGCCTAAAACGATGAGTCCTGCCAAGGCGATGAGCTTGGTGGAGGTGAAGGCCGTTTGCAGCAGCTTACCGTTGCTTACTCCGCGGCTGTTGATAAAGGTCAGCAGCACGATGCTAAGGATGGCCCAGAGTTGTCCGAAGCTGATTTTCAAGAACCCAAGGTCAGCGGCATTTTCGTTTAAAACAGGAAAGAAGATGCCTGAGAATTTGGCGAAAGCCACAGCCACGGCGGCAATCACACCGGTTTGTATAACGGTGAAGACGGTCCAGCCGTAAACGAAAGCGATGAGGTTGCCATAGGCACGTTGGATATACACGAACTGACCGCCGGCCTTCGGCATCATGCCTGCTAGCTCGCCGTAGCTTAGTGCAGCGAACACGGTGATGAGTCCGGTGATGATCCACAGCAGCAGCAGGTAGCCTGCTGAGCCAACGGCGCGCGACATGTCGGCAGACACGATGAAGATGCCTGACCCGATCATTGAGCCAGCCACCATCATGGTAGCGTCCACCCAATTGAGCGAGCGTTTCAATTCCTGTTCATTACCTGTGACGGTACTCATGTTGAATGGGTTTAAGAAAATGCTCGGCGTTGAGCGAACAGGATGCTATTGTACAGCCTAGAAGTCGAACTTGATTCCTTGTGCGAGCGGCAGACTAGTGCTGTAGTTGATGGTGTTGGTCTGACGGCGCATGTAGTATTTCCAAGAGTCGGATCCTGATTCGCGTCCACCGCCGGTGTCTTTCTCGCCACCGAATGCACCGCCGATCTCAGCACCGGATGTACCGATGTTGACATTTGCGATACCGCAATCGGAGCCTTCTGCGGAGAGGAATTTCTCGGTTTCAAGGAGGTTGCGTGAGAAGATAGATGAGGAGAGTCCTTGTGGCACATCGTTCTGCATCTCGATTGCTTCGTCGATGGTTTTGTATTTCATGATATAAAGAATCGGCGCGAAGGTCTCTTCTTTAACGATGTTGGTTTGCGATTTAACTTCCGCGATGCAGGGCTTCACATAGCAGCCCGACTCAAAGCCGGGGCCAGTCATAACTTCGCCGCCGAGCAGGATGTTGCCACCTTCGTTCTTAACAGCTTCGATAGCGTGGAGGAAGTCTTTCACTGCGCCGGCGTCAATCAATGGACCGACCAGGGTGTTTGTATCGAGTGGATTGCCGATTCGGATATGGCCATAGGCAACTACGAGTTTCTCTTTGAAACTGTCGTATATGCTTTCGTGGATGATGAGTCGGCGGGTGGATGTGCAGCGCTGACCGGCAGTTCCAACAGCACCGAAGAGTACAGCACGAGCTGCCAGGCCGAGGTCGGCGTTTTCGGTGATGATGATGGCGTTGTTGCCTCCGAGCTCAAGTAAAGTACGACCGAGGCGTTCGCCAACGATTTTACCTACACGACGACCCACACGGGTGGAGCCGGTGGCGGAGATGAGGGGCACACGCTTGTCGGCGAGGAAGTTGTCGCCAACATGTTTAGAGCTAGCAACAACAAGACAAAGGACGCCTTCAGGCACATTGTTGTCGGCCAATACTTTTTGTATGATCTTGTGCACGGCGATGGCGCAAAGCGGTGTTTTAGAGCTTGGCTTCCACACTACTGAATCGCCGCAAACCATGGCGAGCATAGCGTTCCACGACCAAACGGCCACTGGGAAGTTGAAAGCGGAGATAACACCAACGACACCGATTGGATGATATTGTTCGTACATGCGATGGCCGGGGCGTTCGCTGTGCATGGTAAGACCATATAATTGGCGGGAGAGTCCCACAGCGAAGTCGCAGATGTCAATCATCTCTTGCACTTCACCTAGTCCTTCTTGGTAAATTTTACCCATCTCGTAGGAAACGAGTTTGCCGAGTGGCTCTTTGAACTTGCGCAGCTCGTTGCCGATCTGACGAACAACTTCGCCGCGAGCAGGAGCAGGAACAGTTCTCCATTGGAGGTAAGCAGCATGCGCTGTTTTGATAATCTGTTCGTAATCGTCAGTAGTGGCTTGGGTTACCGTGGCGATGGTTTTGCCATCGGCGGAAGCGGTAGATGTTAAGGTCTCGCCTTTTGTTGGGAGCCAAGTGGTTCCGGTGCATGCACCGAGGTTGTTTGCATCGATGCCGAGTTCTTTCAGGGCAGCGGCTATTCCATGATCGTTGTTGCTCATCGTAAGATTTTTTCTTGGTTGATTGTTGCTTCTTGCAAAGGTATAAAAAGCAACGTGATTCACCCTTTCAAAAGGAGTAAATCACACGAATTGTGTATAGCGCTTGTTTGTTTTAGCGAATGCTAAATGAACAAGGCACAAAAGCGAATCGATTCAAGCAAGAATCAGATGGTCATACCGATTAGTAGTACATCGTCGGTTTGGCTGTTATTTCCCTTCCAATCAGAAAAGAATTTGCTGATGATGCGTTTTTGTTGAGCCATTTTTAGCGGGTTGACAATGTTTAGTAGTTGTCTGAAACGCTTGCCCATCAATTTTTTATTGTTTGGTCCGCCGAACTGGTCTGTTAGACCGTCAGTGAAGAGGTAAATTTGATCGCCTTTCTCAATGCGCATGGTATGGTTGGTGTATCGGTTCTCGCCATCGCGGAAAGCACCACCAACTGGAGCGCGTTCGCCGCGGAGTTCCTGAAGCATACCTTTTGAAAACACGAGTGCTTGGCG
The DNA here is from genome assembly GCA_947448795.1 of Bacteroidota bacterium. Lineage (GTDB taxonomy): Bacteria > Bacteroidota > Bacteroidia > AKYH767-A > JAHEYN01 > CANFOZ01. The sequence continues at coordinate 21,711 of CANFOZ010000012.1, forward strand.
ATTGGCTCCAGCAAACTCAAGGAGGTTGTTCTCAGGATCTATAGAGCAGATGGCGATATCCATGCCGTCTCTTGCGCTGCTGTTTTCGCTGTCTTGTTTAAGAAGTTTACGAAGGCCGCGATCGAGTCGACTAAGAATTTCGTTCGGCTGCGTGATGTCTTTTACATGCACAATCTCGTTGAGCAGGTTGTGACCGATCATCGACATAAATGCGCCAGGTACACCATGGCCGGTGCAATCAGCCACAGCAACGATGATTTTGTTGTCGTACTGTGTAAACCAATAGAAATCGCCGCTAACGATATCTTTCGGGTTATACATAAAGAAGGAGTCGGACATGAAGTTGCGCAGGATCTCCTGTTCAGGCAATATAGCGTCTTGTATTCTTCTAGAATAGTTGATGCTGTCGGTGATGTCTTTGTTTATCTCCGCCAAAGCTTGATAGGCCGACTCCACTTCAGAACGAGTGCGGCGAAGCTCAGCTTGTAGCCGATCGTTCTCAGCGCGTTCCGCTTCGATGCGTGCGTTTGAGTGCACGATGCGCATCCTGGAGTTCTTGTTCAAATCGCGCTTGTTTTCGTTGGTGTTGATATCTCTTTTCATGGCGGTTGTTTTTATTAATACAAAGATAGGTCCGCCAAGAAGGGTCGAAAAACTTGATTACTAAAGCATCTAACAGCTGTAAGAAAGGGTTTTAAAAAGAACCGGCAAAAGCGTTGAAAGCTATTGCCGGTAAGGAATTTACTTGAAAAATTATTTTTTTAATCTCAATAACCCTTGTAAGAAATGAATTGGTTTTGATGAGATACTTGCTCTTTCTGTGATATTAATTCAGTTTTTGCATCTCGTTTTTTACAAAACCAGCCAATTCTTGGATATATGGTTGGGAGAAGTCGAAGCGTATGCCACCTTGTTGATAGATATCACCGATGGATTTGGTATAGCCTAGTTTTAGTGCTTCCATATAATTATGTAAACCTTGCGTGCTGTCTTTTTTAAAGTTTCTCCACATCGCGATAGCGCCCAGTTGAGCCATACCGTATTCGATATAATAGAAAGGCACTTGAAAAAGGTGCAATTGTCTTTGCCAGCTGTTTCCGAAGAACTCCTCTTGACCGTGGTAATCGGTTACATTGCCAGTGAATTCTTTGTTGATGGATGTCCACTCTGCTGTGCGTTGCTCAGCGGTGTGATCGGGGTTGGTGTAGAGCCAGTGTTGGAATTTGTCGATAGCAGCAATCCACGGCAGTGTGGAGATAACCTTTTCGAGTTGCTGTGTTCGCGCACGTTTGAGTTCGTCGCTGTCGCTGAAAAACACATTCCAATGATCCATGGAAATAAGTTCCATCGACATGGAGGCGAGCTCGGCCACTTCGGACGGTGTATCTTTAAAAGCCATAAATTCTTTGTCCTGCGTGAGGAACGAGTGCACAGCGTGTCCGCCTTCGTGCACCATCGTAACAAGGTCGCGCAGGGAATTCACGGAGTTCATAAAGATAAAAGGCACACCCGTTTCGTAGAGCGGGTAGTTGTAGCCACCTGGTGCTTTGCCAATGCGCGAGTCGAGATCTACATGCTGCATTTCGCGCATGGTTGTCATGCACTGTCCCAAGTAAGGATTGAGTTTGCTAAAGCATTCGATGGTTTTGTTCATCAGGTCTTCGCCGCCATCAAAAGGCTTGAGGGGTGGCTTTCCACTGATGTCCACTTCCATGTCCCAAGGCTTGAGCTGATCCAACTTGAGTGCCGTTTTTCGTTCAGCGTCGATGGTGTTGCAGATGGGCACGATTTCTTTGGCAATCGCCTGGTGGAAGTTAAAACAGTCTTGAACGGTGTAGTCGAAACGGCCGAGGGCGGCGAACATATAATCGCGGTAATTATCGAAGCCCGCGTTTAGGGCCACCTGATGTCTTTTTTTAACCAAGCTAGAGAAAAGGTCGTCGAGTTTTTCGCGATCTTGGGCGCGGCGTTTGTTTACCTTATAATAGACTTCTTCGCGCACTTCGCGGCGGCTGTCGCGCAGGTAATTGGAGGCTTGTTGAAGCGTGATCTCTTTGCCTTCCATTTCAATGGTCATCGCCCCTATAATTTCGGCGTATTTGTTTTCCTCGGTGTGCAGCCAAGTCATGAGGGGGATGTTTTCCTCGCGGTAAATCTCCACTTGTTTACGAATACTACGAATATAGATGCCGTATGCAGTGCGTGTTTCGAGTGGTAATCCGTTCAGAAATTCGTCGAGATATGGGGAGCTCAGTAGCTTTTTATTAAGAGCGTCGTCATACGGAGCGATATTCGGCTGAATCTCGGTGACGAAGAATTCGTAAGCGGCTTTGTAGTCGGGATTGACCGTATCGCAGCTGTTGCGGATATAGCGCCAAGCCATGTCTTCAGAAATCACCGCACTCAGTTCGCTTTGGTCGTTGAGCCACTGACCAAACTCTTTGCCTGAAGCAATGGTTCGGTTTTGCAGATCCTCATAAAACGGTTGCAAGACGGACCAAGCATTGATCTCCAAGGAGACGGGAACATATTTGCGCTTTTGCGCAGCAGGCGATGGAACGGAAGTTTGCTTCATTATAAAAGAGGATATATCAGGCCTTTAGGCTTGAAAATAAGTAAAAAAAAGAGCTTGTTCTGAAGGATTCCCGCTAGGCGGGTTGAATCAACCGCCACCTTTCTTCTGAGGAATCGCAGAGCGTGAGCCACTAGCACCGTGTGTATTCACGCGACCACTTTCTTTAGAGGCGTGCTTCTTCGGTTTATCGCCAGGCATCGGCATAGCTGCTTTCAGATCGGCAGCAGGCGAATTATCGTCGTCTTTCTTCTCCGCCCAAACATCATCATTAGTAATGAGGATATTGAACCAGCTGAACATCTTCTTAATATCTGAATCGTGAACACGATCCTGATCATAATCTGGAAGTACGCTTTTGAAGAGTTTTTTGAGATCGTCGCTAGCTTGTTTAGTATCCACAGAAGCACTTATAGCTGCTTTCATGTTCACAAAAACCTCCTCAAGCATGATGTCTTTCTCGGTAGTAAAAACGCTGATATTATCAAGCGAGTTGATGCGTTGATTAGCAGAAATCATGGACCGCTTTTTGTCGAGCATGCTCTCTACAATTACACCAGTCCTTGAATGGGAGATAATTCGGTACAGGCCCGGTGAGCCTGAAATAGAAATAATCGTTCTTAAATCCATAGGAATAATTTTTTTTCAAAGTTAATGAATTGCATTCACATCTCAAGAAAGGACGATAAATTGCTTTCTACGATCAATTTCTAAATTTTTTGAATTCTTTGCCGCGCATTGCAGTGCAGAAATAATAATTATGTATTTTTGCTAAGACTAAAAAAAACAACAGTTGGCCATGGTTGATCTTTACGATTTCTACAATTTAATGGACAGGCATAATATTATGCTGTCCTTTAAAGGCGAAGTCTCTTCCGATCTGCTTTCCTCTATTTTGCAAATAACAGAGTCGAAGCTCGAGCGTTTAAATGAGGAGCCGCGGCTTAAGAAGAAGGTTTACAATGTCTTGGTTGAATGTCTTCAAAACTTATATCACCATATAGATGAAGCCCATCCAGATATAGATGCAAAATCGCTCGCGGGTAATCCAATCGAGATGCGATCGGCTTTGATGATGATTGGCAGGAGCGAAGATGGTTACACCATTATGACGGGCAATCACATTGAGGAAGTGAATATTGCCAAGCTTCGCAATCGTTTGGATCAGATTAACGCCATGACGAAGGAGGAATTGAAGTTGCATTACCAAGAGGTGCTGAACAACGATGAATATTCATCCAAAGGTGGTGGCGGTTTGGGAATGATCGATATTGCTCGCAAATCTGGTCATAAGATCAATTACTTTTTTCAGCCAGTAAACGACCGTCTGTCGTTTTTCTGTTTGCTTATTAAAATATCGTAGTGAATTTGTTTGTCAATATTAATAAAAAGAAATAATGAAAATAGAAGCTAGTCCAAAAACACCTAGTGTCATGTTCGATGGAGAGCAGGCCTTACTTGTTATCAAAGGTCGTTCGATTCCAGAAAACTCAGTCGAGTTTTATCGTCCGATTATGGAATGGCTAGATCAATATGCTGCCAAACCTTCAACGAAAACCAATGTGAATATTCAATTGGAGTATTTCAACACGAGCTCTAGCAAATGTATTTTAGACATTTTTAAACGTCTCGAAAGCATTCATAAATCGGGTAACGAGATTGTTATCAACTGGTTTTTTGAAGAGGATGATGAGGATATGCAAGAGGCGGGTGAGGATTACCAGGCGATCATTCAGATTCCATTTAAGATGCAGATGATTTAGTCTTTCAACACCTATAAAAGAAAAGGGCTTTCGTTATCGAAAGCCCTTTTCTTTTGCTACTTTTTCGATCTCTGTAATCGACCGAAGAGTCCGATGAAGAGGTCAGGAAGCATTCGAAAGAATTCGAAGTACAGCGTGAAATACAGGATCAGACTTAGGCACCAAACAATCGCCATGTTAAGCGCGAAGGTGTTAAAGAAGAGTCCCATGAATTGTTTTCGAGGCGCATAGAAATGCGCTCTGAAATCGAAGAAGTTTGTGTACGACGGATCCATAAAAACCGGATTGGTTTTTTGAATCAAAGAACCATCGACTTCTTTGATGCGGATTATTTCTTTGGTGTTCTTGACAAGATCATTTAAAGATTCGTTCTCGTTTTCATTTTTTAATTTTTCGAATTCCGCTTCCTTTTCAGGTGTGTTTGTAAAAGCGGTTACTTTTAAATCAACGAGGTCGTTTTGTTTATTGTAAATCCGAATATAGGTCTGTTGCAATCGATCAAGTAAAATGCGTGCCTCCGAAAAGGTTTCAGCGGTGCAAAGTTCGGGCTCTAGTTGGGCGAGAAACGCATTATCCATTTTTGGAAAGTGCTGCAGTTCCTGTTCCAGTTCAGACTTGATGATTTTTAGTTCGTCGGCTAGTTTATTAGCGTTGCTTGGATTTTGTTTGTATTCCTCACACATATCAACCTTCTCACGAAGCTTAGGAATCCAATAGGTTTTGCGATAATCCGCTCGCGCCATGGCCTTGTCTTCGTCGTAAAAGTTTTGTTCGTACGCGTTATTGCTGAATTGCTCCACCGCGATGGCTTCGAATGCCCAACGGCTGGTCATCATATCACCAGTAAATGGAACATGTTGATCAGAGGCGATCATCGGGTTGAGTTTGTCAAATTTCACGATAACCCCGCTGAGTAGAAGTTGTGGAATCAGCAGAATCGGGATCAGGATATAAATCGTGACTGCTGAATTGAAGGTGGCTGAAATGTTGAGCCCAAGCATATTGGCGAAGCAGGAGGTGGTGAACAGAGCCATCCAATAGGTCAAGTTCATGCCTTTTATTTCTAAGATGTAATTCCCGACGAGCACAAAGCAGAGGGTTTGGATGGCCGAAATTCCAAAGAGAATGAGCACCTTAGAATAGAGGTAGCTGCTGCGACTCAGGTTGAGGAACGCTTCGCGTTTTAGGTTTTTGCGATCGCGGATGATTTCTTCGGCACTCACAGTGAGTCCCATGAAAAGGGCCACGATTACAGACATGAAGATGTATGCAGGAAGGTTTTCATTTTCACGGAAGATATAAGCAGCACGATCGTCGTTCATATACCTAACCATGAAGGCCAAGATGAAGGCGAGGAGGGGAGCTTCCAGTGAATTGATCAGCACATACTGTAGATTGCTGAGTTTAGAGAGGATGTCGCGTGTTAAGAAAACAACGAACTGGCTGAATTTGGATGGTACATGAAAAGCGCTTTTAGGCAGCGATGCTATTGCACCAAGATGTTTGGCGGAAAATTCAGCAATCCGTTCCTTGAAAAGGGTGTTCCATGCTCTGGCCGACATGCGTCGCTCACGCGTTGGAACGCCATATTCATCGATAACCTTGGATTCGATGATGTTGAATATCTGCTCTGGATTGACATTGCCACATACTGGGCATTCGCTTTCTTCGCAGTTGACATGATTAATGACTCTCTTAAAGTAGACAATGCTCTCGACGGGATTGCCAAGATAGATTGGAAATCCGCCGGTGTCGAGCAGCAGTAATTTGTCGAACATCTTGAAAATATCGGAAGACGGCTGATGAATCACGACAAAGACAAGCTTGCCTTTAAGCGAAAGCTCCTTGAGCAGATCCATGATGTTTTCTGAATCTCTGGAAGAAAGTCCTGAAGTAGGTTCATCGACAAAGAGCACGGCCGGTTCACGAATCAGCTCAAGGCCGATGTTCAGACGTTTGCGTTGACCACCCGAGATCTTTTTGTTTAGTGGACTTCCAACCTTCAGTCCGCGTATCTCAAACAAGCCGATATCGTTGAGGAGCTTGTCGACGCGCTCTCGAATTTGCTCTTCGCTGAATCCTCCAAAACATAGCTTGGCATTGTAAAAGAGGTTCTCATAAACGCTTAGCTCTTCCATCAACAGGTCGTCTTGGGAGACATATCCAATAACGCCTTCTAGGCTGTTTTTTTCACGATGAAGATCGACGCCATTGATACGCACATGGCCTTTAGTAGGGGTATCGATTCCGTTTAAAATATTAAGCAGCGTTGATTTACCGGCACCGCTGGCGCCCATGATACCAATCATCCGCCCAGATTCGCCCGTGAAACTTAAGCTATGAAGTCCTTGGTGGCCATTCTTGAAAATATATTCGATCGCATCTACCTCATATATAAGGTGGTCGCCGCTGCGGAAATCGTTTAGGCAACTGATGATGTCGGAATAGTATATGGTATTGATTTTTGAATTGCGAATCGAAGAGCCTGGGGTTAGCACATACACATTACCCGTTTGCATGCCAAGGCCATTCATATATACTTCGCCTTCGCCAACATATTGAATAACGAGCATGTCAACGCTGTTGATACGCAAAACGGTCAAGCGGCCTTGAAGGTGCTCGCATGCAATGTGCTTATCACTCAGTGTTGCATCGGCATGTGCTGAGATGACAAGCAGGTCCTTCCGATTGTCAAGTACGGTTCGATTTGCGACCAAGGATTTAATACTCTGAAATTCATTATCCGGAATATTAAAGGTGGAGGCTACTGTTGAAGCGAATTCCAATTCCTGCTCCGAAGCGCTGCTGCCAGCTTGGATAAATTCGAGAATACGAATGAGTACAACAATCTTTTGTTTCTGTTCGAGCTCGGCGTTAATTTGTGTACAAATGCGCAGCACGCGCACAGAATCTTTTACTGAGGTGCGACGCTCGGAACCTTCGCGTGCTTTTTTCTTTTCGGGCTGCTCAGCACTAAATTGGTCGAAGAGCACTATATAATCGGGTACGCGCTCTTGACTCAATTGTTGTCTTAGAAAATCAAAAACGACTAATCGACCATCGTTAGAAACACCATCGCCTTTGGCAATAATGGCGAACAGTTGCATAAGGGCTTTTAATATCTTCTCGGACATAGGTTTTTATATAGGAATGTAAAGTTACAAAGCAATCCCGTGCCGACAAGTTTATAGTAAAATGAAACGGCTTGATTGCTAAATAAATAAGTGTCGATTAATTTATTGATACACATTTTGGCATCTGTTGTAGATGTCATAACTGGGTCGTTTTGATGTCAATTAGTGGATAATTATGTTCTTATGGATAGGTTTATTACACGTCTTTGATGTCGGGTGATTTATCTTTTTGTTTAAAATTGATTTGTTTTCGATGTTTTTGCCTCCTCTGACTCATTTTTTTATTCTATATCTCCTAAAACCTTACAAAGGGGCTTTTGCAGGTGAACACATAAAATGCGGGTTCTGAAATCATTGACCTTTGTATCATTGAATTAACCCATTGAACATCAATTCAAAAACCACCACAACCAGCGTCATGAAAACCAAACCACAAACCCACAAAACAATCGGCTTGCTGTTACTATGCATGCTTATTTCACTAACTATGTTCGGTTCAACCGTTACATGGAACGGAAGCACAAGCAATGCTTGGGGCAACGCACTGAATTGGACAGGAGGTCTGCCAACAGCTGGTGTTGATGTTCTTATTCCAGCTACACCATTAAATGGTGTGTTTCCTGTGATTTCGACTGAAGTAGCCAATGCTCGTAAAATAACCATCAATACTGGTGCTTCTGTTACCATGAGTGGTGGTACATTGGATATTTACGGCGACCTTACCAACGATGGTTCATTTGCTTCTAACAGCGGTACAGTAACCTTTCGTGGAACGAACAAGTTAATCAGTGGATTAAACAGCAGCACTTTTTCTGCCTTAGTTATAGCCAATGCTGCAACTATTAGTATGAGTAGCAATGTGACGTGTGCATCTTTTACTATTGCATCCGGCGCATCTGCAACAACCTTTTCGCAAAGTGGCTCAGCAGCTTTCCAGGTGAACGGCACAGCAACGGTTACTCAACCTAGTGGTAATGTCAACAATTCTTGGAATATCAATACGGGTTCTGCAACGGTAACCGGCAGTCTTGTGATAGGCGGAACAGCCACGGGCACAAATAAGATTGGTCAAGTTAAATTGACAACGGGTACATTAACTGTTCAAGGTAATGTAGTTTATAATTCGCCTGCTGGAGTTAATAATGCGATCCTTGATATGAGCGCTGGAGCAAGCGTTTTGAATCTTGCAGGCAACATGGTGATGGCTAACACGTCTGGAAAATTGGTTTCAGGAAATACAAGCCAAGTAAAATACACTGGCAATGCGGCACAAATTATTACCTTAGGTAGCGGTATCGTTTACAACGATATTTATACATTAAACACGAGTGTGTCTGGCATTACGCTTGGAGCTGCAATGAATTCTTGGAATTGTTTAGGCAATTTGCGCATACAATCGGGTAGCTTCTCAAACGGGGGTTTTACCATGGCTGGAAATTCTTCAAAAATATTTGAACTTTTAAACACCTGTACTTTTCATTCTACCGGCAACGCTGGCTTCGTAACGGGCTTTGGCACAAAGACAATCGGATCAACTAGCACTGTAGTATATGAGGGAAGCAACCAAACAATTGGCGCTGAAAATTATGGCCACCTTAGTATAGCTGGTTCAGGTACCAAGACTTTCGCAGGTGCTACTGTGGTAAACGGAAATTTTATTTCTTCAGGCACTGCGCTTGCTTCGGCATCATCCAGTGTATCTTTTAATGGCAACTTGACTATCGGTGTTGGATCAACATTCAATGCTAACGCGGCTATACTTACTCTTAAAGGAAACTTCAGCAACAACGGCACATTCAGTGCAGGAACAAGTACTGTTGTTTTTTCAGGTGCAACAGCGCAAACGATTTCTGGTGCTAGCACGTTTAAAAATTGCACCATCAACAATACGAATGGAATTGCAATAAATAGCACAACGACTATCAACGGCGTGCTTTCTTTTATTACTGGAAAAATCAGCACAGGAAGCCAAATCGTTTACATGACTTCGAGCAGTTCGGTAAGCGGCGCGTCAGCATCTACAGGATACGTTTATGGCAATCTTAAAAAAGATCTTGCTGCTAACGCAACATCTCTCAAATTTGAAATTGGCGATGCTACTGTTTATGCACCATTGAATTATGCCTCCATGTTTGTTACCTCAGCTGGCACAGTCACGGCATTCACAACAGCAGGTGATCATGCAAACTTAGCTAGCTCCTCTTTTGTGGCCAGCCGCACGGTCAATCGTACTTGGACATTGAGTGCTTCCAGTGCCGCAGTTTCATCGGCTTCGGTAACGGCTCAATTTGCTACAAGCGACTGCGATGCGGGTATCAACACAGCGTTCAATGAAATCGCTCTCTGGAACGGAACAGCGTGGACCTACCCAACAGCAGGTATTCGCACAACAACATCATCAGAAGCTACAGGCATCAACGGTTTTTCAACTATTCAGATTGCTGAGCGTTATGTTACTCCTGTGCTTTCTTCCATTACTCCAGCTATTGGAAATCGCTTACAAACTATGAATGTAAGCTTTTCAGGATCGGGCTTTGCTACGGGTGTAAGTGCAGTTAATGTAGGTTCTGGAATCACTGTTAATAGCACCACGATAAATTCTACAACCTCTATCACCGCTAACATAACTATTGCTTCGAATGCATCAACTGGTTCGCGCAATTTCACTGTTTCAAATCCAGCTGGCGTAACTTCTGCTGCAAAAATATTTACGATAAACAATCCTGTTCCTGTATTGACGCAAGCCAATGTTTCGGTATTAAACCGATACGAATCGGCAAATGTGGTTTTACTTGGAAACAATTTTATTGCGGGGGTAACCACCCTTAGTTTCGGTGCTGGTGTTGTTGTTAATTCCTTTTCTGTAATAAATGCGACAACTATTCATGCAAACATATCCATTACTGCAAATGCGACAGCCGGAACGCGTGCGATAACGGCTTTAAATGCTGCTCCAGTTGGCGGCACTTCCAATGCCTTGGCTTTTAATGTAACAGCAATAAAAATCTTTTCTTTGTCAAGCGGCGCTTGGAATAATGCAGCAAGCTGGCTTCCTGCTTCGGCGCCAACAGCTGGCGAGAGCATCTCAATTCCTGCTAATGCAGTGTGTGTAATTCCTGCTGGGGTAACAGCAACTGTGGATAGCATGACCGTGAATGGTCACTTGACTATCGAGAATGGTGCTTCTCTTGTGTGTGCCCGTAAATTGATACAATCTGCTTCAGGTTCTTTAACCGTTTCAGGCGATATGCCAACTTTTTCAAGCAGTTCGTTTAATGGAACCACCGAGTTTAACGGATCTGCTGATCAAGCCATTCCAGCAAACATATCCTTCTATGATGTTTTGATTAGTGGTGCTGGAATGAAAACATTGACAGGTAGCACTGTTTTTCATGATCTTGTTATTGATGGAAGTTTAGCTACATCGGGAATAGCATCCGATATTAAAATTAGTGGTGCCCTTGCCGTGAATGGAAGTTTCGGCTTGCAGTCTTCAACAGTAATAATGAATGGAACAGCAGCGCAAACCATCTCTGGAAACAGCATCGCCTTCAATAATCTTAGCATCATGAATACTTCGGCTTCAGGCGTTGCCTTGCAAGTTGATGCAATGCTCAAAGGTGTTTTAACCCTTGGTAACAATGCTAAGTTCATCACTACGGGCTTCCCGCTTACTTTGTCTTCGGATGCAGAAGGTACTGCAAGTATCGCTGCTATTCCAGCTTCCGCCTCTATTCAAGGCGATATCGTTATGGAGCGTTACTTGCCAGTAAACACAGGTTACACCATGCTTGGTTCTGCTGTCAATGCGCCCATGCTTCAAGAGTTGAATGATGATTTCATAATCACTGGCGTGAGCGGATCTTCATGCAGTACTTGTCCTGCAAACATTTGGTTCTATAATGAAGCGGCTGCTGGTCCAATGAACAATGAGTATGTTGTTCCTGCATCGATCAATAGCAACATAACAAACGGCCGTGGTGTTTTTACGAAACGCCCATCAACTGCAGCAATGACTATCGACATGCAAGGCACTCCGAATATCGGTGCACTTTCGATTCCTGTAACCTATACACAAAGCACGCCTCCTCGTCCAAACGACGATGGCTGGTTTCTTGCTAGTAATCCATACCCTTCCGCTATCGATTGGGAGTCGGCTGCTTGGACCAAAACCAATATTTCGTCCACAATCTATACTTGGGATGCAGCAGTTTCTGATTATCGCACCTATCAAACAGGAATGGGCGGCATGGGGTCTCGTTACATCGCATCGTCTCAAGCATTCTGGGTAAAAGCAACGGGTGCAAATCCAGTGCTCTCTTTGACTGAGCAAGTGAAGTCCACAAACACTCCTGTGTATCGCTTAAATAACACCATGAATGATGCGATCACGCTCCGCATTCAGCAAGCAAATCAAACAGATCTTGTTGACGAAACGTATATCCGCTTTCGCAATGGCTCGGTATCAAGCTATGAGCCGGAGTTCGATTCACACCGTCTTCTTAGCGCAAGCTCGATCATCCCGAACATCGCTACAGTGAGTTTGGACAGTGCTTTGTTGTCCATAAACACCATGGGTGCTTTAGACCATAACCTCGCCATCCCAGTAGTTGTGCGTGTCAATACTGCTGGAAGCTATGTAATTTCCGCTCCTTCTCTTGATCAGTTTGCCGCTAGTGCATGCATTATTCTTGACGATCTCCAAACAGGCGTAAAGACCAACTTGCGTGAACAGAGTTATACCGTAACTATTAGCGCAAACACGTCCAACACTGCTCGCTTCATGCTCCGCATCGCGCCACCAATAAAAACAACTGTTTTCAACTCCACCTGTGCCGGTGCTCACGATGGTAAAATAGTTGCTCAAGGTCAATCGAATGGTCCCTGGAGCTATGTTTGGAAAAATGCTGTTGGTCAGGTTATCCGCACAGCACCTGCGGCTATGTTTGCCGACTCAATTAGTAATCTCGGTCCTGGTAAATACAGTGTATCCATCACCAATGCGATTGGTTACTGTTCAGTGATCACCGAGGAATCAGAGGTTGCAGAACCTGCTCCAATCAACGGACAACCTAGTGTAAGCAACATCACTTGTCATGGAAAAGGCGATGGCCAAATCCGACTCGTTCCTGTAGGCGGTAGCGCACCCTATGAGTTTCATTGGGAAACAGGTGCTAACACCCAAGACTTGAATAATCTTAACGCGGGTTCTTATAAAGTGATGATTACAGATCAGAACTTGTGTGTAAATTACCATGTTATCGAAGTGCACGAGCCAGCTGCCTTGTCTATCGCTATGAACGTTCATAACATCGATTTTTGCAACACTGCAAAAGGGATGATCGAAGCATCAATAGATGGAGGCACTGCTCCATACAGTTATACCTGGAGCAACGCGTCTTCTGCAACGCGTATCGAAGATCTCAACGAAGGAAAGTACTCGTTAGTTGTGCTTGATGCGAATGGATGTTCTTCAACACAAGCTTCTGAAATTGTAAAAGCCAATGTTTTGCATGCCGAATTCGCTATAAACGCGGACACCGTGTTTCTTTCTAACGGAGGCCAGGTTCAGTTTGCAAATCGCTCTGAGGGTGTGAATGAATACCGTTGGAATTTCGGTGACGGTACTTCTTCAACGGATGCGAATCCAGTACATACCTTTACTCAAGCTGGTACATACGAAGTTCAACTCACCGCTGGATCTGACGCTTGTCAGCAGCAATTTTCGATGCAGGTAATGGTGCTCCGCAGTCATCACGACGATCTGGGAAGCATGACTATGTGGCCGAATCCAAATCCAGGCGATAAAGTATATGTTGATCTGGATGGTGCTATCGGTCAAGAAATTAAATTTGTTCTGTATAATCTGAATGGAACTCGACTGATGGAGCGTTCACTGGTAAAGAGTGCAGGTCTTTTTGAACTGGACTTCACACAAGATGGTGGATCTCAATTGACACCTGGTTCATACCTGCTGTCAGCAATCATTGGTGGCAAAAGCATCAGCAAAAAACTGGTTGTTAAAAGGTAGAATCATTCATTTATATACAAAATCTAACAAGCAGGTATGTTAAGTATTTAACAACTCTACATAGTAAATTACTGTATAGGTAAGTTATAAAATGAAATTAAATAGTAAAAAAGGATCGAATTGATTGTATTTCTTACACCTGCGTAAAATGACTCAAACTGAATGATAACAAGGGGCTTTAACACGCTAAATTTGTCTTATTGAAAAAGCATTAACCACGCCTATATTTCAAAAAGCCATGCCAACAAACTACATTCATAACAGCTGCCCTGAAACATGCATCGATCAATTGGATATAAAACATATAAAGATTGGTTCAGGCTGTTCTTCTGAATGTAACGATTCTTATCAAGAAAGTGCCGACCAGGTAACTTCAAACTCAAAAAATAATTCCGGTATGTTTTTAAAAAACAATAACAAAATGAATAAAACAATCCTCGCAGCGATAGTGCTTTTTACAGTTCTAGGCGTGGCAGAAGTAGCGCACTCAATATGGAAGCAGGTGCCTCAGGCAGCAAATGTTATTTCTGTGAAATCGGTGGCTAAACAAAAAGTGCGTGCCAAAGTACTTCCTATGGCTAAACAGATTCAAGTAACCGTTACGCCAGTTGCATCTATGCATAAAGCAGTGACATCGGCAACCAAGGTGGATATGCTAAAAGTGACAGCGGCGGTGAATCCGAATCTTCCCTTTGAAAGTTTTGCAGTGATGGTGAGTGACGGCGTGGCCAATATTCGTTGGACCGACAAGGAGCCCAAAGCGGTTACCTATATGGTCGAAAAATCAGATGATGGAACCAACTACGAGATATACAGCGTAACAGATGGCCCCGGCACCACAGGCATTGCGTCTGAGCAAACCTTTAACCAAGCTGATCGTGACCCAGGTCAATACTACAGACTTCTTAAGATTATCCACGGCGGCGCTGTTTATGAAGGCAATGCTCGCGGAGTTATAAAAAGCAAGCCAGCCGATGTTGCAGAAATAAAGGCTCACGGAAATCAATCAATTGTAGCATCCATCTATATCGGATTGTAAGATTTTACCAACACCTTTTCATTGAAAGAACCTTTCCTTTTGGAAAGGTTTTTTTCATTTTATACGGGCTCGCTTTTTCGTCAATTTCATTCCTGATACACGTGCCATAATTAGTACCTTTGTCTTTTACTATAAATCCAAGTTAAATACAAGCTTATGAAACTGGTATCCTATCTTAGAAACAACAAAGAAAACCTCGGGATCTATCTGGAGGATAAAATTTATCAGCTGCAAGAAGCGGCCCGTCAAGCTGGGATGGGTGTTTTACCCGGAACGATGAACGAGTTTCTCCATGCCGGAGAAGAGGCGATGACTAAAGCAAAAGCCATTGACCTATTAATTCAAGAGAATCCGGCTCGTTTTATACCCGAGCATATCGATCATCTGCTGGCACCCGTGCCTCATCCAACATCGTGTCGCGATGGCTACGCCTTTCGTCAGCATGTGGAGGCAGCGCGTCGCAACCGCGGTGTTGAGATGATCGCCGAATTTGACGAATATCCGATTTTCTATTTCACCAACCACAACGCCATTCAAGGACACGAAGAAGATATTGTGTGCATGCCAGACCATTTTCAAAAACTTGATTTTGAATTGGAAGCAGCAATCGTTGTTGGCAAACGCGGCCGCAACATCAAAGCCGGTGAAGCCGATCATTATATAGCGGGCTATATGATTATGAATGACATGAGTGCCCGTGTTTTGCAAATGGAAGAGATGAAACTCAACCTAGGCCCAGCTAAAGGCAAGGATTTCTCTACCGTTATTGGGCCTTACTTGGTGACGCCGGATGAGATCGAGCCGTATCGCATTCCCGCTAAAGATGGACACGAAGGTCATCGTTACAACCTCGCTATGAAGTGCTGGGTAAATGGCAAGCTTGTTTCCGAAGGCAACATGGCTGATATGGACTGGTCATTTGCCGAAATCCTAGAGCGTTGTGCGTATGGTACAGATATTCATCCTGGCGACGTGATTGGCTCAGGTACTGTAGGAACGGGTTGCTTTTTGGAGCTGAACGGCACCGGCAAACGCCTCGATAAAAATTACACAGAACAATGGCTTCAAGATGGTGACATCGTAGAAATGGAGATTGAAGGACTTGGCCGGATCCGCAACCGCATCGTAAAAGACGCCTCCGACTTTTCGCTTTTGAAAATTAAAAAGATTGCCAAAACCGCTTAATCCCATTATGCAGGCTATAGATTTAGAACTCGAGCGCAAAGAGATACTTCGTCGTTATCGCAAACTGCTTTATTCGATACGGCATCAAATCAGCAAAGCAGAACGAAAGCAAATTCGTTTGGCTTTCAATCTCTCCTTGGAAGCCCATAAAGACATGCGCCGCAAATCGGGCGAGCCGTATATTTATCATCCGATAGCAGTAGCACAGATTGCTGCCGAGGAAATCGGTCTTGGGCCGACTTCCATAGTGGCCGCGCTTTTGCACGATGTGGTTGAAGACACCGACACCACACTCGAGGATATCGAAAGGCAGTTTGGTAAAACCATCGCCAAAATAATCGATGGACTAACCAAAATATCCGGTGTTTTTGATCAAACTAGCTCCCTGCAAGCGGAGAACTTTCGGAAGATGCTGCTCACCCTATCAGACGATGTTCGGGTGATCCTCATCAAGCTCGCCGATCGATTGCACAACATGCGTACATTGGATTCTATGCCGCGTGATAAGCAGCTGAAAATCGCCTCGGAAACAATCTATCTCTACGCACCCTTGGGGCATCGACTTGGTTTGTACAATGTAAAGACTGAGCTCGAGGATCTGTCGCTCAAATACACCGATCCCGAGGTGTATACAAGCATTGCCGAGAAACTTGAAAAGACCAAAGAAGATCGGAATAAGTTTATCAAAGAATTTTCAACGCCAATCAAAGAGATGTTGGCGGAAGATAAATTTAAATTTCAAATCAAAGGCCGACCTAAATCCATCTATTCCATTTGGAGTAAGATGAAAAAGCAGAGCGTTCCTTTTGAGGAGATATACGACATCTTCGCCATTCGTATCATCATCGATGCGGAGCCCGACGACGAGAAGTCCGATTGCTGGCGTGCGTATTCTATCGTTACCGATCATTACCATCCAAACCCAGATCGTTTGCGCGACTGGATATCAACGCCAAAAGCCAATGGCTACGAGTCATTGCATACCACCGTGATGGGACCCGAAGGCAAATGGGTGGAGGTGCAGATTCGGACCGTGCGCATGAACGAGATTGCTGAAAAAGGATATGCGGCGCATTGGAAATACAAAGAACAAAGTGCAGAGACAGCGCTCGATGAATGGTTGGCTAAGATTCGCGAAGCATTAGAAAACCCAGACAGCAACGCGATGGACTTCATCGACGACTTCAAGCTGAATTTGTTTTCGGAGGAGATTTTTGTCTTTACTCCGAAAGGGGAGCTCAAGACTTTGCCAGTGAATGCAACCGCCTTGGATTTTGCTTTTGATATCCATTCCGATATCGGTACGCGCTGCATCGGAGCTAAAGTAAATCACAAACTTGTGCCCTTGAGCCATACGCTCAACAGCGGTGATCAAGTTGAAATCATTACCTCGTCCAAGCAAGCACCAAAAGAGGATTGGCTTAAAATGGTGGTTACGGCGCGTGCTAAATCACGAATCAAAGATGCCTTGAAAGAGGAGAAGCGCAAATTGGCTGAGGAAGGGCAGGAGATCTTCGATCGCAAAGTAAAAGGATTGAAACTGCCTGTGCAAGGAGATAATATGAATGAGGTGCTGGCTCACTACAAGGTGATGAACACGCTGGAACTCTTCTATCGAGTTGCTATCGGCATCATCGACCTGGACGAGTTAAAAGAGTTTAAGGTAGATGGGGATAAAATAAAGTCGCCTAATGTCAATACATCCAAGAGTGCACAAAGCTTGGAGCAGATTGTAAAAGATGTGCGTGGTAGCGCCGACAACCTGGTTATTGGCGATAACCTCGACAAGATCGACTACAAATTATCATCCTGCTGCAACCCAATTCCCGGTGATGACGTGTTCGGTTTTATCACTGTTGATGAAGGAATCAAGATTCACCGAGTCAATTGCCCGAACGCCATTAAACTCATGTCGAATTATGCCTATCGCATTGTGAAAGCCAAATGGACCGGACAAAATCCAATCGCTTTTCAAGCCGGTATCAAACTCACTGGTATCGATGAAGTGGGTGTCGTTAACAACATCACGAAAGTAATCTCCACCGATTTGAAAGTGAACATCCGTTCTATCAATATTGAAAGTAACGACGGTATGTTTGAAGGAACCATTATTCTCTTCGTACACGATACCAAGCACCTTGATACACTCACCAGCCGTTTGAAAAAGGTGAAAGGCATTCTTACTGCAAGCCGTATCAATCATACTTAGTAAATGGGACCTCGGCACCCTTTCCAGTTCTCTCCTCTAACTCTTTTCTTTCCCTTTCTCGCACTCTCCCTCTTTTTCCTATTTTTGTTGTAAATCTCAATCAGCCCATGAAAAAGCTCATTATCGCTGGCGCCGTTTTGCTAACAGCATCCGCCTTTGCACAACCCTTAAAATATCCCCAAACACATAAAGAGGATGTGAAGGATACCTACTTCGGAATAAACGTTCAAGATCCGTATCGTTGGTTAGAGGACGATAACTCTGCTGCCACCGCTGCCTGGGTTGACGAGGAGAACAAGGTAACGTCCTCGTATTTGGAAAAAATTCCGTTCCGCGACAAGATTCGTCAGCGTCTCACCACCATGTGGAATTATGCCAAGCAAGGCGCTCCCTTCAAGCGCGGCAAATACTATTTTGATTACCGCAACAACGGCATTCAAAATCAGTCTGTCCTGTATGTTCGTGAAGGAATCGATGGCACGCCACGCATTCTCATCGATCCCAACACGCTATCTGCCGATGCAACAACTTCTTTGTCGGAGATAAGCTTGCGTCCCGATGGTAAATACATGGCCTACAACCTTGCTAAAGCAGGTAGTGATTGGGTTGAGATTCATGTGATGGATGTGGCTTCTGGTAAGGAATTAAGCGACGTGCTCCATTGGGTGAAGTTTTCTACCGCTGCCTGGAAAGGCGATGGATTCTACTATTCGCATTACCCAGAGCCAAGCAAAGATGCTGCTCTTTCTAAAAAGAACACCGATAACAAAGTGTATTTCCACAAACTGGGTGCAGCACAAAACGACGACCAGCTCGTCTTCGAAGATCCCGCCCACCCGCTGCGCAGCTTCGGTGTCTCGGTAAGTGATGACGAGCGTTTTGAGATGCTGTTTGGCACCGAGTCAACGTCTGGCAACTCCTTCGCTTTCCGCAACGCGGCCAAAGGCGAAAAAGAATGGAAAGTGGTGGATGCTGCCTTCGAGTTTGATTACAACGTGCTTGATAACGTTGGCGATTCGCTCCTTGTGCTCACCAACAACAAAGCCGTCAACAACCGCTTGGTGATGATTGCCGATAACAAACCGGCTGTTGCTGATTGGAAAGATATTATCCCTGAGAACAAGGATCTTTTGGAATCCATCACCTTGTCGAACGGTAAAATGGTGGCTAAATTTTTGTCGGATGTTAAATCGCGGATGATGATTTACACCATGAACGGCAGAAAAGCAGGCGAGATCGCATTGCCTGAAGCGGGTATCGTAAAAGAACTCAACGGCAGTAAAAGCGATGCAAATTTGTTTTACACCTTTACGAATTACACCACGCCATCGATGGTCAACCGCTACGATATGATCACCGGTAAAACGGACAGCTACTTTAAGCCAACCGTCGATTTTAATTCGAGCGCCTATGAAACAAAACAGGTGTTTTATGAGAGTAAGGATAAAACCAAGATTCCAATGTACATCGTCGCTAAGAAAGGCATGGTGTTAGATGGAACCAATCCGTGTTTCCTTTATGCCTACGGTGGTTTCAACATCAGCGTGGTGCCAGAGTTTAAAGCAACCATTGCTACCTTGCTCGAGAACGGTTTTGTATATGCTGTTCCAAACATCCGTGGTGGTGGCGAGTATGGTGAAGAATGGCATAAGGCAGGCACGATCCTAAGTAAACAGAATGTGTTCGACGATTTCATCGCTGCGGGTCAGTACCTGATCGAAAAGAAATACACCAGCTCTGCCAAGCTCGCGATCCACGGCCGTTCCAATGGCGGATTGCTAATCGGTGCTGTCATGACCGAACGCCCTGACCTTGCGAAGGTGGCGCTGCCTGGTGTTGGTGTGCTCGACATGCTGCGTTACCACAAGTTTACGATCGGCTACTTCTGGGCTACCGATTACGGCACCAGCGATAAAGCGGATGAATTCAAATACCTGTTAAAATACTCGCCGCTACATAATGTAAAACCGGTGTCTTACCCAGCTACAATGGTTACCACCGGCGATCATGACGATCGTGTTGTGCCTGCTCACTCCTTCAAGTTTGCGGCTACCCTGCAGGAAAATCAGAAAGGCGATAATCCAGTCCTTATCCGCATTGATAAGCAGGCTGGGCACGGAGCCGGCAAACCCACCGCCAAACAAATTGACGAATGGACGGATGTGTACAGCTTCACTTTTAAAAACCTGAATGTCACGCCAAAGTATTAAGTGACAAGAAAAACAAAAACCCTTTCCAAAACGGAGAGGGTTTTTTAATAATATCGCTTTCTCATCCCTATCTTTGCAAGACAACTTACACATCGTATATGCTCCAACTCAATTACCTACGAGAGAACACCGACGAAGCCATTGCACGCTTGGCTGTAAAAAATATGGACGCAGCCGCTATCATCGCGCAGATTCTCAGCGAGGACGAGAATCGCCGTAAAACACAGGTAGCACTGGATAGTCTTTTAGCCGAATCCAATCAGTTGGCCAAACAAGTTGGCGATTTATACAAACAGAAAAAAGCCGCTGAAGCGGATGATCTTAAAAACAAGAGCACAGCGCTAAAAGAAGAGTCGCAGAAACTCGAAGTTCAACTCGCTGCCAGTGAGCAGCAGTTAAACGACCTGCTGGTGCGTTTGCCGAACACGCCGCATGCCTCTGTGCCTAAAGGCAAGACACCTGAAGAGAACGAGATCGTGCACTCCGAAGGCGATATTGCTGCGTACACCAATGCTATAAGTCCCCATTGGGAACTGACAACCAAGTACGACCTCATCGACTTTGAACTCGGTAACAAAATCACCGGTGCTGGCTTTCCTGTTTATAAAGGCAAATGTGCTCGTTTGCAACGCGCCCTGATCAATTACTTTTTAGATCAAGCTACCGAGGCCGGATTTCAAGAGATACAGCCACCCATTTTAATTAACGAGGCCAGCGGCTTCGGCACAGGTCAGCTGCCTGATAAAGAAGGCCAGATGTATTTTGTTGGTGCGGATAATCTGTACCTCATCCCCACAGCAGAGGTTCCGGTAACGAACATGTACCGCGATGTTATTCTCAAAGAGGATCAGTTTCCGGTGAAACTAACCGCCTATACGCCATGCTTTCGTCGCGAGGCGGGTTCGTACGGTAAGGATGTGCGTGGACTCAACCGACTGCACCAGTTCGACAAAGTGGAGATCGTGCAGTTGCAGCATCCCGATAAATCATACGAGGCACTAGAACAAATGAAGGACTATGTGGCTGGGCTCGTTCGTTCGCTCGGACTGCCTTTTCGTATCCTCCGTCTGTGTGGCGGTGATATGAGTTTTGCTTCTGCCTTAACGTACGACTTTGAAGTGTATTCTGCCGCTCAGAAACGTTGGCTCGAAGTGAGTTCCGTGTCCAATTTCGAATCTTTTCAAGCCAACCGCATGAAGCTGCGTTTCCGCGAAGGAAACAATGGCAAGCCACGCTTGGCACACACCCTTAACGGAAGCGCTTTAGCACTGCCTCGCATAGTGGCTGCCTTGCTCGAGAACAACCAACACGAGGATGGTATTCATATTCCAGCGGTCCTTCATCGCTACACAGGTTTCGATAAAAT
The DNA here is from genome assembly GCA_947448795.1 of Bacteroidota bacterium. GTDB lineage: Bacteria > Bacteroidota > Bacteroidia > AKYH767-A > JAHEYN01 > CANFOZ01. The sequence continues at coordinate 43,220 of CANFOZ010000012.1, forward strand.
AGCATAACATTACGACTCCCAATTTCGTTTATTGTTGATGAGAATAAAACAACTGCTTTTAATTAGTTTCCTGGTCTTTTGTTCCATCGGCGCCTTTGCCCAGATAGGACAGGATTTGCAGTTGGCTGATCAGTATGCTGCTGATGGCGAATACGAGAAAGCTGCCGAGCTCTACCGACAGATTTACGACCGTACCCCAAACGATTACGTGTACAACGCCTATCTCAAATGCCTGCTGGATATGAAGAACCCAGAGCAGGCTGAGAAGATGGTGCGCAAGCAGATAAAAAAGAATCCGAACGAAGCCGCCTTTCTGGTCGATCTTGGCTTTGTGTATGCCTCGCAAGGGCTTATGGAAAAGGCCACCGAGCAATACGACAAGGCAGTCAAAAGCACCGGACGCGAGCAACAAGAACTGATGCGCACCGCCGGTAGATTCATCTATTTCCGAGAGGTCGATCGCGCTATTGAAGTGTATAAAAAGGGCAAGGAGAATTTTCGCGGCAGCAATTCTTTCGCCTTCGAATTGGCCGAGCTGTATGCCGCCAAGCGCGACTTCTCCAGCATGATCAACGAGTATTTCGTGGCGCTCGAAGAAAGTGCATCGTATCTTACGATGATTGAGAATAACTTACAACTGCGTCTCAATAATGACACTGATAACAAAGGCTACGAATTGCTCCGACAAGCCTTGCTCCGCAAGATTCAAAAAGGATCCGACCGCGGTGTTTTTACGGAGCTGTTCCTTTGGTATTATATCCAACAGAAAGATTTTGAAAATGCATTTATTCAAGCCAAATCGCTCGACATGCGCAACCGCGAAGACGGCAACAGGATTATGGATTTGGCCGACCTTGCCCTTTCAAACGAGCAGTACAATGCTGCCGTTCTCTGCGCCCAATACATCATCGGAAAGGGCGATCAGCATCCGTATTACATGGCCGCTAGAATGAAACTGCTCGATGCCATGAATCTTAAAATCACGCGCGGTGTTGGATTTTCAATGGCCGATATTCTTGCTCTTGAAGCCGACTACCAGAAGACACTTGCAGAGCTGGGTCGATCCTACAATACCATGCCGCTGTATCTGGGCTTGGCCCATCTACAAGCCTTCTACCTAGGTAAAGCCGAGCAGGCGCAGGCGCTCCTCGAAGAAGCGGTGCAGATTCCAGGTGTTAAGCCGAGTAGCATGGCTGAATGTAAGTTAGAGCTAGCGGATATACTGCTCTTCCGAAACGATATATGGGAAGCAACCTTGCTTTATTCGCAAGTTGATAAAGCATTTAAAGAAGACCCCTTGGGCCAAGAAGCAAAATTTCGCAATGCCCGTCTATCGTTCTATAACGGCGAGTTTGAATGGGCGCTTGCACAACTCGATGTGCTGAAGTCAGCTACCTCACAACTTATTGCGAACGATGCTATCGCACTCAGTCTCATCATCACCGACAATACGGCTTTCGATACTACGACCGATGCGCTCATGTTGTATGCGCATGCCGATTTGCTTTCCTATCAAAACAAAGACAGCAGCGCTCTGGTGTTGCTCGATTCAATTCAAAAAACCTTTCCTGGACATCCGCTCGATGACGATGCACTTTATAAAAAGTATGTCATCTATAAAAAACAAGGCAAGGTTGATCTTTGCGCTTCGACCTTGCAGAAAGTCCTTATCGACTATGCTACTGGCGTATTGGCTGACGATGCTTTATATCACCTCGCTTTGCTTCAGGAAACAGCATTGAACGACCCGGCGAAAGCCATGGAACTATATCAGAAATTACTCACTAACTACCCCGCCAGCTCTTTCGTAGTCGATGCCCGCCGTCGATACCGAGCGCTGCGTGGGGATCAATTAAACTAACATGTATATATACAACGTCACCGTTAATATCGAAGAGTCCGTTCATGCCGACTGGCTCGATTGGATGAAAAACACCCATATCCCGCAAGTGCTAGCCACAGGTTGTTTCACTGAGAACCGTATCCTTCGACTACTTATCGAGGAAGAGCAGGAGGGAACCACCACCTACGCTGTGCAATACACCTTCACCGACATGGAGCATTACAACACCTACTGCGATACCTTCGCACCGGCTTTGCAGGCCGATGCCAAGAACCGATACCAAGATAAATTCGTCGCGTTTCGTACCTTGTTGCAACACGTATGATTTTATGAAAGTGAAAAAAAGCCTGCTGCTCTGCCTTTTGCCTTTCCTGCTTTTTGTGTCGGGATCGGTAGATAATTCGCAGCAGGCATTCGTCATCTTTAGTCAGATGATTAAAAATTGTGACGCCCTGAAAAGCGCGCGTTACACCATGGAAAAAACCGAACGCCTCTGCTCGGGCAAGCATGTATCCACCAAGATTAATGTGAAGCTGCAAAACAACCCTACCAAGGTTTATGTCTATTCGGTGCTACCCACCGTCGGTGCCGAGGTGTTGTATGTGCCTGGCACGAACGATAACAAAGTGCTTGTAAATCCCAATTCTTTTCCGTATATTAATTTTAGTCTGTCGCCCGATAATTTTCTCATTCGTAACAATACACACCACAGCATCCGCGAGATTGGTTTTAGATACATCAACAATGTTTTTAAAAGCAATATGGTGAAGCACCAAGACGATTTTACTTCGCACTTAAGTATGGAAGGCGATGTCGATTGGAAAGGGCATCGCTGCTATAAAGTTGTGCTATTCAATGCCAACTACGGTATTCAAAACTATCAAGTATTGGCAGGCGAGAATCTTGTAACGATAGCGCGTAAACTGGATCTCAGCGAGTATTCTATCCTCTGCCTGAATCCCACTGTTGACGATTACAACGATGTGAATGCAGGAGATAAAATAGTGGTGCCTAATTCATACGGTAAAAACATTATTTTATACATCGATAAAATATCCTACCTGCCACTCATGCAATCCATTTCCGACGACAAAGGACTCTTTGAGCAATACGAAATATCGAACTTGGCGATCAATCCAGTTTTTGCAACGGACGAGTTCACGCCTGATTTCAAAGATTATAATTTCTAATACCAGCCATGCATTCAGTCAAAGCCAAGAAGTTTCTAGGACAGCATTTTTTGCTCGATGCCCTGCTCTGCAAAAGCATTGCTGATGAGGTCTTGGTTCCGGATGCGCCCAAGGTGTTGTTCGAAATTGGTGCAGGCATGGGTGCACTTACAGCGCACCTTTTTGCAGATCCAGTCAAAGACACCTTCGTTATCGAAATCGATACCGAGTCGGTTGATTACCTGCATCAACATTATCCCTTCAAACAAAACCGCGTTATCGAAGCCGATTTTTTGCGCGCCGATCTGAACAAATTATTGAGTTCGGTTTATCCTGAGGGCGTTGCGAGCTTCTCCATCATTGGCAATTTTCCATACAACATCTCTTCGCAGATTCTTTTTCGGGTACTCGACTACCGCGAGCAAGTTCCGCTTGTGGTGGGTATGTTTCAGAAAGAAGTGGGCATGCGCATCGCCGCAAAGCCAAGAAATAAAACCTATGGCATCCTGAGCGTTTTTATGCAGATGTATTATACGGTGGAGGTAATTCATCATGTGCCGCCAACATCCTTCCGTCCAGTACCTAAGGTGGATTCTGTTGTGCTGCGCTTAAAACGCAACACCAAGCAAACACTCAACTGCGACGAGAAGCGTTTTATTAATCTTGTGAAGACCGGCTTTAACCAACGCCGCAAAACCTTGCGCAACGCACTGAAGAACATCCTACCACCAAACTTCCCCAACGATCATCCTTTCTTGAACCAACGCGCAGAGGAGCTCTCTTGCCACGATTTCGAGGTATTGGCGAGTTTGATGGAGAAAGCCTAACTTTGCAGCCGATTTCGCCCTCCGGCGCATTCGTTTAAAAAGGTATCGCCGTCCCGCACATGCAACAGCCCTTTAAGGTCACCGAGAAATTTCTTGAAACGCTTCGCCTAAAAATCGAAGAGCAAGATGCGGCCTTTGTGCGCGACAATATACGCGAGCTCTATCCGGCCGATATCGCCGATATCCTCGATAAACTGCAGGCCGACGAAGCCAAATACCTGGTACGACATCTCGAAGAAGAGGATCTTTCCAAAGTACTTGTCGAGATGGAAGAGGAGAAGCGCGAGCTCTTCCTTGAATACTTCACCTCAAAAGAGATCGCCGAAAAGTTCATCGGCAACATGCAGTCGGATGATGCAGCCGATGTGATCTCCGAACTCCCTGATGAACAGCAAGACGAAGTGCTTGCGCTTGTCGAAGATGCCGAACAGGCCAGCGATATCGCCGATCTCTTAAAGTACGACGAGAACACCGCCGGTGGTTTAATGGCGAAGGAGCTTGTGCGTGTTAATGTGGAGTGGAATGTGCTCGAATGCGTGCGCCAGATGCGCCGCCAAGCCGAAGAGATGCAAAGTGTGTATGCTGTTTATGCCGTGGATGAAAGCGATCGCCTCATCGGTATCCTCCCTCTGCAAAAACTCCTCACCACACCCGTTCGCAGTAAAATAAAAGACGTAATCGAGCAAGATGTGATCTCGGTGCGAACCAATACCCCCGATGAGGAAGTGGCTAACATCATGGATAAATACGACCTCGTCGTGCTGCCCGTGGTGGATCACCTGGGTAAGCTAGTAGGCCGCATCACCATCGACGATGTCGTAAATCTTATTCGTAAAGAAAACACCGAAGATCTCCAAAAGATGGCCGGTATGGAGGTTATCGATAAACCCTATCTCAACACCTCCCTGCGTGAGCTCGTTATGAAACGATCGGGCTGGCTCGTAGTGCTCCTCATTGGCGAAAGCTTTACCGCAACAGCCATGAGTTTCTTCGAAGACCAAATAGCAAAAGCCGTTGTACTGGCGCTCTTCGTACCCCTCATCATCTCTAGCGGTGGTAACACCGGTTCACAGGCCTCAACCCTCATCACACGCTCCCTGGCACTCAACGAGCTCACCGTTTCCGAATGGTGGCGCATCCTGCGTAAAGAATTGGGCGTTGGACTCGTTCTCGGACTCATCCTCGGCGTGGTCGGTTTTCTGCGCGTGGCCATCTGGTCTGTTTTTGTAAATGTCTACGGCCCGCACTGGGTGCTCATCGCAACCACCGTAGGCGTATCCTTAGTGGGTGTGGTGCTCTGGGGTAATCTCGTTGGATCTACCCTGCCAATCATCCTTAAACGCATAGGACTCGATCCTGCTGTTTCCTCCGCACCCTTTGTGGCAACGGTAGTGGATGTTACCGGACTCGTAATTTATTTTTCCGTGGCGGCACTCTTCC
>CANFOZ010000013.1 GCA_947448795.1 Bacteroidota bacterium
CTTGATTTTACACGGATGTAGTAATTGCATCCCGGTGGCACATTAGGAGAATTTGGGATCACACCCGAAATAGAACCGGGAGGCGAAGCGGGGTAGTTAGCATCCGATGGCAAGGTGCCTAAAATAGTGAATGGTGGACTTGATGGGAAGACGCCATTGGAGTCGGATAGCTGCGCAGAATACAGGTTGTTTACGAATACCCCTGTGGAGAAAAAGGGAACATCGATTACGCTGTTTATACACACCGCATTAGAGTCGCGCGTTACAGCCGGTTGTATGGTTGTAATGGTATTGGGGCAGTTGTATATGGTGAAGCAGGCACTCGCAATACCAACAATAGGTGGGGGTGGAGGGTTGTCTCTGCTGAACCTGATTTTGTAGCAATTGCCTGGTAAAATATTGGCCGGCAAGGGCACATTGACGAAGAAATTTATCAAGCCGAGTGGGATGATGTAATATTGTGGAGGAAAGAGCGCATTCGGAAAATTTCCAGTTGCATCAGAAAGTTCTAGGATGTAGTTTCCATCACAAAGGGTATCTGATATTACAATGTTGGCCAAAATACTTGTGCCTTGACATACCGAGTCGGTCAAAACATTAACATGAATTGAATCCATGCTGACGGTGCTGTAAAAGCCTACGATGCGAATATCGTCGACTGCAAAGCCAGCAGGATTTACTTGTGTTCCAGCGTCATTAATCCAACGAAAGGCAAACTGTAGGTTAGAGGCATCTACGAAGTCAGGGTTACTAATAATTTCATATCGCCACTTATACGCATCGTTGTATTGGGTTGCGCCTGTTTGTGTCCATGGGCCGCCGTTTTTGCGGTAATAAACTTCAGCATAGGCTGTGGAAGAGCCGTGAACGGTGTAGAAAAAGGAAAAGTTAACGCTGTTGAATCCGTATGTGCAGGCCGATCCGGTCATGTAAGCAAAGCGGTCGGAGGCGTTGCCTGGGTTAAAATTGGCATTCATTGCCGCCGATCCATTGTCTTGAATATGTAGGTATCGACTGTAGGGTGCGCCGCTTATGGTTCCGCCAAAGGTGCTATCTTGTGAATAGGTGTTGCTGTATCCACCAACACCTGTAAAAGCGCTGTTGATAAGCCATTGGTTGCTTCCCAGGTTTGCTCCAACACCACCGCTAGTAAGGTCCATATTGGGAAAGGCATTCTCGAAATCCTCGCCATAAAGCTGGATAGACTGGGCCTGGAGAGTAGAAATTGATAGCGTCGTCAGAATAAAAACGACCAACCAAATTTTAAGCGTTGTCATGTGAAGGTCAAAGTATGGATTAAAGGTATAAAATTAATTAATACCTCGAAAAATACTTTGATTATAGCACCAAATGTGCTCCTGTAGCGGATTCTTTGCATAGCACAAGATCCTCTGGTGTGCCGGCAAAAACAAGTTGGCCGCCACCATCACCACCATCAGGTCCTAAGTCAATAACCCAATCTGCATTGCGAATAATCTCTGGGTTGTGTTCGATGATTAGAACTGTATTACCGGCTGCTACTAAACGATCGAAGCAGTAAAGCAATTTGTTGATGTCGTGGAAATGCAAGCCCGTTGTTGGTTCATCAAATAAAAATAACGTATGGTTTTTGCTATTTTCTTTGCTGAAAAAGGTGGCTAGCTTAATACGTTGGGCCTCTCCGCCCGAAAGCGTACTCGCAGGCTGTCCCAAGCGCACATAGCCAAGGCCAACCTCAGCCAAAGGCTTCAGTTTTTCTACGATGCGTCGGCAATCGTTGTGGTCGATTTCGCCAAAGAATTGGATCGACTCATCGACGGTCATACACAAGATGTCGTGTATGTTTTTTCCTTGTACCATCACATCGAGCACCTCGTCGCGAAACTGTTTTCCATTGCAAGTTTCACAGGTGAGGTGTATGTCTGCCATGAATTGCATTTCGATAATCACCACCCCTGAACCTTCGCACACTTCACATCGTCCTCCATCCACATTGAACGAGAAGTGCGATGGTTTGTAGCCGCGTGTAACGGCCAATGCCTGAGCAGCGAAAATCGAACGAATGTCGTCGTATGCTTTTATGTAGGTCACTGGATTAGAGCGCGAGGATTTACCAATTGGGTTTTGATCTACGAATTCAATATCCTTGATCATATTCATGTCGCCACTGATGGAATCGTGCTTTCCACCTGCTTCGCCAAAACCGTTCAGGTGTTTCTTTAATGCTGGATAGAGAATCGTTTTTACCAATGACGATTTGCCGGAACCGCTAACACCAGTGATAACGGACATGACATTTAAAGGAAAACGAACATTGATGTTTTGCAAGTTGTTTTCCCTCGCTCCATGAATGTCGATGAATTGGTTCCACTTTCGGCGTTCGGTGCGCATGGTGTTGTTCAATCGACCGGTGAGATAATCAGCTGTCAGACTGTTTTTAGCGGTCATGAGTTCTTCCAAAGAGCCATCGAAGGTGAGGGTGCCTCCTTCAGAACCGGCGCCAGGTCCAAGATCAAGCAGATGGTCGGCGGCACGCATGATTTCTTCGTCGTGCTCAACTACGATAACCGTATTGCCTAAGTCGCGCAGGGCTTTAAGAATGCCAATCAAACGCATGGTGTCGCGCGGATGCAGGCCGATGCTTGGCTCATCCAAAATATACATGGACCCAACTAGACTGCTGCCTAATGCGGTTGCTAGATTGATGCGTTGTGATTCGCCACCAGAGAGTGTGTTTGAGAGTCTATTAAGCGTGAGGTATCCGAGGCCTACCTCGTCCAGGTAATTTAATCGGTTGCCGATTTCTAATAGAATTCGTTTAGCAATCGCTTTTTCACTGGAGCTAAGCACCGGAATGTCTGTTCTTTCTTCGACAATGCTGCGGAAAAATGCAAGTCCGTCGCGCACTTGCATCAACACGAGTTCAGAAATTGATTTGCCGCAGACCTTCACATACGATGCGTCTTTGCGCAAACGCGTGCCACGGCAATCGGGGCAACTGGTTCGCCCGCGGTAGCGCGAAAGCATGACGCGATATTGAATCTTGTAGCTTTGTTCTTCAAGGTGCTTGAAGAATTGATTCAAGCCTTCGAAATAGCTGTTTCCTGTCCACAGCAGTTCGCGCTGTGCAGCTGTTAATTCCTTGTATGGTCGATGTATTGGAAAGTCGAATTTGTAGGCTTGCAAAATGAGGCGCTCGTTCCATTCTCGCATCTTCTCGCCTTTCCAGCAGGCAATGGCCTCTTGATAAATGGACAGGCTCTGGTCGGGCACCACGAGGGATTCTTCAATACCGGTGACTTGACCAAATCCTTCACAGCGTTTACAAGCGCCGTAGGGGTTGTTAAAAGAAAAAAGGTGAACAGAAGGCTCCTCGAAGGTGATTCCATCGAGTTCAAATTTATTGGAGAAATCGGTGGCTGTCCCTTTTCCATGCTTTGCATCCTCTGACTCAAGCAAACGACATTCACCCATTCCTTCGGCGAAGGCGATTTGAACCGAATCGGCTATACGCGATGCGAGGTCATCTTGATCAGTTATCTCAAATCGGTCAATCAAGATGAACATTGGATCTTCTTGAATCTCAGGACTGGGAGCGCTTATTTGCTCCACGGCCGCTTTTTTTGATTTCGTGCTTTTTGCTTTTACAGGTTTCTCTTTTTCCTTTGATAGCTCGGCTTCGAAGGCGCTATTCTGAGCATCTTCTATTTTCACCATTTCGCCCTTATGGAGGATACGTGAAAAGCCTTTTTGCATAAGGATGGCGAATTCATCCGCTAATGGCCGGCCTTCGGTAAGCCGAAGCGGAGCGAGCAGGAACCAGCGGCTGCCCATTGTTTCCATCAAAAGAAAATCCACCACATCGGTTACGGTGTTGCGCTTCACTGCTTGTCCAGAGATCGGGGATAGGGTGATTCCGATTCGCGCATAAAGCAATTTGAGATAATCGTAAATCTCTGTCGAGGTGCCAACGGTGGAGCGAGGGTTGCGGGAATTTACTTTTTGCTCGATAGCAATTGCTGGGGAAATGCCTTTGATATCATCAACATCCGGTTTATCCATACGACCAATAAATTGGCGCACATACGCTGATAAACTTTCTGCATAGCGTCTTTGCCCTTCAGCGAATAAGGTATCGAAGGCCAACGAGGATTTGCCTGATCCGCTCACGCCGGTGATCACCGTTAGTTTGTTGCGCGGTATTGAAACGGATACATTCTTCAGGTTATGTACCCTGGAGTTTTTAATGGTAATAAATTTGCGGGTATCCACTGCCGTTTCACTCATGCATTCTATGTTTTACCTATATTCTAAAAAGGGCTCAAATTTACTGAAAAATACGATGTCTAGCGAGGCGTTGTATTACATGAATTTGGAATTTGTAAAATTAAATTTGGATTTTTTGGATTTTGGTGTTATCTTTGAAACACCTTGAACGATTATACTTTGTTTGGTATAATTAATTAATAATTTAAACTGGAGGACCGTTATCGCTTAGACTTCTACTTAATTAAAGTTTTTTATTCACTTTATTTAAAACAGGAGGTAAGCTATGCGTGTCAATCCGATCACAGACAGGGATCTGTTAAATCAGTACCTGCAAGGTAATCAAGCCGCTTTTTCAACATTATTGTCTCGCCATCGCGAGCGTATTTTTTCGTCCATCTATTTCTTGGTCCGCGATCAGGAGTTGGCCGAAGATATTTTTCAGGACACCTTTATCAAAATCATCAACAAGATTCGTGATGGTAAGTATAGGGAGGAGGATAAGTTTTTGCCATGGGCTGTATGTATTGCTCATAATCTCGTTATCGATTATTTCCGTAAGGAAAAACAGATGCCTAAAGTTCGGGACGGGGAGGAGTATAGTGTGTTTGATCGGATGAAAAGCCGCGAAAAGAATTGCCATGAAATCATGGTTGAGGATCAGCGTCGCAACACGGTTCGTGAGATGATTACTAAATTACCTGATGAACAGCGCGAAGTGCTTATCATGCGAATCTATGCAGAGCTTAGCTTTAAAGAAATTGCTGAGATTACAGGAGTGAGCATCAATACGGCTTTAGGGCGTATGCGTTATGCGCTGATTCACCTTCGTGGCATAATGGAAAAAAACGGAATCGCTTCCTATATCTAACAAAACTCATCTTCTAAAAAAGCATCTGCCTTTGTGGTAGGTGCTTTTTTTTTGCGGTGTACAATAATTTTACAAAAGTGCGGTTATAGTGGGGTATGATAATCGAATTACTAACCAATTTAATAAGCCTATGCAGCAAAACACTACATTCAACGATTTACTTGTTTTTGCCTTTAACGAGACGCAGCTTGCCGACACGGTTCGAATTGCTAATGAGCTCGAGTCAAACCCGGATGTTCACTATCATTTCAGCGAGCTACTCGATACGCTAAAAGGCGTTCGTGAGGCGGTGCTTAGTCCCTCCGACAAGGTGGTGCAGACTATTCTGTCGTATGCAGCAACGAAGTAAAAGAAAAAGGCGATGGATTACCATCGCCTTTTTCTTTTATAAAACGACCTGCTATTTGCTGCTAGCCATGTGCAAGAAGCCCTTTAGTTCGGGATTGGTTTGGACAGTGTAGGTCTTGCCGTTGTGGCCAATGCCTTTTGCAATGTAGAAATACACCCCATCATCTACGAGCTGCCCACTTTTATTTCGGCCATCCCATCCATTATCAACGCCATGGTATTCACCAACTTTGGTTCCCCAGCGATTATAAATATCTACATCGAGTTCAGCCATTCCCTCTGTTTTAACCTGAAAGAGATCATTGTGTCCGTCGCCATCAGGAGTGAAAATGTTGAAGGTGTGTATTTGTACGCTGTCATTGACTACAATGAGCACACTGTCTTGAGTTGAGCACTGGTGGTTGAAATTTGTTGCAGTCAAGATTACTTCGAATACGCCTGCCGTTTCAAAAGTATATTTAGGAGCTTCATCTGAAGATGTTCCCCCGTCGGCAAAATTCCATGCATAGTAAGACGTGTTTGCCGCCGCGCTATCCGTAAAGTTAACATCCAGAGGCACAGTGCCAAGAAATGGAGTAGCTGATATATTAACCACAGGATTAGGCAAAATGGTAAGGACGAAGACATCGGTGCTGCTACAACCCGCGCTCGAGGTACCCGTTACAGAATAGGTGGTTGTTGTTTGTGGGCAGGCGATCGGATTAGATCCTGTTACGGTGTTAAGTCCAGTAGCTGGATTCCAAACATAGGTAGCTGCGCCTGTTGCGTTTAAGGTGAAGCAGCTTCCCGCACAAATTGAATCGTCGATACCTGCACTTACTGTTGGGTAATCGTTAATAGTAAAGGTTATCTGTGTACAGTTGGAGCAGAAGGGTGCGTTCGGCATGCTAAAGCAATACTGAATCGTATGTTGACCATTCGATAAAGAAGCAGGGAGCAATGAAGCACCCGCAACTCCGTCGATGCTAAATGAACCACCAGCTGGAGTTCCGATAAGCGTAACCGCAGCTGACGAGTGACAGTAGTTGGCGTTGTTTGGAACATTCGTAATATTCACAATTGGCAATGCTACAACGCTGTCAGTCAATACGATTGGCATATGCGGACAGTTCGTTAGCGGGTCGGTGTAGTGGTAGGTGATGGTATGTGGACCCAGTCCTGCTGTTGCCGGATTGAAGATGCTGTCGGTCATGCCAACGCCAACAAAAGTACCTCCTGCAGGAAGTCCGTGCAAGGTATCTAAGCCACCATCGATACAATAATAGATATCAAATCCTTGAATGGAGCTATTCCCTACAGGGACAATATGGGTGGTCATTATCGTATCATCCATGCAACCGTTAATATCGGTATATGTATAGGTGACATTTGTATATCCTCCGATAATAGTGAGTGGATTAAAAAGGCTATCCGATTCGATACCTGCACCAGTGAACACCCCGAATGGTTGTGTAACGCCATCGCCAATGGATGGAGACGGAGTAAGGGTTACAAGCGGATTGGTTTGACAATAGATGGTGTCTAGTCCTGCGAAGCTCGCTATTGGTAATGGATTATAATTCACGGTCATCACATCACTAGCTGTACATCCTGCGATATCAGTAACGGTAAGTGTGTATGTTGTTGTAGCACCTAGCGCAGCAATAAACGGATGTAAAACAGTAGCGCTGCTTAGATAGGTTGAAGGTGTCCACAGCACTTGGAAGGCGTTAACAGCGGTTGGGTTCATTAGCGTCATTGTATCGCCTGCACAAATGCCTACATCAGGACCGCAGTTTGTTAATGGGTTTGATACGCCGATAGCAATGGTATCAATCGTGGTACAGCCATTCAATATGTTTACTACAGTAAGCGTATGCACATAGTCGGCGAGGTCGTGTGTATATGGATTTGCAATAGTTGAGTCAGATACATGTGTTCCATCGCTCCAATTGTATGTCAACACGGAAGTATCTACAGGGTAGTTACAGGTGTTTAAAGTGAGTTGCGGACGTCGATTCTGGGTTGTCGCATTTGTTAAAGAACAACCCTCCAAAGCACCCGTGTTGGCAACATCTCCTGCAGAGCAAGCATAACCAACCTGCGAGAGACTGAGGATGTCGTCGCCGCCTAGAGATGCAGCGGTGTTGTGATAACAAACCTCGATAATTAAGTTTTGTGTTCCATCCCAAACATAGGGAACATCGAGATGGAAGAGGTTTAAGCCAGGTGTTGTTGAATAGTCAACGGGGCCAAATACGGTTGACATGCCACCTTGAAAACTTGCCGCAAGCGTCGAGAACGGGGAGCAACCCATTTTTATAGTCAAGCCATTGAATGGGTCTGTCGAAAGTTTGTTGGCCACTGTAAATCCAATCTCTGCAATCTTACCTGCACTAAAGCCCGCGGCTTGCAAATCGGCGCTTGTGTATAGCATCTGAACACGCCCGTCAAGTTTGGTGCCTGGAAATAGGCCACGAACCGTGTTGGATGTGTTAACTATTCCTACTGAATGATTGTCTAAGCTAGCACCACACTGCACCGTGGAAATAGCACATCCAGGGGGTGGTATACCTGGGCCCCACGTTATATCAAGTTGCGTACTGTCGCCCGTACAGAAAAACAAGGGGTTTCCAGGAGCAACAGAGGCAATAGCCGGTGGAGGAAAGTTTGGTCCAACAAAGATATTGATGCTATCCGTTAGGGAGCAGCCTAATTCGTTGGTAAGTGTTACGTAATACTGGAATACACCGGCAGTGCTGAAGTTAGCTATTGGGTTGCTTATCGTGGAATCGTTTAGGTTGTTGTTCGGTGTCCAGAGATAGGTGAATACGCCATTTCCGATGGGTGTCACCTCCATTTGCACACCTTGCGATAGGCACACCGTGTCGGAGGCTTGTGATATGGTGTGGTCGAAGGTGTTTGTTACAAAAATAGTAACTGTATCTTGGTTAAAACAGGTGGCCGTGAGATCGGAAGTTACAACGTAGGTTGTTGTTTGAGATGGTGTTGCAATCGGATCTTGACAGGGGTTGCATGTGAAATTTGTTCCCACTGCAATAGGATCACCAGAGATGGAGGCCCAGCTAAACACACTTCCACCTGAAGCATGCAAGTTAGCCACCATAGAACCACAGATAGTGTCATCTGCATTGGCGAGTGTGGAAGCAGAAACAAAGACATTGTAAATAAAAGTCGACATACCTACGACCGGGCAGGCGTCATCGTGCACAACCACCGAGAAGTTGTTATTCGACATTGCACTGCCAGCAGGGGCAGTCCAACAGATTGTTGCTACAATAGGGTTAGCACCAGAAGTGGTCATGGTGGCTCCTGGGATAACCAGTTGCATATTTGAAAGCAGCGCTAGCGTGTCTCCTGCATCAATATCGTTGTAGCTTGCCGTGAAACAAAATTGCTGCCCCTCACACATTTCGATAGAATAAGGGCCTGTTTGGGTGGCATTGCCTGTTAGCGCGGTAATTGCGCCAGCATTCGCGTTAGGAACATTGTTACTACAGCTTTGAACCACGAACTGTATGTCTCGTATAGTTGAACCTTTTATTTGGTGGGTAATACGGTTATATTCAGCAACTTTTACCGCGAAAACCCAATTCCCTAAGCTTGTGGGGATAAATTGCAGTTGTCCTGTCTGTGGATTAAGGGTTGTTCCAGGTAGCGACGAAGGGAGTGGGTCTGTTGGTGTATATGGTGCTGTGTAAAGGGCATTTGTATTGAGTGCCGTTTGGGCTGAAACTAAAGAATAAACAAGCGAGTCGCCATCGGGTTCGATAACGCCGAAGTTGTAATTAACCAATTGATTGGCACAAACATAGGGTATTGGTTGTGAAGTAAAGATTGGCGAATTATTGCACGGAGCAGTAGCAGAGAAAAGTTGTGCTTCGGTATGAAAATCTTGCCCGCTGGTTTGGCCAATTCCCGTACATATTTGTAAATTACTTGAACAGTTTCGAGCGCTAAGGGTATATCCAAAGGTCCAAGAGTCGCATAGTGATGGCAAGGTTACTACCGCGGAATATTTATACATGAGCATGCCTGGAAAAGTACCTCCAGCATGGCACGTACTGTTTAGCTGGTCGCCAGGGCATAGCTGTGAAATTTCCACTGCACAGGTAGCTGGATCGGGCGCTGTACAGTTGGTTCCTGTATTGGGGTCTTGCAGTGTTAGTGTAAGGGCCTGTGAGGTACCCGTACAACTTTGAGATACGGTGATACTAATGGTATTTCCCAATGCGATACCTGCACAATCTTTGAAGAGCTTCAAAGTAACTCGATATTGATTGGGACCAATACATTCATAGCTGAAGTCGCCGCCGGCCACGTGAGAAGCAAATGAAGAGGTGCCAGCCAAGGTTAAAAAAGCAAGAAGTAAAAGACCTTTTAAATACAATTTCATAATGAATGAATTAGCTTTGAAGTAATGGGTTATTCTGTGTCTTTAATTTTTATGGAGAGACGAGCTCTACGAACCCGCGCTGCTCATAATTTTTGCCGTCAAGGCCCGTGGCTTTTACAACATAGTAATAGGTGCCGTCATCAGCCAAGTTGCCATTCTTCATTTTTCCATCCCATCCGCCATGGATGTCGCTCCACTCGTTTACAAGTACGCCCCAACGATTGAAGATCTGAACACTCACTGTTGCTAAGCCATCTACGCGAACGAAGAATTGATCATTTCCGTTTCCACTTCCAGGCATAAACACATTGGGAGTGAATAAGTCGATAGCCGAGATTATGAGGGTGTCGGTATCAGAGCATGCCATGGTTTTGTTGTATGCAATCATCATAATGGTGTAAATTCCTCCTTGTGTGTAAGTAAAGGGGTTTTCCACAGCATTGGATGTGTCTGTAGCATTACTAGTACCATAATCCCAGTGGTATCCACTTGCACCGGTTGAGTTGTTGGTGAAATTGACGATCAGTGGTGTACTGCCAATTAAAGGTGTAGCGCTGAAGTCGGCGTTTATACCGAGGTATTGATCAACAAGAATAGTTTTGCTTGCTGTGCAGTTAAATGCATCTTTAACTACCAAGGTATAGGTTCCTGGGTCAAGATCAGGAAAGTTGTTGGAGCTTTGAAAAGGACCTCCATTTAAGGAGTAGGTATATGGACTGAATCCTCCATTAACAACAGCTACGGTGATTTTTCCGTCGCTGTTTCCACATTTCTCAGGTACCACATTCACCTGTGATGGATCTGGTGGGGTACCCACTGTTACCGTTACCATATCCATGGAGGAGCAGCCAAACGTATTAGTTCCAATTACACTATAGGTTGTTGTGGTTGTAGGCGATGCCGTGGTGTTCGAAGCTGTTGCTGATGACAATCCTATGAAAGGAACCCACGAGTAGCTGGTTGCTCCAGAAACGGTGAGGTTGGAGCTAGCTCCATTACAAACAGTCACATTTGCAGAGGCATTCACTGTAGGCACCGGATTAACATTCACCGTTACGGTTGTGTCGTTAATACACGTTGTTGCATTGTCTGTTACAGTAAGTGTGTAGGTTGTTGTATTGGTAGGGCTAGCAGTTGGGGCACAATCCGTGGTTGAGCTTAAACCGGCCGCTGGCGACCACAGGCATGAATAATTAAGAGTTCCGCCACCAAGCACAACATTGTTTCCGGCGCAGATGGATTGATCGCTACCTATGAGTGGCACTGGTAATGCATAGATAGTAACTTGTGCGCTGTCTTTGGCATCGCAGCCGTTGGGAGAAAGCATGGTAAGCGTATACCAGGTAGTTGCATCCGGATTTACTACTGGATTGGGGATGCTTGTATTTGAAATAAAGGTGCCAGGACTCCAGGAATAACCGGGTTCAGAACCGCTTCCATTAAGTGTGGCAGACGAGCCAGGGCAGATCGAATAATTTGACCCTGCATCTATAGTTGGAGCCAATTCGATGGCAATTGTAACCGTGTCAGAGCCAGCACAGCCGGTTGCATCTTGAATAAAAACCGTGTAGGTGGTGGTGTTGCCAGGTAGGGCTGCCGTATTGCCAATATTCGGGTCGCCAATACCGATGGTTGGAGACCACGAGAAAATGGTTCCACCAGTAGCATTAAGAATGACAGAGTCGTTTGAACAGGTTGTCTGTGCGAGACCAGCATCAGCGGGCAAGGCAGGTACAACGGAAACGGTAACATCATCGTGTGTTACACAATTGAAGTTGTCGACAACTGTAACCGTGTAGGTGGTTGTGATGTTTGGGTTGGCAGTAGGGTTGGAGACGGTTGGATCACTCAAGCCAGTAGCCGGCGACCACGTGTATGTAGCAGCCGTATTGGGTGATGCATTTAAGGTTGTTACAAAGCCCACACAAAGATTTTGATCGGGACCTGCGTTACACGGCATTCCGGTGACGCCAACATAAACGCTATCTAAGCCAAGACAGGTACCACCGGAGGTTGCAGTGACATAATACCACGTTGAAACCATAGGGAACGCTTTCGTGGTGAAACTATCCACATACATTAAACCATCTGGTGGAAACCAATGGACGCCACCAGCAGTTGTAAGGGCATTCAAGATGGTCGTATCACCAGGACACATTAATACCTCGGGTCCAGCATCCACCGAAATCTGCGGAATGACATGAATTACAATACTGCCGGATGTTGACAAATTAGGCGTGCCGTTGTCTGTTCCGGTGAAGGTGATGATATGATACCCTGTATCCGCAATGGCTGGAAACACAGCGATTGAGATATTAGAAGTGGTTGCAGGAGGGTCGGCAGTGAACGTGAAATTGCTGAAAGTAGCAGACGTAGCTGTATCGCGGGTGTCTTGTGTAGGTTCTGGTGAATAATAAGTAACGGCCATGGAAAAAGTATCACCCACGCAAATATCAAAAGTGTCTAATCCGCAAGGGCTGAAGCCGGTTACAGATGGGGGAATGTTCGAAACAAAGCAGGTGTTGAAGGTGAAGTTTTGATTGTCAAGCCAGCTTACCCCGTCGGCATTGCCGAAAGGCCCATCGTAATCTACTCCTGGGTGATCGAAACGGCCGAATTGCACAAAGTTGACATTGTCGCCTTTATTGGCACCTACGGTTGCAGGTACACCGCCGAACCCATTCACTCCCTGTGATGCTGAGCCGGTTGTCCATTGCATGTCTTTATAACAAAAAGAAACATTATTACCACCGGAAATGATGTTGTCTGCTCCATCGGAAATAATTAATTGAAAGGTTC
This sequence comes from Bacteroidota bacterium, assembly GCA_947448795.1. Classification (GTDB taxonomy): domain Bacteria; phylum Bacteroidota; class Bacteroidia; order AKYH767-A; family JAHEYN01; genus CANFOZ01. Next base: position 12,660 of record CANFOZ010000013.1, read on the forward strand.
CAACTTTATCTACTTGGGAGTTGAAATAACCAACCGAATCCCACTGCACAATCATGTAGGTAGGCATTATTTTGTAATAGACTAATCCGCTGCCTACGCCTCGGGTGTCAACGTCGGCCCAATAAGGCGCCACCATGTCGTAGCTTGCGGTTGGAAATGGATCGGCGCTGTAGGTTGAGAAGGGACCGCTGAACGAAACACTACCGTTGTTGTTGATGTAGCAGGAGTTATAACTAGTGCCGTAGAAACAGTATGTGAAAGGGATAGGGATGTTGCCAGTCGAGCCATCGTCATTTCTGTATTCCGGAGCGGTACCAATAGTAAAAGGCGCGATGGTGAAGGAGGCGTCACGCTCAATCCAGCAATCACAGGCCGTAGAGGTCATCATGTGCTTGCTGTTATAACTTGGTGTTGTTGCATATTTTATTGGCTCTGGCGAGGCGGTTGGCATCGTGCTCATGATGCTGTGGTAAATCACTTGGTCGCCAGCCATTTTTGCCTGTTGTGCTTTTGCCAACTTCGCTTTCAGGTCAGCTTGTTGAGCAAACGACTGGAGTGATAGGCCAAGTACTGCAAAACAAAGCAGGAATAGTCGATTAGAAGAATTGACCATTTTAGGAAATAATTTTTTCATGTTGGGAGGTTGAAAAAGAAAACAATCCGTAATAAATAAACTAAATTTTATAACCTGACTAACAAAGGTATATATTTACCTTGAATTCAAGCATAAATACTATAAGTGTTGTTTTTGGCTCAAAAAACCACAAAACGAATTGAAAAATGAAAATAAAAGACAGGATACAGCCTATTTTAGCCTGGTTTATTAAACATCAACCCGATGCGGCCACCGAGCTCGATTATAAAAATCCGTATGAACTGCTTGTTGCGGTTATCTTGTCTGCGCAATGCACCGATAAAAGAGTCAATGTGGTAACTCCTGAATTGTTTAAGCGTTATCCCAATGTTAAAGATTTAGCAAGTAGCACAGCTGATGACATTTATCCATACATACGCAGTGTTAGTTACCCTGGAAGTAAAGCCAAGCATTTACATGGCATGGCAGTTATGGTGATGGATAAATTTAACGGACGACTTCCTGAAACGGTCGACTTGCTTCAAGAGCTTCCCGGCGTTGGTCGAAAGACGGCCAATGTTGTGGCTTCTGTTGTTTTTGATATTCCCGCTATGCCAGTCGACACGCACGTTTTTAGGGTTTCTGCCCGTTTGGGTTTAACAAAAGGAGCTCGCAACCCGCTGATGGCAGAGAAACAACTTGTGAAGTGCATACCAAAGGACTTGCTGTCGGTAGCACACCATTGGTTGATTCTTCATGGGCGTTACATTTGCGTGGCTCGCAAGCCGAAGTGCAGCGATTGCGGCATAAGCGAATTTTGCTTGTTCTTTGAAAAAAAACAGAAAGCGGCAGAAAAGAAGCTCTTGAAAAATTAGCTGAGCCTTCCTGTCCAAACAGTACAATCGGCTTTTTCCGCTTGGCTTGGTTGTGGAGTTGTAAAAAGTCCGAAAACAGCCGATCCACTTCCGCTCATGGACGCATAGACAGCTCCTTCACGATACAGTTCCTCTTTCAGCAATGCAATTTCTGGGTGTTTTAAAAATACGGCTGTTTCAAAATCGTTTACGAGAGTATTTTTCCATTCTTTAATCGGCAATGTGCCAATAGTACGCAAATCGAAAGTCGATTTTTTAGGTATTATTTGCGAATAGGCCCACGGCGTACTAACATGGATTTGAGGGATCACTAACTTGATGTAGTAGTTAGACAAATGTAGGGTGATGGGTTCGAAAAGTTCGCCGCGGCCTCCGGCGAAAACGGGTTTGTTACGTATAAAAAAGGGACAATCGCTACCTATTTGACCAGCATAGTTTTCTAGTTGGGAGTCGTCAAGGCGAAGGTTGAACAAGTGGTTGAGCATGCGCAGTGAAAAAGCGGCATCCGATGAGCCACCGCCAAGACCAGCTCCGATTGGGACTAGTTTATGCAAATGGGCTAAACACGAAACACCCTTCATTTGATCAGGGAAAGCTGTTTTTAGCAATACATAGGCCTTTTCGCAGAGATTGCCTTTTCCTGGAATTGGAATACCAGAAGAAGAAAACTGAAGCGAATTAGCTGTTTCCTTGTTCGGCGTGGTAACGATTTCTAAAATGTCGCTAAGTCCAATAGGATAGAAGATGGATTCCAGGTTATGGAAGCCATCCGGCCTTTTTTCGGTAATGTGTAGGCCGAGGTTGATTTTTGCGTTTGGGTGCCTGATCATATTATATTTTGCTTTGCGAAAATACAAATACAAATTGCTATTTCTCTTAATTCGTATATTCGCAGTTCGTTTCGAATTCAATTCGATTCAATTAACTCTATAATCACATCATGAATTTTCTAGACTTTGAAAAACCTATCGCGAATCTGCTCGAGCAGTTAGAGAAAGCGAAAGAGATAGCGACCTCTAGTAAAGTGGACGTAGGGCCTACTCTTATTGAATTAGAGAAGAAGATAGAAAGTACGCGCAAAGACATATTTTCGAAATTGAGTCCATGGCAGCGTGTTCAACTTTCGCGTCACCCCGACCGTCCTTACACACTCAACTATATAGAGGCCGTTACAGGAGGCGACTTCATGGAGCTGCATGGTGATCGTACGGTTAAAGACGACAAAGCGATGATTGGTGGTTTTGGTACCATTGATGGCCAGTCGGTGATGATTATCGGGCAACAAAAGGGCAGCACAACCAAACAGCGCCAGTTCCGTAATTTTGGCATGGCCAATCCAGAGGGTTATAGAAAGGCCCTTCGTTTGATGAAGCTTGCCGAAAAATTTAATAAGCCCATTGTAACTTTTATTGACACACCAGGCGCCTATCCAGGGCTTGAGGCCGAGGAGCGAGGGCAAGGCGAAGCGATTGCCCGCAATCTCTACGAGATGATGTTGTTAAAAGTACCTGTGATTTGTATCGTGATAGGCGAAGGAGCGTCAGGCGGTGCTTTAGGTATAGGTATCGGCGATCGTGTTTTAATGCTAGAGAACACGTGGTATTCTGTTATATCTCCCGAATCTTGTTCATCGATTTTATGGCGCAGCTGGGATTTCAAGGAGAAGGCAGCTATGGCGCTTAAGTTGACTGCTGAGGATATGTTGGAGCAGAAACTCATCGATGGAATAGTTCGTGAACCAATTGGTGGTGCGCATGCCTTTCCTGAACAGATGTTTGAGATCGTCAAAAATGAGATTACCAAGCAACTGGATGTGTTGAATAAATTAAAGCCCGAAGAGCGTGTTGAGCAGCGCATCGCCAAATTTTGCGCTATGGGCGTAGTAAATGATATTGTCAATCAAGTAAACTAATAACCCTTAATAAATAAACATGAAACACTTCATTAAATCAGCCCTTTTAATTGCCATGTTCGGAATGGTTCTTTCTTTAGTTTTTGTGCGTTGTGGCAAAAAAGAAGAGAAAGTTATTGACGAAGAAATCACAAAAGATTCTGCTAGCACGGATGCAAAATTGAAATTGGAACAGGTTTTCCAAAATATTCCTTCACCAATTGAAATGAGTAAAGAATTGGCGAAATCAGGTTTTACATATAATAAAAACGTGATGAATTCGTCTAGTAAGTCTTCTTCTTATTCAAGCAACTATAAAGCAGCCGTAAACCTCGGTGTTTTTGGTGCAGATCTTGGTTACAGCACTTCCTATGCGCAAACACAAGATGCTCTTGGATATCTGAATACATCCAAGCAATTGGCTGATAAAGTGGGTGTTGGCGCAGCTTTTGACGAAACGATGTTGAAGCGTTTCGATGGCAATATCGCAAACAAAGACACCCTGGAGTCGATTATTAACAATGCCTATGACAAGGCTTCACGCAACCTGCGTTCCAACCAGCGTGTAAGTACTGCAGCAGTAGTTGCTAGCGGCGGCTGGATTGAGGCGCTCTACATCACTACCCAGATGCTAAAAGGAGTGCCGCGCACGGATAAAAACGAGCCTGTTTTCAATCGTGCTTGGGGTCAGCTGTACGCGTATACCTATGTATCTGAAATTCTTACACTCTATCAGAAGAATGCCGACTGTGCTCAGCTTTTGAAGGAGTTGGCTCCTGTTGCTGAGCTTGCTGATGCGTATGGTAAAAAATCGACTTTGACAGCGGAAGACATCACCGTCATTTCCGAGAAAGTAGCTGCAGTGCGCAACGGACTGGTAAATTAATTACGAAGGCAAGTTCATTCAGGCAATCGGGTATTAGCTACTCGAGTTAAATTCTATTCCCCTTTTTTTAGTATCTTTGAAAAGATGAGTACCAACGAGAAACCCAGCACCGGCATACGCTCGCGTGCAAATACACGCACCACCACAGGCCAGGTGGCAGCTGCCGTGCAAGGTAAGTTACCGCCACAGGCATTAGATCTTGAAGAGGTTGTTCTTGGGGCATTAATGCTCGAGAAGGACGCGCTCACAGCGGTCATCGATATCTTACATAAAGAGTGCTTTTATGCGGATGCGCATGGTAAGATTTATGAAGCCATCGTTTCCCTTTTTCAGCAGTCCAAACCCGTGGATATTCTCACGGTTACTTCCGAATTAAAGCGGCTCGGTACACTAGAGATTGCAGGGGGGCCGTATTACATCACCCAGCTCACCAGTAAGGTTGCCTCCTCCGCCAATGTTGAATACCATGCGCGTATTATTATACAGAAATACATTCAGCGTGAGCTTATTCGAATCTCAAGCGAAACGGTGCGTGAGGCCTACGAAGAAACAAGTGATGTATTCACGCTGTTAGACAATGTGGAGAAGAATCTTTTTCAGATAACACAAGGTAATATTCGTAAGAGTTTTACACCGATGGTCGACTTGGTGCGTATCGCCATTGAGAATATGGAGAAAGCTAAAAACCAAGAAGGGCAGGAGCATGGCATCACAGGTGTGCCCTCGGGATTCAGCGAATTGGATCGCATTACGGCCGGTTGGCAAGCCACCGACTTGGTTATCATCGGTGCACGACCAGGTATGGGAAAGACCTCATTCTGTCTGTCGATGGCGCGCAATATTGCTATTCGATTTGCACGCCCTGTCGCCTTCTTTTCTTTAGAGATGTCGGCCGTTCAGATTGTGAATCGTCTGATCTCAAGCGAGACAGGTCTTGCCGCAGAAAAATTGAAACGGGGTGACTTAGCGCCGCATGAATGGCAGCAGTTAAACACTAAAATTGGGAAGCTCGAAGATGCCCCTCTTTATATTGATGATACACCAGCCCTATCTATTTTTGAATTCCGAGCTAAATGTCGCCGCCTTAAAGCGCAAAAGAAAATTGAGATTGTAATTATCGACTACTTACAGTTGATGGTAGCCGCATCCGATAACAAGAACTCTAACCGTGAGCAGGAAATCTCTTATATATCGCGTTCTTTGAAGAGTATTGCTAAGGAGTTGGATGTTCCAATCTTGGTGCTTTCGCAGTTAAGTCGTAAGGCAGAGTCGCGCGGTGGTAATCAGCGCCCGATGTTATCCGATCTTCGTGAATCGGGAGCGATCGAGCAGGATGCCGATATGGTAATCTTTCTATACAGACCTGAATACTATAAAATTGATCAGGACGAAGAAGGCCAATCTACCAAAGGGATTGCCGAGGTTCAGATCGCCAAGCATCGTAATGGTGCGTTGAAAGATATCAAATTGCGCTTTGTCGAAACCCAAGCGAAATTTGAGGACCTGAATCATCACGATCAGTTCGATGATTCTGCTGCAAGTCCGGAGGCCGATTACAACGGTCCGAAATCAATACTGCGTTCGTCGCGCATGAACGAAGACCCTGACGGAAACGCTCCATTCTAGTCCAATAATTTTGACTTTTGCGTTGTTTCACTAGTCGCTTATGCCTATGAAAACGAAGTTGCTCTTGCTTTTCTTGCTTGCTTCGGTATGCACTGCGCGTGCTGCCTATATTCTCATTCCAATGGATGAGCAGCAGAGTAATCACCTCAAGGCGTATGGCGTTGCTTATTGGGTTCTCAAGCAGGATGTCGAAGTGGATTGGTTACTCAATTATAGAGGAGGCAGTTTCATGATTCGTCAGTTTTCACAAATCGAGAACGAATGCCGTGTGCGTGGCGTTTCCTTTCAAGTGATAGCAGATGGTCAGGCAGCTAATATTTTACAAGATATTGCTAATCCCGAGGTTAATCAGGACTTGGTGAAATTAGAGAAAGCGCCTAAAATTTGCGTTTACACCCCACCTAACAAACTGCCTTGGGACGATGCCGTTACGATGGTGCTTACCTATGCCGAAATACCCTTCGATAAGGTATATGACGAGGATGTTATGCAAGGAAAGCTCTTGCTTTACGACTGGCTGCATCTTCATCACGAGGACTTCACTGGTCAGTACGGTAAATTTTATGCAGCTTATGCGGGCGCTGCTTGGTACCAGAACGATGTGAAGCTGCAAGAAGAGATGGCGCATAAATTGGGCTTCGATAAAGTCTCGCAATTGAAACTCGCTGTAGCCCAAAAGATTCGTGATTTCACAGTTGGAGGTGGATTTTTGTTTGCGATGTGTTCAGCTACAGATAGCTACGATATCGCGCTCTCTGCCGAAGGTGTCGACATTTGCGAGTCTATGTTTGATGGGGATGGCGCCGATCCGGGCATGGATTCAAAACTTGATTTTTCGAAGACCTTAGCTTTTCGTGATTTTAGTATCGTCAAGGATCCTATGCACTACGAATACTCCAATATTGACATGACAGAAACACGTCGAATCAATAAGAACGATGACTTTTTTAGTCTTTTTTCTTTTTCTGCAAAATGGGACCCGGTACCTACTATGTTGTGCCAGGATCACGAGCAAGTGATCAAAGGGTTTATGGGACAAACAACCGCCTTTAATAAAACGTTGTTAAAGCCCGGAGTACTCGTTTTAGGGGAAACTAAACAAACGGGTGAGGTGCGTTATATTCACGGTGAATATGGCAAAGGCACTTGGACTTTTTATGGCGGTCACGATCCCGAAGATTATCAGCACATGGTGGGTGATCCTCCAACCGATCTTGCCTTGCATCCAAATTCACCTGGATATAGGTTGATATTAAACAACGTCTTGTTTCCGGCTGCAAAAAAGAAAAAGCAGAAGACGTGATTTTTAGTATGAGCTAAAAAGCGCTTGCTTTTTAGTCAAAGAAACGCCAAGAGATTCCGAACTGAAAGGCTCTTCCTGGATATGGATAGTGCAGCGCTGAATAGGCTCTGTCCTGCATCAGTCCTTCATTTGCATGCGCTAGCTTAAAAAACACCCGCGCTCTTTTGACGAGCATGCTCACAGATAAATCCAGTAGTGGGTAGTTGCCAAGCAGCTTGTCGTTTTGTACACGAAACACACCTGTTTCAGGCACATAAGCGCTAGCGTAATACGACGACATGTAATTGATATCCATCGCGATAAGCATGAGTGTTGATTTCTTAAACACTTTGTTTTCGTAGAACAAGCTAGGTTGTAATATAGCTTGTGGCAATCGCAATAGATCGTTGTCGGCAACTTGGAAAATGAATTTGTTTTGCCAGTTCCAATGTCTCCATTTGAAATTTTTCTGAATCGAGAAGATGCCTAAGCCCACGTTGCCATCAAATTGAGCGGGAAGTCCGTTCGTGTCGTAATACAGATAGCCTTTAATTGAATACCCTGTTGCCGTTGCTTTAATACCAAGATGCGTAATGTAAAGACCAAGCGACGCTGATTGATAATCCGTTGCTGTGAAGGCATTATCCCAGACATAGGCATTCGAAGAAAAGTGTTGCATGCGAAAGTCGGGAGCTTGACGAAGGCTTGCAAAAGAAACGCCAACAAAGTCGTTTTTATGGTTAAAAGGGATGTAAAAATAACCTTTGTAAGCATGGTCGTTTTTGTTGTATCCGTAGATGTTTTGTCGAACATTCAATCCAAAAGAAGCCTTTTTTCCAAGCGCGCCTTCCACATTGGCTTCTGCAATCAGGTTGTTAAATTGGTGTTCTATTGTGCCAACATTCAAAATAGAGAAGGGGACCTGTTTATAATCCGTTAATTCATGAATAAGTCCAAGCGTATATTTAACTTTTCTTGTTCCTGATAGCGCGTTCTTGAACCCCATGGTAGTCCATTCTATGGCATTGCTTATGGTGCTTATGGAAGTGGAGTCGAGCGTGATGGAGTCGATGAAAAAATAGCTGGGCAATGGGTTCTCAAAAAGGGTGTATTTTTTTTGATAGCTGAAGTTGTGCGAGAATTGCCCGCGCGCTTGAAAACGAGTGTTTGTAAGGGCCTTTGCTTTTGTGCTATCAGCAACTCCGGCCGTATCCATAAGTTGGCTATAGCTTCCATAGTTCCAGCTTTGTTGAATATCGAAACCACGGTCACGATAACGCCTTTCAGCGGAGGAGTAGTTGACAGGTATGTTCTTCTTCGATTCACCGGATTCGTAGATAAGATCGTTGACTCCTCCATTCTCTTGGGCTTTTATTTTATTGCCAATGTAATTGGCAAAGAGATTGTAGCGTTGGTTTTTAGTGTGGTACCAAAGAAAGAAATCGTAGCTTGTTATGTTGCTTCGCTGCCGCGTGTAATATCCCTCCGAACCAGCTTTGTTAAGATTTAAGCCCACATTCAAATTCGGACTTATATTTTGAGTGTGGCTAACGCGAAAAACTTGTTCTTTTTTAGCTCCTTGCTCGTAGAAAATTTCTGAATAATGCTTTCGGGCCTGGTAATATCGCACATCTTCCGAATGTATCAAATACGGAGCGAAAGGATCTGCTGCATGGAGCACTTGACCAATTAGGGATGGTTCGTTAAAGCGAAGTGCTTGGGTGGATGTGCCGTAGTTTCCGAGGTAGAGCGATGGTGTTTTACCAAGAATGGGATTGATAAAACGAAAAGACTCGAGCGTGGTATCGAGTTTCTGGTATGTTAACACATCATCATGCACCTGCTGGGCATGCATCCACGACACCGTGGGTGTATCTGTAGCCGTGGAATCCCCAAGGTTAAAAAGGGCTGTGAAGAGGATTAGTATAGAAGCAATCATGAATTGGCAGCAAGTTGTTTAGCAAGGATTTGGTTTGTTTTTTCGCAAATCAAATTGTGGCTTACAGGCACTATCGTTAAGGTATCTTTTTGATTCAGATTATCGGTTAAAAAATGGGCATGCTCGGGTGGTTCAACCGGGTCCAAAGATCCATAAAAAAGTTTAAGATTGATCTCAAACGTATTAAAATGGGAGTTCGCTAAGGCAATATCGGGTTTTATGAGCCGATAGCATTGCCATGTATTAAAGAGCAAGCGTCTTCTTTGTTCGCTCTCCATTTGGTGTTGCAGGAATTCGTATTTCCTAGTGTTAATAATACCTATGCCATGCAGCATGCGGATGGCTGTAAAAAAAGGGCCGGGATGTTTGATGAAATAATGGAACAGAGCCACTGCAATTGGCCAATGCTCAATCCTAGCAACAGTGCGTTCGGGTTTAAGGCCATACGGAGCGAAAAGGTACATAGCGCTGATTTGCTTTGGAAATAGATTGAGCACCGAAAGAGCGATCTTGCCACCAAGGCTATACCCCATCAAAGCAAAGCGGTTTATGCTTCTGGTTTTGCAGAAAAGCTCCACCATGGTCTTCAGCTCATTTTCATCAAAAGGGCTATTCGCATCTATCTGTTCGCTCTCGCCATGATAAAAGAGGTCAAAAGCGTAAATGGTGAATTGTTTGCCTAAAGAGCTCTTGAAAGCGTCAAAATCGGTGCATTTTCGATGAAATCCGGGAAAAGCAAGCATCGGAATGGCGCCGTTGCCAATTTGCACAAAGTGCGCATTGAAGTTTTTCCAGCATACAAATCCATTCATTCCAAGGAGCAATTTTATGCGAATGTACGAATTGACGAAAGAGGGATCCTTCTTTCTAGTGAATTGATTAAAAAGATACCTTGTTTTACGATCAAAAAACCTAAATTCGCACAAGAAAAAAACAACCCCGAAAAATGCCCAAGGATAATTCAATAAAATCTGTTCTCATCATCGGTAGTGGGCCAATTATCATTGGTCAGGCCTGTGAATTCGATTACTCAGGTTCTCAAGCAGCTCGTTCACTGCGTGAAGAAGGAATCGAGGTATCGCTGATTAATTCCAATCCGGCCACGATCATGACGGATAAAGTTACGGCGGAGCACATCTATTTGTTGCCACTGACCGTTGAGTCTATCGAGAAGATTCTCATAGAACGCAAGATTGATGCGGTATTGCCTACCATGGGTGGACAAACTGCTTTGAATCTGTGTATCGAGGCCGACGAAATGGGGCTTTGGAAAAAGTATGGTGTTCGCATAATTGGCGTCAACATTGCTGCGATTGAAACGACGGAAAACCGAGAGGCCTTTCGCAAATTAATGATTGATATTGGTGTTGGTGTAGCGCCTTCAAAAGTGGCCAATTCCTTTTTGGAAGGCAAGGAGATTGCGCAAACTATCGGGTATCCGCTAGTTATTAGGCCTTCGTATACCTTGGGTGGAACAGGCGGCAGTTTCGTTCATAAAAAAGAAGAATTTGAAGAGAAATTGCAACGCGGCTTGCAAGCATCTCCTATACACGAAGTGCTTATTGAAAAAGCCGTTGTGGGTTGGAAGGAATACGAGCTTGAGCTGCTGCGCGATGGCAATGACAACGTTACGATCATCTGTTCTATCGAGAATTTTGATCCGATGGGCATACACACAGGCGACTCTATCACGGTGGCGCCTGCTATGACCTTGGCCGACTCGACCTATCAACACATGCGTGATTTGGCTATACGCATGATGCGTTCGATTGGTGATTTCGCTGGAGGTTGCAATGTGCAATTTGCCGTGAACCCGGAGAACGACGATATCATTGCTATTGAAATCAACCCGCGTGTATCCCGTTCTTCTGCATTGGCTTCTAAGGCAACGGGTTATCCGATTGCTAAGATTGCCGCCAAGCTTGCTATTGGATATAATTTGGATGAGTTAAAAAATCAAATTACAAAATCAACCTCAGCGTATTTTGAGCCGACCTTGGATTATGTAATCGTTAAAATACCGCGTTGGAACTTCGATAAATTCCCTGGTTGCGACCGATCGCTTGGTTTGCAGATGAAGTCGGTGGGTGAGGTGATGGCCATTGGCAGAAGCTTTATCGAGGCGCTCCAAAAGGCTTGTCAATCTCTTGAGATTGGTCGCCAAGGTCTTGGCGCTGATGGTAAGCGTTGGTCGAAGACCGAAGAAATTTTAGAGAGCTTAGAGCATCCGTCTTGGGATCGTTTATTTCACATCAAAGACGCGTTGGAATTGGGTGTGCCTGTTCAATCGGTGCACAATTTGACCAAGATTGATAAATGGTTTCTCAACCAAATACAGAATCTGGTTGAAACAGAAAAAGAGATTCGTCGATATAACTTGTTAAACATCAGTCGCGAGTTCATGCTAGAGGTGAAGCAGAAAGGCTATTCTGATGCACAGATCGCTCATCTGTTAGGCAATTGTTCGGAAGACGATGTGTATGAACGCCGCAAGGCAATGAATGTGCGTCGTGTTTTTAAAATGGTTGATACCTGCGCTGCAGAGTTTTCTTCGTCAACCAATTACTTCTATTCCACCTTTGAAAGTGAGATTGTTAGAGAAGAAGTAACCGCATCAGAAAATGAATCCATTGTTTCCAAGAAGAAGAAAATCATTGTTCTTGGCTCCGGTCCGAACCGAATTGGACAAGGTATTGAGTTTGATTACTCGTGTGTGCATGGAATCCTTGCCGCGAAGGAGTCGGGCTTTGAAGCCATTATGATCAATTGCAATCCGGAGACAGTTTCTACTGATTTTGATATTGCCGATAAATTGTATTTCGAACCCGTTTTTTGGGAGCATTTAATTGAGATCATCGATCATGAGAAGCCCGAGGGCGTTATCGTTCAGCTAGGTGGCCAAACGGCGCTAAAGCTTTCTCAGCGCTTGCATGAAAAGGGCATTAAAATCATCGGAACATCATACGACAACATGGATATCGCCGAAGACCGTGGGCGATTCTCTGATTTGTTGAAAGAGCTTGGTATTCCATATCCTAAATACGGCGTTGCTGAATCTGCCGAGGAGGCACTTGTTGTGGCCAAAGAAGTCGGTTACCCGGTTTTGGTTCGACCTTCGTATGTGTTGGGTGGACAAGGCATGAGCATCGTGATCAACGACGAAGAGTTGGAGAAGGCGGTTATCAAGCTTTTGAAAAACCTGCCTGGTAATCGCGTGCTCATTGATCACTTCTTGGATCGCGCCGAAGAAGCCGAAGCGGATGCAATCTGCGATGGTGAGGATGTGCATATCATCGGAGTGATGGAGCACATCGAACCGGCTGGAATTCACTCCGGCGATTCGAATGCTGTTTTGCCTCCATTCGATTTATCCCCTTCGGTGATGCAGCAGATCGAGGAATACACAATCAAACTTGGATTTTCATTAAGCGTTCGCGGCTTGATAAACATACAGTTCGCAGTCAAGGATGAGAAAGTGTATGTGATTGAAGCCAATCCGCGTGCTTCACGCACCGTTCCCTTTATTGCCAAAGCCTACGATGTTCCGTATGTAAACATTGCTGCCAAAGTGATGATGGGCGTTAATATGCTCAAGGATTTTGATATCCAACCAAAAAAGAATGGATACGCAATCAAAGAGCCTGTGTTCTCTTTCGATAAGTTCCCGAATGTCAACAAATCATTGGGGCCTGAAATGAAGTCCACCGGCGAATCCATTCGATTTATCAAAGATACAAACGATGCCTACTTCAGGCATTTATACAAGGAGAAATCAATGTATCTCAGTCGTTAATTATTCTGTTTTATTCAGTTACAATTCTGGATATGATCAAGTTCGTACTCATACTTTTGTTGTTGATCGCCCTGCTTCGCAAGTTCGGTCGTTTCGTTATCATCACCAATGTTAATCCAAATCGTCCCTCTCCAAAAGAGGAGCTAAGAAAACAACAAGAGGCGATGAAGAAGCAGGAAGGGCGTATCACGATTCAGAAGATGGACGATACAAAAAAGAGCGACGGCGATTTTGTTGATTTCGAAGAAGTAAAGTAATTCCTTAATTAATTTATGAATCTGAATTTTTTTCGAGGCAAGCTCAAGGGATTTTATTTCGTTTTGCGATTGCATGTTCTTTTCAAATGGTGCAGCGGACTGCTTATCTTTTTTGCAAACCTGAATCGCTTATCTGCTTGGATTAGCAGTCAGAAGGGCTTGGGGATGAACGACTTCTATCGCCTCAATCTCAACTATCAAGAGCGCTTGAACATGTATGCGTTCATCATTCAAAAGGAATCTTTGCAAGAGCCGATTGACTACATCGAGTTTGGTGTATTTGATGGTGGCTCGTTCATGTGGTGGGCCAATGCGAATACGCAAGCGAATTCCCGTTTTTATGGTTTCGACACCTTCGAAGGTCTTCCGGAGGATTGGGGTAGCTTTAAAAAAGGCGATATGCAAAGCAATATGCCACTAACTGACGATACGCGCATCACTTTTTTCAAAGGATTGTTTCAAGATACCGTGCCTGGCTTTGCAAAAAACTACAAGCCCGGCGTGCGTCGTGTTATTCATTTTGACGCGGATCTTTTCACTTCAACATTGTTTGGCCTTACCTCCATGGCTCCTTTCTTGAAGCCTGGCGATATTATCATCTTCGATGAGTTCAATGTACCGATGCATGAGTTTTATGCGTGGGAGCTATTCACGCAATCGTATTACATCAAGTATGAAGTGTTGGCGGGCATCAACAACTTCTATCAAACGGCTTTCAAAATTTTATAAATATTCGCCTCATGAATACATCGGTTAAGAAAAAATGGATGACGCACGGAATCGCCGTGCTGATTTTTTGGGTGCTCACTGCGGTCTATTTTCTGCCTTTGTTTCAGGGCAAAACGATGGACCAAAGCGACATACGTCAATGGAAAGGAGCCGCCAAGGAAATTCTTGATTACCGAGCAAAAACCGGCCATGAGGCATTGTGGACGAACACTATGTTTAGTGGGATGCCAGCTTACCAAATCTCAACCGACTATCCATCGAACATTTTCCTTTATATTCAAAAGGCCTTACGGTCAATGCTTCCGCAGCCGGCCGACATTGTCTTTATTTATTTGCTGTCGATTTATGTTCTACTTATTACCTTAGGCATTAATCCCATCTTGGCCGCTGGCGGAGCGCTTGGCTTTGCTTTTGCATCCTATAACTTAAGTAGTATTGAAACAGGTCACGACACCAAGGCGATGGCTATCGCTTATATGCCTTTAGTGCTTGCCGGTGTGGTGTTGGCTTTTCGTAAAAAATGGCTAGCAGGAGCAGCTTTAACTGCATTTGCACTTGCTCTAGAGATCTATTCCAATCACCTGCAAATAACCTATTATTTATTCCTAACCATAGCCTTGTTTGTAGCATTTCAGTTCGCTTTTGCGATCAAGGAAAAGGCCTTGCAGTCTTTCTTAAAATCTGCTGGCGTCCTTGTCATTGCAGCTTTACTTGCTATTGGATCGAACATTAGCATCTTGTGGTTAACCTATGAATACGGCAAAGACTCTACACGCGGTCAATCTGAATTGCAAGCGAAAAAAACATCGAGCGGACTCGACAAAGACTATGCTTTGTCTTGGAGCTACGGGAAATCGGAAACGATGACACTCTTGATTCCTGATTTCTTTGGTGGCTCGTCTACAGCTTCTTTGCCTAAAACATCATATACCTACAAAGCTATGATTGATAAAGGCTTGCCTGCTGGGCAAGCTGAAAATATAGCGGAGCGTTTGCCTATTTATTGGGGCGATCAACCATTCACTTCAGGACCGGTTTATCTTGGTGCTATCTTTTGCTTCTTATTCATACTTGGTTTATTGTTGTTGCGTGGAACATTAAAATGGTGGCTCTTATCTGCAACGATATTATCTATCATGCTATCGTGGGGAAAGAATTTCACGCCTTTAACAGATTTGTTTTTCGACTATTTTCCGGCCTACAACAAATTTCGCTCGGTGTCGATGATCTTAGCAATCGCAGGCTTGACGGTGCCGCTGCTTGGCATGTTGGCTTTGCAAGAGGTGCTTTCAGGACTTCGTAATCCTATCGAGGTACGCAAGAAATTGCTTTACGCGTTTTACTTCTGCGGCGGTTTGTGCTTGGTGTTTTTTGTGCTCCCAGGCGCTTTCTTCAATTTCGTTTCTCCTGCTGATGAGCAGATGCTTTCAAGCGGTTATCCCGATTGGTTGATAGGGGCAATACGTAGCGATCGTGAAAGTATACTTCGCATGGATGCCTTGCGTTCCCTTGTTTTTATTGCACTGAGTGGCACTGCGATTTGGTTATATATCGGAAAGAAAATCAAGCAAGAGTATTTAATTCTTGCAGTCAGCATGTTGATTTTAGTTGATCTTTGGTCGGTAGGGAAGCGTTATCTAAACGATTCCGATTTTGTTTCTGCTTCTAAGCAGCAGGCTGAATTTTCGCCTACTCAGGCCGACGAGACAATCTTGGCTGATAAGGATCCAAACTTTCGTGTGATGAATTTGTCGGTGAGCACTTTCAACGACGCAACAACTTCTTATTATCACAAGTCCATCGGTGGTTATCACGGTGCTAAGCTGAAGCGTTATCAGGAGTTGATTGAAAATCAAATCAGTAAAAACAACATGGCTGTTTTGAACATGCTCAACGCCAAGTATTTCATCATGGCGCAGGAGAAAGCGAGTCCTGTAGCTAGGCGGAATCCAGATGCCTTAGGTAATGCTTGGTTTGTGAGTGAGGTAAAAAGTGTTGCTAACGCAGATGCTGAAATGGCGGCTTTAGACTCGTTCGCTCCAGCAAAAACAGCTGTTGTTGATCAGCGCTTCGCTTCTCAACTAGAAGGGTTGAAGATAAGCATCGATAGCGCTGCTTCCATTCGACTTGTTAAGTACGAACCGAACGAATTAGACTATCACTCTAAAACCTCAACGGAGCAATTGGCTGTGTTCTCCGAGATTTACTACGACAAAGGTTGGAACGCCTACATCGATGGTAAGCCGGTATCACATCTTCGTGCGAATTATGTTTTGCGTGCCTTGCGCATTCCTGCGGGGGAGCACGAGGTGGTTTTTAAATTCGAGCCGAAAGCCTACTTCACTGGCGAAAAGATAGCTTTAGGGTCATCTTCCATCGTGCTTGTACTTTTGTTAGGAGCTGTCTTTGTAGCATTTAGAAAGCCAGAAGACACAGTTGTTAAACACTAGTTTCTTCGATATCCCAGCATGATCAAAGCGCTCATCATCACCTATTATTGGCCTCCTAGCGGTGGAGCCGGCGTGCAGCGGTGGTTGAAGTTGAGCAAATACCTTGCTGAGTTTGGTGTTGAGCCCATCGTGCTAACAGTGGATGAGAAGCAAGCAAGTTATGCAGTGCTTGATTCATCGCTCGTTGCGGATATCGCGCCAAACATCCTTGTTTTTAAAACGCCAACAAACGAGCCTTTTGAGTCGTATAAAAAACTCCTTGGCAAAAAAAGTATTCCTTATGGTGGCTTTGCGAATGAAACCAAGCCAGGTCTGTTTGACAAACTAGCACGGTTCATTCGCGGCAATTTTTTTATACCCGATGCGCGTGTAGGTTGGAATCGCTTTGCGATTGAAAAAGCATCGGAGCTCATTCGTACTCACGGTATTGATGTGGTTATAACCTCAAGTCCGCCGCATTCAACACAGTTGATTGGGCTATCTTTGAAAAAACGTTTTCCGATAAAATGGATTGCAGATTTATGCGATCCATGGACCGATATCTATTATTACGAATCGTTTTTTCATCTTCCTTTTGCTGCTAAAAAAGACAAAGATTTTGAGCGTCGTGTTATTGAAGAGTCGGACCGCATTCTTATAGCTAGTCCACCTTGGAGCCAGCTTTTTCAATCAAAAACAAGTACTCCAACAGAGGCAAAAACGTGCTTCTTGCCGATGGGTTATGACGAAGCTGATTTTAATAAATCCTTTATCGAAGACAAAGATCATTTTATCATCACCTACGCAGGAACATTAGCGGATAGCTATCGCCCGGAGGTTTTCGCAGAAGCGCTAAAGCTTCTTGATCGCTCAAAAATTTCTAAATTGAAGGTGCGCTTTGTGGGATCGGTAACACCCGCCATCAAAGGCCATTTTGAGGCGCGCGGCGTGGCGGATCTCTTAGAAATAGTACCTTATGTTAAGCACGATCGCTCTGTGGCGTATTTAATGGAAGGGAGCGTTTTATTATTGGCAATTCCTCAGAATAAAAACGAGGAGATCATAATACCGGGTAAGATCTTTGAATATCTCGCCGCTCAAAAACCAGTTATCTGCTTGGGTCCAGTGCATGGAGAGAGTGCAAAAATTATTGAAGGAATGAATGCAGGCAAAGCGTTTGATCGCACCATGGCCGGGCCGATGAGTGCTTACATTCAAACGCTGTATACCAAATGGGAGCAAGGAGAAGATATCAACTTACCTGTTCATCCAGAGCTCGTTCGTTTTTCTCGGCGCGATCAGGCGCGTCAGTTGAGCGAGATCGTAAAAGGACTTAAATAGGTATCGCGAAATGCAAGTAGAAGCCGCTTTCTTTCATGCGGTTGATTGCATATTCGGCACGCACTACCATGTTGTAGTAGGTCACATAGTCGAGGCCGATCCCTGATCCGATAAGCAGGTTGTTGTTTTGTGCGTTGTTTTTAGCGCCTTCCTGCCCATAGACATAGCCAAGATCGGTGAATAGATTCAGATACATCGCAACAGGTATGGTATTAAATTTATCCATCGGAATACCCGGCAATGTCACCTTTCGTTCGGGCATCAGGTTGAATTTTATGTTGCTCTTGAAAAGCGCATAGTGCTTGCCATCCTGCACATACAGTTCGTAGCCGCGCACAAAGTCGCTGCTGTATCCCAAGGCCCGCATGAGGTAGTAGGGCTGTCGTGCTGATCCAGATAGCTTTCCTTTAAGCGATGCAGCAAAAAAGAAGCGTTTCGATATGGGAATGTAGTATCTGTATCCAGCAATAACATAATCGATATTGTTGAGTCTTTCGCCCAGGCCTACAATCTTATGACTTACCTCGAGGTCGTAATAATATCCTTTTAATGGATATGCAGCCAGATCTCTTTTGTCGTGCTTGAATTTATACGTCAGGCCGACATACTCAATACTTGAATCCGCATTCAAGAAATAGTCAGGATTTATCATCGCTAAGGTATCTGCGATGCTTGCTTTTCGAAACTCAGCTGAAAGTGCATGGGTGTTATACAAGTTTCTGCGATAGGTATACCCCAGCGTTAAACCAAGTTCTTCGCGGACATTGCGTTTCTGATTTTTGAAATAGTGCAGTTTGTTTTCGAAACTCTCGTAAGCGATCTCGTGATTTCTCGAATAGGTTGCTTGTATGTTTAGTCCGCTAGTTTTATTTTTGTTGATATAAGGAACACTATAGTAGAGTCCGTATCGGCGCGAATACCCCGACCTGTATAAAAGTTGAAGCTGTTCGCCGCGACCGCGAAAATTATCCTTAACCATAAATAAGCCATAGTTGGTGCGGCTAAGATCTTTGTTTAACCACCATTCGTTGATGTTGCGATCGGCCAATTCGAAGATCGGCATAGGCCAGATGTACCAACGTTCGCGTAGGCTAATGTAAATATCAAGCTGCCCAGCAGTAGGAGAAGCCGTTACAATATCTACAAAGTTGAAAAGCGATGTATTGAGTAGGTTTTGTCGCGTTTTTTTGAGTTGCTCTGCAAGTTTTTTTACGCTGAGCGTATCGCCCTCATGCATTAAAAACTCACGCGTAACAATGCCCGTTTTTGTTGTTTTGTTTCCAGTGATATTGATTTTCCCAATGCGAAAAATCGAATCTTGGGCAAGCTTGGAAAGGGATGCCAACAAACTGTCGGGCTGAACCGGATTTTGGGCGTAGGAGTGCGATATAAACAAGGCCAGCAACAGAAGCAAAAGCCATTGCGGGACGATGCGGTGCTGCAAGGTATTTATATGTTCAAGTAATTCATCAAAGAGTCGTAACGTGCCTTTACATCTTCGATAAATTCACTTTCGTGGAAGGTTGACTTGACGACGTAGTTATAGCGATAGAAAGAGGCCAAGATTCGAGTCAGATCCATCTTGTCTATCTTGATGGTAAGCTCGAGCTTGTTGGAGTCGGTTTGCGAAGAAATATAGAGACTTAAGATGCGTGCATCGTTTGATTCCACGATGCGAGAAATCTCGTTCAGTGAATAGTCACGAACATTTAGTTCTAGAATAATGATCCCGCCAGCACCTTCTATCGCTGCAAAAGAAGAGAGGCCGCGAACGAGGTCGGATAGGGTGAGACAACCGGCGTATTCTTTCGCGGAGTTTAATACCGGTAGCGCTGTTAAACTAAGCTTGGAGGTGAGTTTTAACGCTTCGTAAACATGTTGTTCTTCATACACAAAAGGCCTTGCCAAAGCTAATTGGTGGCTGCTCATGGGCTCATCCGGTTTATTGAGGTTGAAGATATCGTCTTCAGAAATGAGGCCCAGGTATTCTTTTTTATTTACAACAGGCAGGTGGTTCACTCTGAATTCGTCCATCCACTTGAGGGCTTTGGATCCTGTATCCTGCAAGGTCAGGGGAGGAATCGTATCGGTCAAAAGGTCTTTTGCTACCATATTTTCGAATCTTTGCTACACCGTTTTTACGCTTTTAAAGCGAAACGGTTTACAAATTAAAGGATTTAGTCACAGATGAATACGTTTTTAAACAATTAATTTTACCTGGAAATCTGAAAAATTACACTGCCATTATTCGTAAATTCGTAGTATCAAAAATACGGCCATACCAATTATGACAAAGTTAAGCGTAAATATCAATAAAATCGCGACTTTGCGCAATGCGCGAGGCGGTCGTTATCCGGATGTGCTAAAGGCCGCCATTGACTGCCAACGCTTTGGAGCGGAGGGCATCACGGTTCATCCGCGGCCAGATGAGCGCCATATACGGTATGCGGATGTACTTGATATCGCGCCCTTGATTTCCACCGAATTCAATATTGAAGGCTATCCTAACGCATCTTTCATGGATTTGGTATTGCGTGTCAAGCCGCATCAGGTAACCTTGGTGCCTGATCCACCGGAAGCGTTAACCTCCAATGCAGGATGGGACACATTGGCCAATGCCGGCTTGCTTTCTGAGGTGCTTGCCGAGTTTAAAAGACACGGTATTCGCACCTCTCTATTTACAGGAACAGAAGCGCGTATGATTGAGGGTGCTCGCGCTGTTGGAGCCGACAGGGTGGAGTTTTATACCGAGCCCTACGCGGATCTTTATCCTGAAAACAAAGAAGCTGCAGTGCGGCCCTTCGTTGATGCAGCCAAGGTTGCTTCCGATTTGGGTTTAGGCATTAATGCGGGTCACGATTTGAGCCTGCATAATTTGCGCTACTTGGTGCAGTGCATACCTGCTATTCTTGAAGTTTCGATTGGTCATGCCTTGATATCGGATGCTTTGTATTTCGGCTTGGAGAATACGATACAGCGCTATCGACGCGAACTGCAATAATGCATTGCAGCAGGAGTTATATATACCAGACAAACACGAGGTTGTCCTGCATGTATTTGATCAAACGAATACCCATTGTTTTTTTGCTTTGTCTGTGGATGGGTGTTTCGTCTGCACAGGAACATGCGTTTGTGCGACAACGTGTCATAGCCTTTCCAGAAGACACGCTGCGGATCGATACCTTGAGTATCGTGCCTGGCTCCCTGCTGATCAATGGATTGGCTCCAGACACGCGTGCTTGGTATATTGATTATGCAGGATCGCGGATCAGCGCTCCGAGGAGTAAATCGTTAAAAGATTCTATCCGTATTAGTTATCGGGTGCTGCCCTTTGATTTCACGAAAGCTCGATTTCACAAGGACCCTAGTAAAGTGGCTCGCAATGAGCAAGGTATTTTAAATCCTTTTTTGCTTCCTGTGGAGGAGGAGCCGAACAAACTGTTTAAGTTTGGTGGCCTGAATAAAAGCGGCAGTATTTCGCGCGGTATCTCGATGGGTAACAATCAAGATGTGGTGCTGAACTCGAGTTTGAATTTGCAGATGAACGGCCGTATTTCAGAGAATGTGGAAGTTTTAGCCGCTATCACGGATGAAAATATTCCTTTTCAACCCGAAGGCAACACGCAAAATTTACAGGAGTTCGACAAGGTGTTTATTCAGCTTAGCAGCAAGCAGCAGAAGCTTATTGCTGGTGATTACGACCTGCGGCGGCCGAACAGTTACTTCATGAATTTTTATAAACGGGCACAGGGCGGGAGTTTTAGTTCCATTAGCCACTTCGCATTGAAGAATGAAGCCCAGGTTCTGGGCGAATCGCGTTCGTCGGTAAGTATTGCGGTATCCAAAGGTCGTTTTGCACGCAACACGATACAAGGCGTTGAAGGCAATCAAGGGCCTTATCGCTTGACAGGTTCCAATAACGAGCTCTTCATCATGGTCTTGTCGGGTTCCGAGAAGGTGTATATCAACGGGGTTTTGCTTGAGCGCGGCGCTCAGAGTGACTATGTGATTGATTACAATACAGCTCAGCTATCCTTTACCACAAAAAAACAGATCACTAAAGATTCGCGCATTGTTGTGGAGTTTCAATACAGCGATAGAAATTACTTACGTTCCTTGGTGCATATCAACCAAGAGGCTGATTTGAAGAATTGGAAATTGCGCTTCAATTTTTTTGGAGAGCAGGATAGTAAAAACCAGCCTTTGCAGCAGGAGCTGAATGATTCACAGAAGTCGTTTATGAGTGGTTTGGGCGATAGTTTGCAGCTAGCGGTGTTGCCCAATATTCAGTCGGTCGTTTTTGATCCGAACGAGGTATTGTACAAGCGAATTGACAGTTTGGATGTGCTAACAGGAATCGTGTTCAAGGATGTATATGTATACAGCACTGCATCAGACAGCGCACACTATCGCTTGGGCTTTAGTTTTGTGGGGCAAGGCAAAGGAAACTACGAGCCAGCCAACACAGCGGCAAACGGCAAGGTGTTTCGTTGGGTGATGCCTCGCAATGGCTTGCCTGTTGGTTCCTACGAACCTATTCAACAGTTAATCACCCCAAAGCGTCAGCAATTATACACCTTTGCAGTAGATCGCATGTTGGCGAAAGGCCTGTGGATCAGTAGTGAGACCGCGTTGAGTAATCTTGACCGCAACACTTTTGCCACTTTTGATAAGCAAGATAATGTTGGCATGGCCGAGAAGTTCATCCTTCGCAAAAGCACTAAGCTGTCGACCGATTCGCTCGGATGGATGCTTAGTACCACGGTCGATTATGAATATGTGCAGCATCTTTTCAATCCCTTGGAGCGCTTTCGCAATGTTGAATTTGAGCGCGATTGGAACCTGGGTACCCAAGCTGTTTCAGGCGATGAGCATTTGGCTGGAGGCTTGCTGGAGTTGAGTCGCAAGCGCACTGGCTTTATCAATTATCAGTTTCGGCGCTATCAGCGAGCGAATAGCATGCATGGTTTTTCAAATGGCATGAAGACAGACTATCGTTTATTAACCTTGCATTTGGTAGCTGATGCCTCCCTCACCAAATCCGAATTTCTCGCTCGCACTGGCGATTTCTTGCGGCAGCATGCCGATCTGAGCAAGGCGTTTAAGCACGTTGTTGTTGGTGTTAAAGAAGCGCAAGAAGACAATCGCTTTCATGGCGTTACGGCTGATTCATTGAGCATCGGTAGTTATGCTTTCGAAGAGTGGGAGGGTTATCTTCAAAACCCCGATACCGCGGTTAATCGGTATCGGATTTTTTATGGACAACGCTTCGATCATCTGCTAAAAAATGGTGCTCTTCGATTGAGCAGTGTGGCCGATCAATGCGGGGCTTCAGCCGGTTTCAACAGGCATCCGAACAATCGCCTTATCATGACGGGCGTATATCGCAAATTGGCTGTGAGCGATAGCAGCTTGAGTACCTTGCATCCATCCAATACGTTTATTACCAGTATGGATCACGACCTCATGCTAGCCAAAGGCGCGTTGCATTTCACGACGTACTATGAGGTAGGCACAGGGCAAGAATTGAAAAAGGAATTTGCCTATTTAGAAGTGCCTGTTGGGCAAGGCACCTATGCCTGGAATGATTACAACGGCAACGGCATCAAGGAGCTGGATGAGTTTGATGTGGCCGCAAATCCAGATCAAGCGCGCTATATGAAGGTGTTGGTTCCAACCAATGAA
Source organism: Bacteroidota bacterium (assembly GCA_947448795.1). Taxonomy (GTDB): domain Bacteria; phylum Bacteroidota; class Bacteroidia; order AKYH767-A; family JAHEYN01; genus CANFOZ01. Next base: position 35,967 of record CANFOZ010000013.1, read on the forward strand.
TATATCCGTACAAACAGCAACCAGCTGAGTGAGGTTTTTCTTTTCACGCCAGCTAGCTTGTTTGATAATGCCAAAGGATTTAAAAAATTTGTTTCCCGATTCTCCAATCAGTTGTTGTTTCGCAACGAGCGAAAAGTAACGGACGATGGCTTTGCTGCGATGGTTAATCCATTTCGCAATCAGTCCAGCGACTCGGTGGTTTCTTTGAACAGCACGCTTCAAGAGCAGGTGTATTTTAACAGGAGTAGTTCTGTTTTTGGATTCAATGCCGGTGTTCAGAAAAACAATGCCCGATCGCTCCTTACCAATGGAATAGAAACAAGAGGATTGGAGGAGCAGACCATCGAGATGCGCGGAAATTTCAGCCGGGCGTATGGTATCACTTTCGCTTATCGAAGTGGTATTAAAACCAATGCTTCTGAGTTTTTTGCCTCGCGCGATTATCGCGTCGTTTATAACCGCACCGAGCCAAGGTTTATCTTTCAACCAACATCTTCGTTTCGAATTATCGTGTCGTATGAATACAGTCACAAGCGCAATCTTTTAGGACTGCTTGGTGAGCTTGCAGATCAGCAGAAAGCGGGTACTGAGCTTAAATACAGCATGCCGAAGCAAGGCGTATTTACCGCGCGTTTCAATTATATTTTTATTGATTATAACGCCACGGATAATTCACCAGTGGCTTATGAGATGCTTGATGGCTTGAAGAAAGGCCAGAATTATACCTGGGCCATGAGCATTCAGCGCACGCTATCATCCGGCTTGCAACTTAGTCTCAATTACGATGGTCGTAAGCCTGCAAGTAATGCGGCCATTCACACTGGAGGCGTTTCTCTTCGTGCTTATTTTTAAAACAGGAAATCAGATAATATTCACTTCCGTTTCCAGCTCGACGCCGAATTTCTCGCGCACAGAAGCTTTCACCTGAAGTGATAATTGAAGAACTTCATTCCCATTAGCACCGCCGAGGTTTACAAGCACCAAGGCTTGTTTGCTGTGCACGCCGGCTCTACCCAAGGCTTTCCCTTTCCAGCCGCAGTGTTCGATAAGCCAGCCAGCAGCAAGTTTCATGTTGCCGTTGGCAAGCGGATAGGCCACTAATTCTGGGTAGCGCAATTTTAGTTCGTCGTGAAAGGATTTTAGAACTTCGGGATTTTTAAAGAAGCTACCCGCATTGCCTGTAACCAGTGGATCGGGTAGCTTGCTGCGGCGAATATTGCAAACGGCGTCACTCACTTCCTTAATACCCGCATTGCTTATTTGCATGCGCCTCAATTCCTCTTCAATTGCGCCATACGAAGTGTTGAGTGCGGCTTGCTTGCGAACTTTGAAGTGCACTGCGGTGATTACATATTGGTTTTTATGCGAGGTCTTAAAGATGCTTTCGCGGTAGCCGAATTTGCATTCTTCTTTGTTGAATCGATGCATTTCGCCAGATTCAATGTGTATTGCTTCGAGTGCGTCGAAAACCTCTTTTAATTCCACGCCATAGGCTCCGATGTTCTGCATGGGTGCAGCACCTACGCTGCCTGGAATTAAGGACATGTTTTCAAGTCCAGCCAAATTTTCATCGATGCACCAACGAACAAAGTCGTGCCATACCTCGCCCGCGCCAACGCGAACATAGACGAATTCATCATCTGCTTTCAGGATGTCAATGCCACGGATTTTATTGCGAAGCACCAAGCCATCAAAATCTTTAGTTAGCAGGAGGTTGCTTCCTCCACCAACAACAAGCAGCTGAAGTTGGCGCTCTTTTTTTATAGCGAGCAAAGGAAGCAGTTCAGCAACGGAAGCGAACTCGGCAAAATACCTTGCCTTGGCTTCTATTCCGAATGTGTTTAGAGACAGTAGTGAAACGTGCTCGGTCAATTGCATGGCCTTTTATTTGTTGCTAAAGTACGAAAACAAAAAGGCAGCGAGCCTTTCTTGTGTCTTACTTTTCAACCAAGCGAAGTGTATTTTTTCTTCGTGTATATTAATCGTAATTTCGTTTAAAACCCTAGCGACCATGAAGTTGACCCGAAGCCTTTTAATTAGCTGTGTTACGTGCACTTTACTTGCTTTATTTGTCTTGCCAGGTTATGCCCAACCGGCCGACATAACAGCCCGAGCAGCGGCTTATCAAAGTGCATCGAATGTCTTGTATTGGAAGAACAGGACCCCGGATGCGGCCTATTGGCAGCAAGATGTGTATTATTCGATGAAGGCAGCTATCGACGATTCGACGGATATTGTTAACGGGAGCTTACAACTTGTTTACACAAACAATTCGCCCGATACCTTGACCTGTGTTTTTTTTCATTTGTATCAAAACGCGTTTCAGCCGGGAGCTTATCTCGACGACTTGCAAAAGCACAATAAAGAGAATGCCAAGTATGGTAAATACGAGGCGCAAGGGCTTGGAACGATAGTCGATCATGTTCGAAAAGACGGCATGGATTTGAAGATGGAGTTGGATAACACCATTCTTAAAGTATTTCTTAATAAACCGATTGCTCCACACACCGCAGTCACTTTTGATATAGCGTTTAAAACCTATTTTGATAACGGTAGCACCCGTCGTCGTATGAAGTTGTTCATGACTTCTGGATTTAAGCATTATGATGGTGTGCATTGGTATCCACGGATGTGTGTTTATGATCGCCGTTTTGGCTGGGAAACCGATCAGCACTTGGGTCGCGAGTTTTATGGCGATTATGGCAACTTCGATGCCGAGCTCACCTTTCCAAACAATTATGTGGTAGAAGCAACGGGAGAGTTACAGAATGAATTGGAGGTTCTTCCTGATTCGGTGCGTGCCAAATTGGATTTGAAAAACTTTGCAAACAAACCCATGAACAGCAAGGCCTCTGTGGTTATTGCAAAAGATGGAACGACAAAGACCTGGAAGTACCATGCGGAGAATGTGCATGACTTTGCATGGACGGCTGATCCAACTTATCGCATTGGAGAGTCGGAATGGAACGGTGTGCGCGTAATTGCCTTAGCACAGGAACCTGTGGCTGCAAAATGGCAGAATGCGGCCGAATACACTGCCCGTGTGATCGAGACGTATTCACACGATTTCGGCATGTATATTTGGCCGAAAATAGTGGTTGCAGATGCACGCGATGGAATGGAGTATCCGATGCTCACTCTGGATGGCGGTTTTGATCCGAACTATCGAAGTTTATTGGCACATGAAGTAGGTCACCAGTGGTTTTTTGGAATGGTGGGTAACAATGAAACGTATCGTGCTGCCTTGGATGAAGGGTTCACGCAATTTCTTACCACATGGAGTGTGGAGCGCATCGATGGTGCCTATGGTGTTGTAGAACGCCCGAAAAACAAGTACCAAAGATATTACACCGATTCGCTGTCTGTGAGGGATGGCCGTGCTTTTTTGCCGTACATGAGCGATGCGATTGTTGGCAAAGATGAGTCCTTGAACACCCATTCGGATCAGTTCAACGGTGCATTGGGACACGGTGGTGGTTATCGTCATGTTTATTTTAAGACAGCCACCATGCTTTATAATTTACAATATGTTTTAGGTGATGAATTGTTTAGCAATGCCATGCAGCATTATTTCAACAAGTATAAGGTTTGTCATCCCTACTTCGATGATTTTCGACATGCCATCATTGAATACACGCATGCCGATTTGAATTGGTTTTTTGATGAGTGGATGGAAACAACAAAGCATATTGATTATCGCGTAGCGTCGATTCGCAAAGGCAAAGAGAAGGATGCGTATCAAGTTAAGTTCACTCGAATTGGACGTATGCAGATGCCGATTGATTTTCGTGTATATACACAGACGGACTCTACGATGGATTTTTATATCCCAAACACCTGGTTCGAAAAACCAACAGATGCGAAGGTTTTGCCGCGGTGGATCGGTTGGGATAAGTTGAAGCCAAGTTATACCGCAACGATTACCGTGCCAAATGGAATAAAGAAAGTGGTAATTGATGAGTCGATGCGCATGGCCGATATCAACATGTTAAACAACAGTTCTAAGTTGCCTGTTAACATTCGTTTTGATTCGCGCATCAACAATCCGGTGGATTGGAAACGATACGCGGTTTTTATGCGCCCTGATCTTTGGTACAATTCATTTGATGGCATGAAAGCGGGCATTAGTGTGAACGGAAACTACATGCGCACCTTTCATGTTTTTGATTTGTCTGCATGGATGAATACGGGATTGGCTCAAATGAACATCGACAAGCGCGAACTTTTAATGCATGATCCTATTTCCGTGCGTTTCAACTACGCAAGCTCGCTGTATAAATTCAGTCCGAATTCATGGATCCGTTTAGGAGCTCGAAGTTTGGATGGTTTGCAGGCAGCGTATATCGGCTTTGAGAAGAAGGATCCATCCGAAAAGAACACCTTTGCTTTGCGCTTTCAAAGCATGCATCGTCAGTCTGTTTCTGATGCAACCTATTTGCTGTATCCCAAAGAATGGCAAGTTGATCGGTATAACAACACCTTGAAACTATCGTGGGATTATCAATACAGCTATCAACATGGTCAAGGCAATTTCAATGCTGCTTTGCGATCTAGCACCCTGGGTAGCGATTACGATTATTCCGATTTGACGTTGCAGTTGATCAACAAGCATCAGCTTGGGAAGCTCGATGTTAGGAGTAGGTCTTACGGTCGTTTTGGCTTTGGTATCGACTATGCAAACGAGTCGGCATTATATCTGGCTGGAGGAAGTCCGGAAGAGTTGATGGACAATAAATACACCCGATCTCGCGGCTTTATCGACAATAGCTTTTTGGGCTATGGAAGCAGCACCAATCATTTTCAATATGGAGGCGGCTTGAACCTGCGCGGCTATGCTGGCTATCTAGGTGTGCAGGAAACGAAGGATGGTAACTTTGTTAATATTTACAAGGGGAGCAGTGGCTTTTCGCAGAGTGTGGAGCTTGACTTTGATCGCTTAGTGCCCTTGCACCCCAAGGCCATTAAACAATATATTCACTTAGACACGTATTTATTTGCCGATGCAGGGGTGATCAATGTAAAGCGATCCGAAACCGATTTAAGTTTTAACAACCGATTCGAGTTTTGTGATCCACGCATTGATGCCGGTGTGGGTGCTGTGTTAAGCATAAAAAAGTTTGGTCCATTGCAGCAGGTTAATCCGCTCAATATTCGTTTCGACATTCCTCTGTTTTTAAATCACACACCAAATGAAGCACCTGATTTTGTTCAGATGCGTTGGGTTTTAGGTATTAACCGTAGTTTTTAAATCTTTTATGAAAAAGATATTCCTTGTTTTATTTGTAGTTCTTAGCCTACCTGGTTTTTCACAAAACTACAGAGGTGTTTATGAGAAAGCATTGAGTTTAAAAAAGGAGTATAAATATGTGGAGTCCTTGGCGATGTTTCAAGTGTTGTTGAAGACCGATTCCAACAATGTTGATTATTTAGGGCATGCAAGCACGATGTTTACGAAAGCGGGCAACATGCAATCGGACGAGAAGAAGCGTTTTGACTATTATCGACAAGGCGAATACCTTGCTAAAAAGGCGATAAAGATTGATCCTAATAACGCCGAAGCGCACTATGCCTATTCCTTGGTTGTTGGTCGTTTGAGCGAGCAGGCGAGCTCGAAGCAAAAGGTGGCCAACGCCAAGTTGATTAAGTCTGAGGCGGATGCTTGTATTCGCTTGCAGCCCAATCATGCTGGCGCTTATCACATCCTAGGAAGGTGGCATCGCACGGTGGCTGGTTTTGGTATTATTGAAAAAATGGCGATCAACGCATTGTATGGCGGCGTTCCCGAAGGTGGCTCGTATGATGAAGCCGTGAAGTGTTTCAAGAAGGCCATTCAATTAGAGCCAGCGTATGTTTTACATTACTACGAATTGGCTGTAACGCTTCATGAAAGGGATGCAAGTGCAGCTGATAAAACGGATGCTGTAGCTGCTTTGAAAAAAGCAATGTCCTTGCAGAATCAAACGCCGGATGACCCAGCCACCAAGAAAAAGTGCGAGGTGTTGCTTACTGATTTACAGTAATTATCCTTATTGCATCCAGCGTTCGTGCCACATTTGGAACATGAGGAGAAACCAGATTTTTTGAAAGTTTACTCTTCTTCCAGCCAAGTAGGCACCAACCATTTCGGAGGTAACTTGTGGGTCGAGAAGGCCTTGCTTTCGGATCTTTTCTTTATCGGTATAATACAGCAAGGTGCTGCGAAGCTCGTTGCTACACCATTCTGTGACAGGCACTTGAAATCCCATTTTAGGTCTTTCCATCATCGCTGCTGGCAAGTACTTATGGGTTATTGAACGCAAGAGATACTTGGTTTTTCCTTGGCTAAACTTATACGAAGAGGGCAGTGTGGCGACATACTCAATGATGCGTTGATCAATGAAGGGCTCGCGGCCTTCCAAGCTTACCGACATGGTTGCACGATCCACCTTTTGCAAAATATCATCCACTAAATAGGTGTTGAAATCGACAGCTTGCATCTGTGCAAGATCATCGTTTGTTGCATTCAGTAAATGGCCTTGATCGAATGGTGTTTGGAGGTACGGGAAGTTGTTTTTAATTAGATCTTGCGTCTGCTTGTAAGTCATCACGGTAGCCATATCGTTGAAGAAAGACACTGGATCTGAATGCCTAAGCAAGAGTTTTCCTTTGGTGTATATATCTCCGAAAAAATGAACACCGTGATTGTCGGGTAAAATTTTATCCGCGAGCTTAGCTAGTGCATTGGGAAGCATCTTACGGTAAGGCAGAAACTTCAAGCTGCGGGTGTATTTGGGATAGCCCGCGAATATTTCGTCGCCACCATCGGCAGATAAGGCAACGGTTACGGATTGCCGAGCGATCTTAGAAACTAATGTTGTTGGTATTGCTGATGAATCGCCAAAGGGTTCGTCATAACTTTCGGGTAAGGAAGGCACGATAGCAATCGCTTCTTTGAAGGTGCAGTAATATTCGTGATGCTCAGTGCCTAAATGCTGAGCAACTTCTTTTGCATAATGCGCCTCGTTGTACTTATCCTCTTGGAAGCCGATCGTGAATGTTTTAATTTTTTGCGGATTGTTCTTTTGCAGCATGGCGGCAAGCGTGGAGCTGTCATAACCGCCGCTTAGAAACACGCCAACAGGCACATCGGCAATCATTCGATATTGAAAAGCCGATTCGAAAATGCGTTCTGTTTCTTTACTTGCTTCTTCGAAGGACACATCAATTTTTGGCTGGTTATATACATCAACGATATCCCAGTATTTGTGTGTAGTGAGCTCTTTGTTAACTAGGTTAAACGCCAAGAAATGGCCAGGCATCAGCTTGTAGGCATCTTTAAAAATGCAATAGGGTGCCGAGATATAGCCATGCTGGAAATAAAGCGATAGAGCCGCAGTGTCTATTTCTTTTTGGAAGCTTGGATGTTGATGAAATGATTTTAATTCGGACGCAAAAAGCAGGATGTTGTTTGCTTGGTAATAGAAGAGAGGCTTCACGCCAACACGGTCTCTGAACAAAAGAACTTTTTGATTTTTTTTGTCATAAATGGAAAAGGCGAACATGCCAATAAAACGCTCCACACAGGCAGTGCCCCATTGATTATAGGCTTGCAGAATCACTTCTGTGTCGGAGTGGGTAGTGAACGAATGTCCAAGCGCCTCCAGGTCTTTGCGAATCTCTTTGTAGTTGTATATTTCTCCGTTAAAAACGATGCAGCAGCTATGGTCATGAGAGAACATCGGTTGATGTCCTTGTGGCGTAAGGTCGATAATAGACAAGCGCCGGAAGCCAAGTCCTATCTGCGCCTCACTCGATTCGAAGAGTTCGTAGCCAGAGTCGTCGGGACCACGGTTAATCTGAACATCGGCCATTTTTTTTAGGATCTCGATGGAAGAAGCGCTGTTGAAGTCAATGAATCCACTTATGCCGCACATAATTAGTTGCTCGAATTAGGTCTTTTTAAAAAAGGAATATACGAATGGAATTCCGGTATTATTTTCAGGTAGTAAACCAATGCAAGAAAGGCCCCTGTAACGAGTGAAGAGCGGTATCCTATATCCAGCAAGGGGTTGCTTAAATTAGGAAGAAAAGATCCCAATAAAGTTAAACAGCTAATTAAAAAAAGCACCAGGATATTCTTTTTTCCATAGGGTTGCAGCCGGTAGTTTTTCCAGATAAAAAAGGACAAGCCACCATTGTAAAGTACCGATGAAATGCATGTGGCAATGGCAGCTCCAATCATGCCCAAAACAGGGAGAAGCAAAAGTTGCATCACGAACAGCAGTATCGAAACGATGATCACCCAAATATAGCCGAGAAAGTATTTATCAGAAAAGTTGAGAATCGTGCTGTTAGGACCAGAAGCCATATTAATCAAAGTGCCAATGCTAATGATTAGCACTACCCATTTTCCTTCGTCGTAACCGGCGGGTAGAAAAGCGAAAATGCCATTGAGATTGATGTTTATATTAATAAAAAAAACGCCCCCTAACAGCAGCATATACAAACTTCCTTTTTGAAAAACGCTTAGGATTTCGTCGTGTTTTTTAGCATCCCACAGATTGACAATGTTTGGCGCGATTATCTTGTCCATTGATCGAATGGGGGCTTCGATGATAGAGGGAATGAAAGAAGCGATTACATAAAAAGCAACAAATTGGAGTTGATAGAATTTTCCAATGAGTATGGTTCCAAACTCTTTGATACCAACGGCAGCGATCTCCCCAATCCAAATGATAAGGGTAAACGAAACCATCTTTTGTAAGGTGCCCGCTTTGAAAAAAGACCAGTCGATTTTAAATCCAGGCTTTTCTTCGTAAAAAATATAGAATAACAAGAGTATCGCTTGTAGAAAATAAATGCCCGCAAAACAACTGATAAAAACAGGAAGCGAAAAGAGTTTGAGGTAGTATAATGAAACAAGAAGCATGAGCAGTATTCTTGTAAATACTTCATTAAGAACTGCCGGTACTGTCGTCTTTATCATGGCGTAGCAGTATCCTTGTATGGCATTGAGAATCGAAAAGGAGGCAACCATCGGCAGAACATAGTCATAGAACTCGACGAACAAGCCCGACTTTAGCGAGTACTGTGCGCTAAAAAAGGATTTGCAAGCATACAGCAAGAGCATGGCCATAAGAATTCCAAGCACAGGAAATAGAAGCAATAAACCAAAGAACCCATGATGGCGTGTTTTCGGGTCTTTAGCGATAGGAAGGAATTTGACAGCAGTAGAGCCAATACCCATGGAAGCGAACATGGATATAAGCATTGCAAAGGAGAAGAGGATGCGTGTGAGACCGAGCTCTTCAGGACTTAAAAGCCGGGGTTGAAGAAATAACAGATTGATTACACCAAGCACGATCCCAGCATAGGAGGACAAGATATTTTTAATGCCTTGTCTTTGGATTACGCCCATGGATTAGTGCTGATAATGTATCGGGTTATTCTGAATGGGAAGCAGTTGGTTCATCAAAGCGTTGATAAGCTATTGCGTTGCTTTTTTTATTTTTTGTGTTAGGATAAAGAACGCCTTGAAAAGGGTGACCAATTTTGATTCAGCTAAATTAAATATTTCGTTTCGATAATTTGTCTTGTTTCCATCATTGATCTTGATTTGCAGATGATCACCTTTAAGGAATGCTTTTACAAGTAATAAAAAGCGAGTATCATAAACGATTTAACTGCCTAAGCGGTGTTTATATAGCTTAGTAAAAGACACTTTATAGCATGTCTTTTGGATGCGGTCAATATAAAGTATATTTTACTTCGATTTACCAAGAATCAAGAATTCGGATAAATATTTTTTTTAAGACTTTTTCTTCTGAAACATCCTATTATATTTGTGACTTAGTAATTCTATCGATGCATTTCCGAAATTCTTTTCTAGCCTTCATCTTCCTGTTTTTGAGTGTGCACACTTTTGTGCAAGCTCAGTCTACTGCATTAACTAACTATACCGTCCAAGATGGTTTGCCCAGCAACGATGTATACGATGTGTTGCAAGACAGACAGGGTTTTATGTGGTTCGCTACCGAATTTGGTGTAGCGCGTTTTGATGGTGGCCATTTTGAGTGCTTTACAATTCAAGATGGATTACCAGATAATACGGTGTATAAACTTTTTGAAGATTCGAAGGAGCGAATTTGGTTTGTTCCTTTGAATGGCTTGCCCGTCTATTTTAAAGACGGTAAAATCCATCACGTTCATGCACCCGCTAATTTTACTCCTTCTGCTGCAGTTGTGCAATCCGTTTCCGAGCGCGATGGTATGGTAGTTTTTGCTTTAGGGCAAGATTTTTTGACGGTAGATGCCAAGGATATTCTTATGGATATCAAGCCTATTATATATAATCAACAAGAATTTAGAAAGGCCATCGGCTTTGATCCTGCTGATCGGTCTTTTTGGACCTTGGTTAAAAATAAACAGGATAATCAATATAGTGTTGAAGTATTAAGCGATGGTAAGATTAAACGTTTTTCAAGTGCCTTATTCGACTCCCTTATTATAAACGCTCAATACTTTTCTCGGGCGTCGCTTTTGGATTGTTATAAGTTAGACCGCGGGCAGCCTGTTATCCGCGACCACCGCCGCTTGCAGTTTCTTCAAAAGGCATTGCAATTCAGCAAGGAGTGGGATTTTCGTTTTATAATAGACAATACCGAATCGTATTGGTTATCGAACGGCAGCAAAGGATTTTTCACTTTTTCAAAAAGCGACTGCTCGATTACTCCATATGCTGGATTCTCGAATTGGGTCGTGAGTGCTTGCTATCTGGATAAAGAGGGTAACAACTGGTTTTCTACCATCGGAAAAGGGGTGTTCATGAAATCGTCGCTGCACTTTAAAAGCCGTTTATTGCAGCGCGAATTGCCAGATTTAGAAATAACCGCTATGCATGGCAATGCCGATTCATTGTGGTTAGGTTTTAAAAATGGTAAAGCAGCGCTTTACTTAATCGGCGAAGGAAAACTGCATGCGTTTAATTATAATAATGATCTCACGATAACGGCTATTCAGACCTACATGGGCCGTATGATATTTGGATTTAATCGAGGATTAGCCCAAATAAACCAAGGATCACTTAAGCTCATTCAGGATAAAACAAGGTTTATATATTCTCCTGCGATAAAATGCATGTCGTTAATGCCAAATGGAAAACTCTTGGTGGGTGCACATGTTGGACTTCTTGAAGTGGATTCATCATTTACAATAAAAGATTTTTTGGAGCCATCAACCAAGATTCAAAGCCGTTGTGTTTCAATCGCATCCATTGAAGGCGCTACTTTTGTGGGTACAGGAAAAG
>CANFOZ010000014.1 GCA_947448795.1 Bacteroidota bacterium
AAGATCTGCAACTACCGATTGGAGCGGAAATACGGGATGATTCACATAATAGTCAGATCCCTTCAAGCCTTTTTCCTCGCCTGCATTCGCCAAAAAAACCACGCTGCGTTCAGGACCTTTCCCGTCTTTGTAGGCCTTTGAAAAAGCGTTTGCTAAAATCAACAGCGCAGTGGTGCCCGAGCCGTCGTCATCGGCGCCATAATAGATTTTCCCATCACGAACGCCTAAATGGTCGTAGTGGGCGGTGATAAAAACGTATTCATCTGGCTTGCTTTTTCCAGGAATATACCCCAGTACATTTTCAGCATGTATGTTTTTCTCGCGAGCAAAAGGGCCCTTCTTTTTCGAACGTGCCTGTGCAAATTGGAATGGAAGCAGAAAACTCGGCCCCGTTGATGGCTTCAAGCCAAAGGAACGAAAGAGCGAATCAATATATAAAGCGGCTCTATGTTGGCCCGGCTGACCTGTTTCGCGGCCCTCCATCTCGTCGGAGGCAAGGCGATACAACACCGCCTTCATGGGCTCTGGCGCTAACGTGGATGCATAGTTGCTTGGGTCGACAGATTGAGCGCGAGCGAAACAACAAAGAAACACGAAAGAGCCAAAAAACAGGCGTTTAATCACGGATTGATTTTATTTATTCGGTTTTGGTGTCTACCACCATCAAACGCCTCGTTTAGAAAAACAGTGCCTATTTCTCGGGCTGTTTCAACATCAATGTAACGAGCCGGGATGCATAACACGTTTGCGTCGTTGTGCTTGCGAGCCATCGAGGCAAGCTCGCGGTTCCAGCAAAGCGCAGCACGAATGCCTTGGTGTTTATTAGCTGCCATAGCTACGCCGTTTCCACTGCCACAAACAAGGATTCCGAAATTTACCTCTTTGCTCTCTACGGCATTGGCAACAGGGTGCGCAAAGTCAGGATAGTCAACAGATTCAGCAGAATGTGTGCCGAAGTCGCGGACCTCGAAACCCGCCTGTTGAAAAAATTGTTTTAACTGCTCTTTCATTTCGAAGCCGGCATGATCGGCTCCAAGGGCTATCAACAGGTTGGTTTTGTTAGTCATTGGCGTATTTTAAAGAGTTAGTAAAACAAAGATACCGATTCTGATACAATGCCTTGTGGGGCTTTAAAACAAAGAAAAACGGGTTATACACGGCTTTTTTGTAATTCCGTTAATAAAATGTTAACAAAATTCGAAAAGTAAAATTGCGAATATGAAAGCTGATCTTGGTTGAATAAAAATTTCTATAAACCTAATTTCTGCTTCACGAGTTAATGGTTTTTAATTAACATTTTATCAGCAAAAAGCCGTTGTTGATAGCCCTGTTTTTTTTAACGAAGCGCATTATTAACATCGTGTTGATAGCGATTAAAAAGCCACTCTATATTGAGTTTCAAAGATTGTAAACTGTTAATTAGTTGTTCATATTTTCTTAATAACCCAATATCCTAAAGAATTCGAAAAAGGTATCAACAGTATCAACACCACATTAATAGTATATTTTTTTTTAATTTAAAAAAGAAAAATAAGATATATAGGGGCAGCGGGGATTGAGAAAAAATCTTTTTGAATTGCCGATATTTGAGGAACGAAATGAAAACCTGTCTCCGCTTTCTTTTTTTCCTTTGTTTGATCAATTGCTCCAGCTTGTTAAAAGCACAGGAGCTGAAAGATGGTTTTACCCGGTTTTTATATCCTACCGGTCAGGTTTCGAGTGAAGGTACGTTACGAAATGGAAAACCCGATGGATATTGGAAAACTTTTTATTCGAACGGTGTTTTAAAATCAGAAGGAAATAGAAAAGCTTTTAAATTGGATAGTATTTGGATTTTTTATTCAGATTCAGGGGCAGTAAAAAGTCGGCTCCGTTACCAAGATGGATTGAAAGAAGGTGTTCAAACGTATTTCAGCGATAGCGCAGTAAAAATACTGGAAGAAGCCTATCACCAGGATAAAAAACAAGGTTTAACGAGCTATTTCGACGAACAAGGTAAGCTTCAAAAAACGATTCCTTTTGAAGAGGGATCAGAACAAGGAATTGGTCTTGAATACGCCAACGATGGACGGATTACAGCTGTTATCGAGTATAAAAAAGGATATGTTGTAAAAGAAGAAAAAATCAATAGAAAAGATAAAGCGGGTTTGAAGCAAGGACGCTGGAGAGATTTTTATAACGATTCCTTAAAAGTGAAAGTGGAGGGTATTTACAAAGACAATAAAAAACAACAAAAATGGCTGAATTACGATGAATTTGGTCGTGTAAGCAAAGAAGAAATGTTTATAAACGGTGAATTAGTCCAAAAAGAAGAGGAGAAAGATTCGCCTAAATTGGATATTAAAAAAGAGTATTACCCAGGTGGAAAAGTCAAGTCAAGTGGTACATACAACAAAGGAGTGCCCGAGGGTGTTTTTCGAGAATATACTGCTGATGGAAAAATATACGATGCTAAAATTTACAAAGCCGGTAAATTGCAGCGTCAAGGTATATTAGGAGAAGATGGCTTGGAACAAGGTTTATGGAAAGAATATTACGACAGTGGAAAACTGAAAGGTTCGGGCTCTTACATCGCTGGAAAGAAAAATGGAAAATGGGAATATTACTATGAAAATGGTTCCTTAGAACAAGCTGGAAATTATGCACAAGGCAAGCCAGATGGTAAATGGAACTGGTATTATCTGAGTAAAAAACTACTGCGAGAAGAGAATTTTATCAATGGAAAAGAAGAAGGTTTAGTAAAGGAATATACCGACAACGATCCTGCTGCTGTTGATTGGAATGTGTTGGTTGAAGGCAATTACACCGATGGTCAAAAGAACGGCATTTGGACATACCATTCCGACGAATTGATCATTCGTGGTAATTACACCGATGGAAAAGAAGATGGTGAATGGAAGCAATATTATTACGAAGCAGGTAAGTCAGAAGCAGACATGCAATTGAATTTCGTTGGTTCGTACTCGAACGGCGATGAAAATGGCCTGCATCGTTTTTGGTATGCCAATGGAAAATCGCGCGAAGAAAAAAACTATCGTTTAGGCGTTCGAGATGGTGTTTGGAAGCGCTGGGATACAGAAGGAAATCTTATCATCACGATTACTTACCAAGACGGAAAAGAACTCCGTTACGATGGCTTTAAAATCGAAGACATAAGAGACGAAGACGCGAAGAAAGAAGAAAACTAGTTTTTAAAAACTTCTGAAACCAATTATTTCGCGAACTTCTTTAATCGTTTTTGATGCACTTTCTCGGGCTTTTTCTTTACCAGCCAGCGCAATTTTCTTTAAATACGCATCGTCGTTAATCAAGGTCTTTATTTTTTCGCGATACGGCGTGGTGAAAATAATCATGTCCTCGGCCAATTGTTTCTTCATATCACCATAGCGAATGCTACAAGCATCGTATTGTTCATTGAAGAATTGAATGGTTTCAGGTTGAGAAACCAGATTCATCAGATCAAAGATATTCTGTATGGATGCGGCTTTTGGTTGATTTGGTTCTGTTGGACCTGAATCAGTCACGGCTTTTTTAACTTTCTTTAAAATTGCTTCCGGTTCGTCGAAAAGAAAAACGGCATTGCCCTCTCCTTCTGATTTTCCCATTTTTCCGCTGCCGTCCAAACCGGGTACTTTCACCAATTCATTTCCGAAATTATACGCTTCCGGCTCAGGAAAAACATCGGTTTCGTAAATGCGATTGAAGCGGTTGGCAAACTGACGCGTCATCTCCAAATGTTGTTGTTGGTCTTTACCAACAGGTACTTTACTGGCTTTATGTATTAAAATATCGGCAGCCATAAGCACCGGATAAGTAAATAATCCGGCATTGATATTATCGGGTTGTTGGCGGATTTTATCTTTAAAGGAGGTGCACCGTTCGAGCTCTCCAACATAGGCATTCATGCCCAGCAGCATGTACAATTCTGCTGTTTCAGGTAGGTCGCTTTGAATAAAAAGAGTGCATTTTTCAGGATCTAAACCACAGGCCAGGTATTCTGCCAGCACTTGTCGCACTTGCTTATGCAGGTTATCGGGATGTGGATGGGTGGTTAGGGAGTGATAATCGGCTATGAAAAAATAGCAATTTGCTTGCTCCTGCAAGCGAACGAAATTTTTTACTGCCCCAAAATAATTACCTAAATGTAGGTTACCTGTTGGCCTGATTCCACTGACAATTGTTTCCATTTTACAAAAGTATAAAAAGCAGCACTACTTATTTTTGTATTTTCGAACCGTGATTCACTTGACAAAACTAACAAGAAACCTATGGAGAATTTATTTTTTCTTCATGGCAATCCTTTTGTTTATAGCGTTTTGCCCCTTATTTTACTACTACTGCACGAATGAAAAGCGCTTTAAAACCGCTTTCTACTTCAAGAAATTATATTGTCGCATTCTTTTTGTTATCGTTGGTATTCGTCCTGAGGTGCATTTTGAAGAGGCTTTGGATCTGAATCAGCCGTATGTTATTTGCGCCAATCACTCGTCTTATTTAGACATCTTTATAACGTTCGGCATGATTCCAGCCTATTTTCACATGATGGCAAAGGCAGAACTAAAGAAAGTGCCTTTATTCAATGTCTTTTTCATCATGCAAGATATCGCCGTGGATCGCAGTAGCATGAAGGCATCACACCGTGCCTTTGTTCGATCTGGTGATGATATCGACAAAGGGTACAGCATCGCAATATTCCCGGAAGCAACTATTCCCGACCACACGCCACGCTTGGCGCGGTTCAAAAACGGCCCTTTCAGATTGGCGATTGATAAACAGGTTCCTGTTTTACCCGTAACCATCTTAGATAATTGGAGAATCCTTCCAGATGGACGCAAATCAGGTCATGGCGGTAGACCGGGTAAGGCCAGGATTATTATTCATAAGCCAATAATAACGGCCGGAATGAAGGATGACGATCTGGAAAATTTAAAAAACCAGACCTTTAAAACCATCGACCAAACGATACGAAAAGAATACGCATGAGTGGCAGTTTTGTATCTTCGCCAACGTTTTCAGTAAAAAACCATGACACCAGACCTTGCAACCATCAGCCGCCTTGCCGAATTGGCGAAGCTCGAATTCGATGACGCTCAAACGACAGAAATAGCCAAAGATCTTGGTCGAATGCTTGCTTTTGTGGAGAAGCTTAATGAGCTTGATACAAAAGGAGTGGAACCCTTGATTTACATGAGCGACGAGGTGAATGTGTTGCGCGATGACGAGTCTAAAACAGACATCACGCGCGAAGAAGCGCTTTCCAATGCACCGAAACGCGATTCGGATTATTTCAAAGTCCCAAAAGTGCTCGAATAATACGTTTTTCTTTAAAATATTTTTTTTCATGGCTTGGACTAAATGGGTTTTTGGAGGCTTGGGGTGGGCTATGGGTGGCCCTGTTGGCGGTATTATTGGCTTTGCTATGGGCGCCGCACTAGACTCCTCATCGGGTAAAAAAACAACACAATTAGCAGCTACTCAGCCGGGTGATTTTGCGGCATCGCTGCTCGTGCTTTGTGCTGCTGTGATGAAGTCGGATAACAAGATTCTCCGTTCTGAATTGGATTTTGTTAAGCGGTTTTTTGTAAGTCAGTTTGGAGAACAAAAAGCATCGGAACTGATTCTTGTTTTGCGCGATATCATCAAGCAAGACATTCCTGTACAAGATGTGTCTATGCAAATAAAAATGCATCTTGACGAACCTTCGCGCTTACAGCTTTTACACCTGCTTTTCGGCATCGCGAATGCCGATGGAGAAGTACATCCGGCCGAGGTGGAAATCATTTGTAATATAGCGCATTGGATGGGTGTTTCATCCCGCGATTTTGATTCTATCAAAGGGATGTTTGTAAAAAACACAACCTCGATTTATAAAGTTTTAGAGGTTGATCCATCGGCTACCAACGACGAGGTAAAAAAGGCCTACCGTAGCATGGCTGCCAAGCACCACCCCGATAAGGTTCATCACTTGGGGCCCGATTATCAGAAAGCAGCACAGGAGAAGATACAAGCAATTAATGCGGCCTACGAGCAGGTTCGCAAAGAAAGGAATATGTAACATGAAGGAGGCGAAAATGAACATCAACAAACACAAATTGCCTCTAACCAATAAGGTGCTGGCTATTTTTCTGCTTCTGCTTTCTTGTTCTGCTTTTGGTCAAGCAGCTGATACCAAGTTGGTTAAAAACGTAAAGAGCCACATTAGCATACTTGCTGCAGATAGCTTTCTGGGTCGCGAAACAGGCACACCGGGCGAAAAAATGGCTTCTGACTATATCGTTAAACAGTTCAAAGACATAGGCCTAAAGCCCCTGGGCGACATGAATACCTATTTGCAGGCCTTCGATTTCAACGACGGCGTTCGCTATGGAAAGACCAATACAATGCGTGTTTCTAAGACCGATCTTGTTTTAGATTCAGCGTTTTATCCGCTTCCCTTTGCAGCGAACGGAAAGGCCGCTGGCATGGCTGTGGATGTTCTTTATGGCATCTCTGCTGACTCACTTGGCCGCAACGACTACACAGGCCGTAGCGATTTAGCAGGTAAGATTTTCGTCATCGAGTCAGGTACTCCTGACGGTAACAATCCACATGCTCGCTTTGGTGAATACACCGATCTTCGCGCCCGTATCGACACCGCCATTGCGAAGGGTGCTCTTGCGGTTGTTTTTGTAAATTCCGATACCGCTCAAACAGGCCCCGACAAACACGATTTTCACCATAAAATAACACCCGGAAGCGTTCCTGTCGTGTTTTATATGGGCGATAAAAAAAACCTGTTAAGCGGTGATGTCCTAGAGATTGAGGTTGAATTGGAGAAGGTTGCTCGCATCGGGCACAACATCGTGGGTTTTATCGACAACAAAGCCCAAAACACCATCGTCATTGGTGCGCATTACGATCACCTGGGCATGGGTGGCGAAGGATCGCTGTATCGCGGCGCGCCTGCAGTGCATAACGGCGCCGACGACAATGCGAGCGGCACAGCTGCTTTGATTGAGCTTGCCCGCATCATAAAAGATAAAAAATACAAAGGGCACAACTTTCTTTTTCTCGCCTTTTCAGGGGAAGAAAAAGGACTCTATGGCTCGGCTTATTTCACTAAAAGCCCAGTACTAAAACTCGCTACCATAAGCTATATGTTGAATATGGATATGGTGGGTCGCCTCAACGAAGAAAAGGTCCTTTTAGTATATGGCGTGGGCACCTCACCAGAGTGGATGCCGGCTTTGAACAAACTTAATGTCGATGGGATAAAAATTAAAACGACGGATTCCGGTATCGGCCCCTCAGACCATACCTCTTTTTATCTCAAAGACATCCCCGTGCTGCATTTCTTCACGGGTACTCACTCCGACTATCACAAACCCTCGGACGATGCCGATAAAGTTAATTACACCGGTGAGGCTTCTGTTGTAAATTACATCCTAGCCTTGGTGGAAGGGCTTAATAGTCAAGACAAGCTGGCCTTCTCGAAAACCAAGGATGATAAAAACGAGGATACACCACGATTTAAAGTTACCTTAGGCGTTGTACCTGATTATGCATACGACGGCGAAGGCTTGCGAATCGATGGTATTTCGGAAGGAAAAGCCGCCGCAAAGGCAGGTTTGAAAGCGGGTGATGTGGTTATTCAGATGGGCGACAACAAGGTGTTAGACATGATGTCTTACATGAAGGCCTTAAGCAAGTTCACCAAGGGTGCCGAAACCATTGTGAAAGTGAAGCGCGACAAGGAGATAGTAGAATACAAGGTGCTTTTTCAATAGGAATAAACCATGAGCACCAGCGATAAAAAGGCAAGCTACGACCCTTTAATGCCCGACCTGAACAGCTGGCCGGTGGTGCAACTTAGTCGCAATCGGCTCGATTTCCGCAAACAGGTAGAAGAAGAGGCAAAGGCCCGTATTCACGAGTCATTGCAAGGCTCTTTGCGCGATGAACTGGAACGCGCCTTGTTCCGCGAGTCCATTCGGATGAAAGAAAAACGCTGGAGCACCGACCCCAAGGACGAGTCTGCCTTCTGGCAAGGCATCAAGGATGAGCTGATTCATACCTCCAAGCTGGCAGAGGCGAATAGCAGTAAAGAGGCCGATGAGAAGGCTCTTTCTGAAATCGTTTCGCGCTATGCAAAGGAGATTTCGGGTAAATTCAACATCTCGGTTTATAAGTTCGTGCAGCGATTAATGCCAGTTGGTTTTTATCCATTGCTGAAGTCGCCGGTAAACTTCAATTTTTTAGATAATAAAGTTTCGGCTCAGGTTCGGAAACGCATACAATTTACTGGCGATATCGATAAAATACGGGCGCTTTCGAAGGATTGCACCGTTGTCATGGTACCCACTCATTTCAGTAATTTAGATTCTGTTATTGCCGGTTGGTCGATCGGTACCATGGGCCTACCTGCCTTTCTATACGGCGCCGGCCAGAACCTTTTCGGCATCAAGCTTTTCGCCTTCTTTATGAACTATCTAGGCTCCTATAAAGTAGACCGGAGAAAGAAGAATATGCTTTATTTAGAGACGCTGAAAACCTATTCAACACTGGCTTTGAGCAGGGGTTGCCACAGTCTTTTCTTTCCTGGTGGAAGGCGATCGCGAAGCGGCAGTATCGAAACCAAGCTCAAGCTCGGATTGCTAGGTACCGCCATTGATGCGCAGTATCGAAACCTGTTGCTTGCCAATGCCGAAGCCCCCGCCAAGAAAATCATCGTGGTGCCTGTGGTAATTAATTATCACTTTGTAATGGAGGCGCCGGTATTGATTGATGATTATCTAAAAACCACTGGAAAAGAAAGTTATCTGATTGACGAGAAAGACAAGTACTCGTCGTCGTATGAGCTGTTTAAAATTGTTTTTAAGCTGTTTACGAAAGGGTCGGAGTTCTCCTTGTCTTTTGGTGAGCCGATGGATGTATTTGGAAATACGGTCGACAATGCGGGTGCGAGTTTTAGCCACAAACAAGCTCCACTGAACATCCGCGATTATTTTGTTTCGCATGGCGAATTGAGGCACGATCGGCAGCGCAACACAGAATATGTGCGGATGCTAGGTGAAAAGATTACCACTAGTTTTAAGCGCGAAAACACTGTTTTTTCGTCCCATTTGGTGGCCTTTGCTGCTTTTGAGATGCTGCGTAGGCGTTTTCCAAAGATGGATATTTACGATCTCATCCGCCTTTCGGATGACGAGCGTGTTTTACCTAAACAATTGTTTTTTGATACCGTTAGTGTGCTTTACGACGCCGTTCGTAAAATGGCCGATGCAGGTACAATTCGCATGGCTGAACACCTGCTCGATGAGTGCAAAGGCGATATTCATAAAATTATTGAACATGGCGTTCATAATGTGGGCATTTACCATTCAAAAAAGGTGCTTCTCCTGAATAAAAAAGGGGATATTACATCAGAAGATTTGAAGTTGTTGTATTACTACCATAACCGCTTGGAGGGCTATTCGCTTGCAAAATACATCTAACGATAGAGTGGCCGTTATCGGCTCGGGCAGTTTTGGATCCGTTATTGCCAATGTGCTAGCTGAAAACCGCGAGGTGCTTTTATTCACCCGCCGAACCGAAGTGGCCGACGCCATTCTTTTGCGTCGCGAGCACAATGGCCAAAAGATGCATGAACGCATTCGTCCGGTTATGGATCCAGCTGAGATTGCCGATAGCTGCAATTTGATTTTCCCCATCGTCCCATCGGCTAATTTCCGTGAAATGACGCGGCTTTTCGCGCCTTTTCTAAGCCCTGCACATATCCTTATTCATGGAACCAAAGGCATGGATGTGATCTTACCGCCCGGCATGACTTTCTCGCGCAAAGACACCGATATGGGCGAGCAGATAGAGTTGAATCGATCCATGGTGCGAACGATGAGCGAGGTAATTGCCGAAGAAACCGCAGTGGTGCGTATCGGTTGCCTTTCTGGGCCGAATTTGGTGGGGGAGATTTCGAGCTTTCAACCCGCTGCAACAGTGGTGGCTAGTCGCTTCGATGAGGTTATCGCTGAAGGACAGAAAGCGCTTAAAAGCAGTCGATTTAAAGTTTTTGGCACGCACGATGTAATCGGTGTGGAGTTTGCCGGTGTACTTAAAAATGTCATGGCCATTGCTTCTGGAATCTTAAGCGGTTTGGGTTATGGCGACAATGCGCGGGCGATGTTGATCACTCGTGGATTGGCTGAAATGACCTATATCGGTGGTCGATTAGGAGCCGAAAAATCGGCTTTTTTTGGTCTTTCAGGATTAGGCGATCTGATTGCGACTTGCTCCAGTAAATTAAGCCGCAACTATTCTGTGGGTTATCGCTTGGCGAGTGGTGAGAAATTGCCCGACATCCTGGATAGCATGACACAGGTGGCCGAAGGTTTAAATACATTAAAGGTTACCAAGGCCTTGGTGGATCATTACAAGATCCGCGCCCCTATAACCCAAACGCTGTATCGTATTGTTTACCAGGGTACTACGGTAGAGGCCGGTATGAAGTTTTTGATGGACTATCCCTTCAATGTGGATGTTGACTTCTTATAGAAGCACGCAAAACCCGCCCTTTCTTTGCATTAGGCAGACTTTCTTGTGCGGCTAGTATATGGTTGCCGACTCTTTCTTTTTTAAGCCTAGCGAAGAAAAAAGGCATAAAAAAACCCGTCCATTGCTGGGCGGGTTTTTTTCTAAGTTATAAACAGCAACCTAAAAAAGGTTGAGTGAGATTACTTAGTCGCAGGAGCTTCAGCAGCTGGAGTTGCTTCAGCAGCTGGAGTTGCTTCAGCAGCCGGAGCAGCAGCAGCAGAATCAGCTGGAGCAGCAGTTTCAGTTGCAGCAGGAGCTTCAGTAGCAGCTTCTTTGTTGCCACAAGCGGTAAAAGAAAGGATTCCTGCAGCTACGATCATTGAAGCAAACAGAGCTTTTGTTGTGTTGGTTTTCATGGTTTTGATTAGGTTATAAAATTATAAAAAACAAAATTACGAATAAATACTTATTTAACAATCGAGAATTTTTTTGTGCTGATGATTCCGCCGTTTATATCGGTCATTTCTAGCAGATAAAGTCCCGGTGAAAGACTTTGGATATCCAGCATGTTGTCAACACCAGTATAGGTTTGACGCATCATCGTGTTGCCGAGCAGGTCAAGCACAATCAATTGGTTTGCTGTGGAGGCGCTGCTGCGTACCGTCAAAAAATGGTGTGCTGGATTCGGGAAAAGGGCCAAATTGACATTTGTTGCTGCAATCGTGCTTGTACCAACGGTGCTTATAACAGCGATATCGCGACTGTTGATATTGCTTTGGTCTGCTCCATCTGCAATGGAATAACTCACCGTGCGGATCGACGTGTTTGGGTTGGCCGAGTTGTTTTTGTAACCCACGGCACGCAAGGCGCTTCGGTAGCTGTTTATACTGGCGTTTCCGCTCAATGAAAGAATTCCTGTAGCTGCATCGAACGTGCCAGTGATGCCTCCAATAGTGGCGTAAACAAGCACATCTTCGCCGCTTTGGTAGTTGTCGCTAATCCAAACTTTAGCACTGCTGAGTGTGGTTGCATCATTCCAAGGCAACACGCTATCAGATACAGCTACGGCCACGCTTGATGGACCGGCTACATAGTCCAAAGCCATCGTTTCGGCTTGTGAAACCGTTGGCAGGGTGTTGTTGAAATACACATCGTCGATAGTCAGCTGGCTTCCTGGAATAGCAATGGTTGCAGAGCTAGGAGAGAAAAAGATTTGAAGCGTGTCTGGCACTTCCGATGATTGGTAGGTCAAAGGAATGGCCTGCAGGGTATAGTCTACAGTGGTTGAATCTACCAGCCAAAATCCACTAGCTACAGTTATTTGGTTGCCATTTAAAGTGCGGGTTAGCGTAACGAAGCCACCAGAGGTGTCGCCAGGCATTGGATCGCTTTTGAAATAAAAATAAAGCGTGTCTGGGCGTCCGTTGTAGTTGGTGCCGAAGATGACGTTGTTAGAGGTCATTGTGCCAATAGCGAGAATGCCAAGCGTGTCGGACGGCAGCGTGATAGGCGGGTTGTTTGCTTCAATGGTTTCCACCACAGCGCCATAGGTTCCTGCGTGTGCATTAGGGCCTGTTCCCTGAGAGACAGAAAGCGGGCTACCACCTAGCAAGGGGGATGAAAGGATGTTCAGTGTCACCCAGCCATCTGGATCATCGTAGCCGAAGCTCGCGGTGGTCCAGTTTTCAAAGCCTGGGTTGGGGATGTTTTGGCTGAAGCCAAAGGCTCCTAACAAAACGAATAAGCTGCTTAGAAAGAGTGCTTTTTTCATGGTTTTCAATTCCTTTTGATGGAATGGCTTGAATTACTTGTTTATAACGATACGGCCAGTCGTTTCTTTAACACCTTCTTGGCTTATAAGTTGATAAAGATAAACGCCATTCTGCATGTCTGAAACATCAACGCGCTGCTCTTTGCTTGTAAGAACAACCGTTTTAACAGCTTGTCCGAGCATGTTCATGAATACAACACGATTGCCCATAGCTGCATTGCTTTGGATGGTAATGCTGTTTCCGGCTGGGTTTGGAAATAAAGAAAGACTTGTTTTTACAGCACTCACAGCCATGCCGCTTGGTGAAGGGAAGGTGGTGTTGTCTATGCCTGCAAAGCTTAAATCATCTACATACAACATGCTAGTAAGGTCAATAGCCGGGAATGATGTGCTCGACATTATCACAATCATACAGGTATCGGGAGGTGTTGCTGTGAAGTAGTGCAGGGTGTCGGCGAAAGCTGCAAAAGCTGCAGAGGTGCGGATTTTGCGAACCGCGATAGCGATGGTGTCGCGCTTGTTTAAAGTGGTGTTCCATTTAGAGAGCACAACAGAAATTGCTGCTGTGTCTGTACCTGCGCCAGCCGTGTATCCAAAGAAGCCTTTCAAACTATCTGGGCGATCGGTGAAGGGGTATCCACCGCTGAATGAGAACGCATTGGTCACCGGGTTGATGGTGATGGTGGAGTTGGCTCCAGAAACGGCAACACCTGGAACTTTAACCGCTGTGGTAAGTGGAGTGTACGATTTGCTGAACACTTGCAGCGATGGAGACGTGATGAAGAACGATCCGTTTGAATTGTTCTCGTATACGTTTCCTGCCTGCCCAAGCAGGTTATTGATGGTGTCGTTGGAGAGCTTCCAGTTGGCACACTTTTCAAAGCCTGATGCCGCAACGCCTGTCCATGTTGTGAAGCCGCCGTTTGGAATTACGCCTTGCGCAAATGCGCCGAAGCCAAGAATCGCTAAACTGATAGTAGTAATGATTTTTTTCATGATGGTGATATGAATTAGTTTTTAATAATGAATTTCAAGCTTTTTTGAACAAGTCCTTGCGGGTTGATTACATGACAAAAATACAATCCGTCTGGTAATCGATGAATATCGCAAACACAATCGCCGGTATTTGCAGTGGTTTTTAACACGCATTGTCCAAGCAAGTTGGTGATGCGGATGCTGTGAAGCGTTGTCAGTTCGTCTCCAACAACATGCAAGAGATTGGCTGCTGGGTTTGGATATACGCTGATTGCACTTGCTGCTTGCTCCTCTATTCCCGCTGTCGTAGTGAAGAATTCTAAATCGTCTAAAAACAACTTGCTGCCTGCTGTTGGATTTGATTGCGAGCTTGAATACACCGTGATGCGCGCCGTGTCTGGACTAGCTGTTGCATCCAACACAAGAGGCACGCTAAATAGTTTGTAGCTGCCGATGGCGTCGCGGAAAATCTTTTTGCCATAACCCACAGTATCGCGTTTGCCAAGGTCGGTGTTCCATCGGGTGAGAATCGCTTCCACGCTGGCCGTGTCGGCGCCTACCGGTTGGTACTTGTAATACCCTTTGATGGCATTGGGGCGGAGTGTAAAAGGAAAACCACCGCTGCTCTGAAAAGTCAGCTGGTTGAGCGTTCCGGTTGCTGCTGCGCCAGGTATCGCTAGGTTAATCAATGGAATGTTGATGGATTCTAAGGCCAAAGCAAAATCGCCGGTATGACTATCGGTGGACTTGCTTGCACTGGCAAAATCACCTAGCAAAGGAATAGAAAAGCTCAAGGTGCCCCAAGAAGCTGGCTCTTCGGGTGTGCCCGACCAGGATTCAAAACCGCCATTAGGAATCTCCTGGGCCTTAGATAGACCTCCAATTAGGATAAAAAACAGAAGAAATAATGTCTTGTTCATGCAATGGTATGGTGAATCAAAGATATATCTTTTTATTTCAACTGAAAGATTGCATGTCACAAAGTTTTCGATACACGCCATTGGCTGCATGTAGCTCCGCATGTTTGCCGCGTTCCGCGATCTTTCCTTGATGCATAACGATGATCTCGTCGGCATGCTGTATAGTGGATAAACGGTGCGCTATCACTAGCGAAGTGCGATTTTCTAAAAGCTTGTTGAGGGCGTCTTGAACAAGTCGTTCCGACTCAATGTCGAGGGCGGATGTGGCTTCGTCAAGAATTAAAATAGGTGGGTTTTTCAACACCGCTCTAGCGATGCTTAAGCGTTGACGCTGTCCTCCGGAAAGCTTACCGCCGCGGTCGCCGATGTTGGTTTGGTACCCCTGTTCCATCTGCATGATAAAGTCGTGCGCATTGGCCACTTTAGCGGCGCGAATAACAGCTTCTTCTGTGGCGTTTTCCATGCCGAAGGCGATGTTGCCAAAAACAGTGTCGTTGAATAAAATGGATTCTTGGGTAACGATGCCCATTTGTTGGCGCAGGTTCTTAAGGCCGATGTCTTTTATTGGCAGTCCGTCAATCAAGATAGCGCCCGCTGTGCAATCATAAAAGCGCGGCAGCAGGTCGGCCAAGGTTGATTTTCCAGCTCCCGATTGGCCAACCAAGGCGATGGTTTTTCCTTTTTTAATCGCTAAATTAATACCCGAAAGCACCTCCACGCCATTGCTGTAGCTGAACGTCACATTTTTGTATTCAATCTTATACTTAAACCCATCCAAAGGACTTGGGTTTGGGTTTTCGATGATGCTTAGATCGGCCTGCAGTATCTTGTTGATGCGCTCGCCGGATGCAAGGCCTTTCATGATGTTGTAATAGGCTACAGTGACTGATTTTACAGGAGGAATCAACTGGGAGAAGATCGCAATATAGGTTATAAACACCGCGCCGGTTAAGGATGCTTTTTCTCCCAACACCAATTGGCCGCCAAAATACATGATGATGACCAATACAGCTACGCCTAGGAATTCGCTGATAGGCGATGCCAAATCTGCTTTGCGATAAGCACGAATGGATAATACATTGTAACGTTCGTTTTCGGCATAAAATTTCTCCTCGGCCTTCTCCTGACCGTTAAATGCCGTGATGATGCGAAGCCCGCTTAGTGTTTCTTCCATGAGCGACAGCAGCACGCCCATGCTTTCTTTGCCTTTGAACGAAGTGCGCTTCAAGCTTTTGCCCACCTTGCCAATGATGAGTCCTGTTACAGGCAGCAAAATTAAAACAAGCAGCGTGAGCTGAGGACTAAGAAAAATCAGGGTTCCTAAAAAGGCAATGATGTTTAAAGGGTCGCGAAAAAACATTTCTAAACTTTGCATCACCGACCATTCGATATCCATCACGTCGTTGGTCATGCGCGAAAGGATATCGCCTTTTTTTTCTTCGTTGTAATAGGATAATGGAAGTCGTAAAACCTTGCTGTATATGGCGTTGCGTAAGTCTTTTACGACCCCGTTACGAATGGGTGAAATGTAATAGAGCGCCGCGTATCGAAAAATATTTTTGAGGAAAATAACCGTAACAACAATTATACAGATTAAAATAAGCGCCTGCATTTTCCCTTGTGTCACCACCATGTTGGTGAGGTAGTAATTGAAATTGTCGATAAGCGACTGCACCGACATTTTAACTTCGGGCACGCCTTTGGCCAATTGCTCATGGTACTCGTTGTCGTTTTTCAAAAACAACAAATTGAGAAAGGGTGCCAACATGGTTAGGGAGAACAAGGAAAACACCACCGAAAGCATGTTGAACACGATGTTGAGAACCCCGTATTTCCAATACCCTTTCAGGTAGGAGAAGATCTTGGTCAGTTTGTTCATGCCGCAAATGTAGTGCTTTGCTCGACATCACACATGCAATACTGCTCGATTTGGTCGAAGAGCCGCATTCTTAAAAGGTGCGTATTTTTCGTACCTTTGCGGCATGGAATCCACCCGGCAGCAAAAATTTGCAAGACTGATACAGAAAGAGTTAAGTCAGCTATTTCTTCACGACGGCCCATCCATTTATGGGAAAGCGTTTGTGACCATCACGAATGTAAAAGCCACCCCCGATCTGTCCATTGCACGCGTTTATCTAAGTATTTTGGCTGTGCCTGATCGCGAGAAGGCGGTGGACGAAATCAACGAGGCAACGCACAAGATTCGCGGTTTGCTCGGTTTACGCATTAAACAGCAGGTGCGCCACATTCCTCAGCTTGTGTTTTTTCTCGATGATTCCTTGGACTACGCCGAGAAAATTGAGCGCCTGCTTAAAGAAGCGAATGTTGGCAAGGACACTTCGAATTCCTAATGCCCTTCTTTTATATCTTTGCGCTTTGCAAAGGCTAGTCTATTAACCATCTGTTGACATGAATTACGATCCAATAAAAAACACCCTTGGCGGCTTTTTCAACCGCTCTCCGTTTTGGCGCAAGACATTTTATCGGTTGCTTGATTTGTTGCTGCTCCGTACCTGGCACATACACCGCGAGGTTCGCGACTGGAAGCGCAAAGCACCTGCTAACGCACAAATCCTAGATGCAGGAATGGGCTTTGGACAATACAGCTATTTCTTGCATCGGTTGCAGCCGGATTGGAATATCTTAGCGGTCGATGTTAAAGAAGAGCAGGTGGCTGATTGCACCCAGTTTTTCAATAAGCTCGATGCCAAGAATGTTAAATTTGAGATCGCTGACCTTACCTCCTTTGTGCGTAAAGAGTCCTTTGATTTTGCTCTGTCGGTGGATGTAATGGAGCATATTTTAGAAGACGAATTGGTGTTTCGAAACATCCACCAATCTTTGAAGAAAGGAGGCATGCTGCTTATCTCTACCCCTTCCGACCAAGGTGGCTCGGATGCTGGTGATGAGCACGAAGAATCGTTTATTGGCGAGCATGTTAGAAACGGTTACAACATCCAAGAGATTGAAGATAAGCTGCGCCGTTCGGGCTTTTCTAAAGTAGAAGCTCAATATGCCTACGGTGCGCCGGGTAAAATTTCTTGGAAGTTATCCATGAAATACCCTATCAAGGCTTTGGGTGTAACGAAGGCGTTTTTTATTCTGTTGCCTTTTTATTACCTCCTTACCTTTCCTTTCTGCTACCTGTTAAATTATCTCGATTCAACCTCGCATCACGCTACAGGAACAGGTTTGATTGTGAGGGCTTGGAAATAAAAAGCGGGATAGCGTCCATCTAAACGGCATAAAAAATGAACCTCTCTTTTTTTATTGCACGTCGCTATTTTGCATCCAAAAAATCAACCAATTTTATAAACATCATTTCTGGCATCTCCGTAATCGGAGTAGCTGTTGGTACAGCTGCGCTCATTATTGTTCTATCTGTTTTCAATGGTTTTGAAGGACTCGTTGTTTCGCTTTACAACTCTTTTGACCCCAACATCAAAATAACGGCTCAGCAGGGCAAAACATTTCTTCCTGAACAGCTTCCTAAAAGCCGTATTCTTCATATACCTGGCGTTCGTTTTTATTCAGAAACGCTAGAGGATAACGCCTTGTTGAAATACCGCGACAAGCAGTATATAGCAACTATAAAAGGGGTCGATAGCGTGTTCACCGTAATGAAGCCACTGCAGGACCAGATTACCGACGGGGAGATGCTTTTACAGAAGGGCGACACGGATTTTGCAGTGATCGGGCAGGGTGTTCGTTATTTTCTATCGGTTAATTTAGACGACCTTTTCAGCAGTATTTCTGTATTTGTGCCTAAACGAGGCAGGCAGATGGAGCTGAATCCGGAGGATGCGTTTATACGAAAATCAATCGTGCCAGCTGGCGTATTTTCCATTCAACAAGACTTCGATTCCAAGTATGTTTTGGTGCCAATTCGTTTTGCAAGAGCGCTTTACCAATACGAAAAAGAAGTATCCGCCATAGAAATAGGATTAAGCCAGGATGCCGATATGGAGGTTGTTCAAAAGGAAGTTGAGAAGCTTGTAGGGCCTGGATTTGTAGTTCAAAATCGCTTTCAGCAACACGAATTGCTGTACAAAATTATGAAGTCGGAAAAGTGGGCTGTGTTTCTTATTCTCTCGTTTATACTGCTTATTGCAACATTCAATATCGTTGGCTCCTTAACCATGTTGATTATTGAGAAAAAGAAGGACATTGCAATTCTACATGCCCTGGGTGCAGATGTTCCTTTGGTGCGCCGTATATTTTTATTGGAAGGATCCCTGATCTCTTTAATAGGCGCCCTTGCTGGTCTGTTAGCTGGCTTTTTGATTTGCTTGCTTCAGCAGCGTTTCGGAATAATAAAACTGCAAGGAAGCGGCTCCTTTGTGATTGATGCCTATCCCGTGCACATGCAGGGCTTGGATTTTGTGTATGTGCTTGTTACGGTCCTTTTTATAGGACTCTTAGCAGCATGGCTGCCAGCAGGTCAATTGACTAAGAAGTTGCTGAAAGGCAGAATCAATCAATAGATTAACTGCCTGCTATTACTTTTAACTTACTACCCGGCCTAAGAATGTTTGGGTTCCCGCCTAAAACCTCTTTATTGAGGTCCTTCAGTTGCTCGATCGTCATTTTGGGATATTTGCGAGAGATGGAGTAAAGCGTATCGTTTTTCTGCACCTCGTAAAGCGCCATTTTAGGTTCGCTGATCACTGCAATAGCTATTGTGCTGGTAGTGTCAGGCGCTGCAGGATTTATACTGTCGTTTGGTGATGGAATAGTTGATGCGACCAAAGTTTTTTGAACCTCCGTTACATAAATCGTGAGCTTTTGGCCTGGATACACAGCGTTCTTCTTCAGCTTGTTCCACTGTTTGATGTCGGTTGCCATGCAGTCGTTTTTCCGAGCAACGGTGGTTAGCGTCTCGCCTTTTCGAACCACATAGGTCTTTTTCTTTTCAACGGTTGTGTACTGGTATTTTAAGCCGGATTTTTCGGCTTCGGAATCGGCCATGCCGTAAATCTTGTCGCTGTTGGTGATAAATGCGGAAATTTTATTGGAAGGAAGCGTCAGGAATTTGCTGTCTTCGTTTACTGGAATAAAATTGCCTTTGTAAACCGGATTCAAATAGTGCAGTTGTTGCAAAGGGATATTAAGCGCTGAAGAGATGCTTTCAAAGCTAACATGTTGCGTAATTGCAATCGTATCTGTTTCGAAAAAGGTAATTGCAGGTGGCGTAACCGTTATGTTGTAGTCGGCATAATAGTTCATCACATAGCTTACGGCAATAAACGCCGGCACGTAACCCTGCGTCTCTTTTGGCAGGTATTTTTTTATTTGCCAAAAATTGGTCTTGCCACCTGAACGAAGAATAGCTTTGTTAACATTGCGCGCTCCGCAATTATAAGCAGCAATTACCAACAGCCAATCTTGGTAGATTTCATACATGTCTTTGAAATACTTGCAGGCTGCCTGTGTTGATTTGTATGGATCGCGACGCTCGTCGATCATCGAGTTTACCTTTAGGTCGTACATTTTGCCAGTCTGATACATAAACTGCCAAATGCCTGTTGCCCCTGCAGGCGAAACAGCAATCGGGTTTAGAGCCGATTCTACAATAGCAAGGTATTTAAACTCGAGAGGAAGTTGTTGTTGGTCGAACACCTGTTCGAACATCGGAAAGTATAACTGCGAAAGGCCAAGCACGCGTGAGGTTAAAACGGGGCGGCGGTTGGCATACAGCTCGATGTAATTGCGAACATATTCATTGTAATCGAGCGGGATAGGGGAATTGAGTTTCTTTAGCTTCGTCTTGTATTCATAATCGCTGAATTGCTTGCATTCGTGCGGCAGGTTACAATCGTTGCGTTGTTCCGAAAAGTTCACTTTCGACAAAAAATTCAGGCTAACCAAGCTGTCAAGCATGGCTACAATAGGATCGTTATCCAAGCTGTCGGGGGCCGATTTTGTTTGGCCTTGCCCGATAGCAAGTTGCAAGAACAAGAAAAGTGTGAGGGAGAAATACTTCATTTTAGAGGGGGTGTAAAGATATACATTATTTCAACAGATTTGATGTACTTTTGCAAGGGATTTGCAGCAAAAGAGCGTCAAAATCCAAGAATCTGAGTATAGATTCTATTAAAATCAACGAGCTATGGAAACAAAAAAGTATGTATCAAGAATCACTTGGTTTCCTAAAAGACTACTACTTAGCCTCGGCCTTGTATCTTTTTTTATATTGCTATCAACTTCATCAATGGCGCAGTGTGCTTGTTGTGCCGGTGCTGGAATGGGTGCTTCAGGCGACCCGTCTATGATTTTTAGTACGCCCATGAAGCGGCAGTTTATTGTAGATGCTGCGCTAGATTATCGATCGGTTCAAGAAGGACTCATGAGTCATGCTATGGTTATGTCGGAAACAACTTTGCAAAGCATGTTTATCAGTAGTCTTGCATTGCGATACGGCATAAGCGATCGCTTTGCTGTTTCTGTGCAGCAGCCCTATTTGTTTATAAAAACAGCGCTAGGCAACGATCGCGGACTTGGGGATATGCAGCTCAATGGTCAATGGAGATTGTTTTCTCAAGCTCGCTTAAATGTGGTTTTAAACGGAGGGATTGAGTTGCCTGTTGGTATTCAAAAAGCGGCTAGTTTCGAACAATCGACATCGGTGATTGGCTCAGGCTCCTTTGATCCGGTCCTAGGTATTTCTTTTGGATGGAAGCACGATCGCCTAGCTTTCAGCGGTGCGGGTGTTTTTAAAAAAACAACAAACGGCTTCCAGCATAACAATTATGGGAGCAGCTCTCTCCAAAGTTTAGGAATAAGCTACCAAGCATTTGGCGAGCCAAGTTCGTGTAATACAGACTCCTTGAAAGAAAAAGCAAAGCCTTCCGTTGTACTTCACATTGCCTATTTGGGCGAATGGTTGGATAAGCTTGTAGAAGACGATACCAAGGATGATGATTCGGGCTATTACGTTGGCTATATTGCTGGTGGGGTATCCACTTCTTTCGGTAAGTGGTCTCTCCCAATGAATGTCGGTTATCCCGTTTTGTGCAACATGAACGGTATGCAAAACAACCCAGGCATTCGTTTTCGAATTGGTTTAACGCGGGCTTTTTAGCTCATTATCGCCCTCGTTATTGCTTTTCTTCTTGGGTATTTCTAAAAGCCGTATTTTTACTTTAAATGAAGTCGTATTGGATTAAAAACATACCCGGGATTCTCCTGGTGCTCTTGCTTGTCTTCTCAGGCTATTCATCCATTGCACAGGAGACAAGCAACAAAGGCACCGAATTTTGGCTCGCCTTTATGGGGCATGACAATACCACCTCTACCGAAATGAGTCTGTATATCACATCGGATGTGAATACAACAGGCACAGTATCTGTTCCGCTAGCGGGCTGGAGCACGGCTTTCACGGTGATAGCAAATACAACCACGATTGTAGCTGTGCCGAATGCAACGGCGTATGTAAACAGCAGCGAGGCAATTGAGAATAAGGGGATTCGGATTCAGTCTGTTTTGCCGGTTGTGGCCTATTCCCATATCCACTTTGGTACGCGTTCTGATGCCTCTTTGGTTCTTCCCGTTCCTACGCTTGGTAAGGAGTATTATGCGATGAGTTACACGCAAAATCCTACCGGCCCAACGCGCAATTCGGAATTTATCATTGCCGCCGTGGAAGACAGCACCACTATCGAGATTACACCCAAGGCAACGACTACCGGAGGTCATGTTGCTGGTGCGGCATTCTCCATCCAGCTTAATCAAGGTCAAGTATACCAAGTGCGCGCAACAGCCGATCTTACGGGCAGCTATATCAGATCCATCAGCCCAAGCACCACAGGATGTAAACGGATCGCTGTTTTTTCTGGTAACTCCTATGCTTATCTTGGTTGCGCCACCGCGTCTTCCGGGGATAATTTGTATCAGCAGTTGTATCCTAAAAATGCCTGGGGAAGCAATTTTGTAACAGCTCCTTTTCTTACCCGCACAGGTGATTATTACCGCGTTATGGCCGGCACCGATGGCACCGTGGTCACCTTCAATAATAGCGTTACTTGGAACTTAAACGCCGGTCAATTTCACGACACCCTTTCTTCTGTGTCTAACTTTTTCTCGGCAACACATCCGATTACATTGGCTCAATATCAACGCTCGCAGAATTGCGATGGCGTTACCGCCGGCGACCCTTCGATGACTATTTTGAACCCGGTGGAGCAAACCTTGGACACGATTACTTTGTATTCCTCGCCCTGGGTTAATATCACCGGTGAATACATCAACGTTATCATGAAGTCAGCGGACACCGCCCTTTTCAGGCTTGATGGAAACCATACGCCTTTCACAATTGCTCCTTTTAACTCCGTTTATTCCTATTCTAGAAACACCGTAACTTCTGGAAACCATACCCTTAGGGCCGACAGCGGTTTTAATGCAATCGCCTACGGATTTGGTAGCTTCGAATCGTATGGCTACTCGGCAGGCGCAAATGTGAAAAGCCTAGAGCAATACATATCATTGAGTAGCAATGGAGTGGGAAATATATCGAGCTCCTGCGTGGGTTCGCAAGTAAACTTCAATGCTGTAACCGACTATACCCCAAATTCCTGGCTTTGGTATTTTGGTGATGGCGACACGTCTTCCTTGCAAAGCCCAACGCATACCTATCTCAGCACGGGTGTATTTACGGTTTCGTTGCTTACCGAAAGGCCTGTCAACAACAGCTGTAGCGCCTTCGATTCGAGCGCTGTTGTTCTTACCATTGTGCCCTCACCAATTGCGGGTTTCACCTATAACAATGTCTGTCTCGGCGACACCGTTTTCTTTCACGATAGTTCCACCGCGCCTACTAGCTTGGTGGCTTCTCGATTGTGGCATTTTGGTGATGGAGATACCTCCACTGCCCTTAATCCCTTCCATGTTTATACCGCCCTTGGAAGCTATACAGCAACGCTATTAATCCGTTCAGCCGGCGGGTGTTTAGATAGTGTTTCGCATGTTGTGCAAGTGACAAGTCTTACAGCGGCCACTGCCGGAAACGACACTTCTTTTTGTATTGGCGGCTCGGTTAACTTGGCTGCAAGTGGCGGCACCTCTTATCTTTGGAGCCCCGCTAATGGCTTGAGCGCTACAAACACAGCCACGCCCACCGCATCCGCTTCTTCTACAACGGATTACCATGTCTTAATAACTAGCGGTGGCTGCTCTAAGCTCGATACGGTTCACGTGGCCGTAAATGCCCTGCCCACAGTGGATGCTGGCAATAACCAAAGCATCTGTGTAGGCGGAAATGCAAACCTGCTTGCTACTGGCGGCGTGAGTTATGCTTGGATGCCAGGCGCATCGCTTAATGATGCGTTTATCGCCAATCCAATTGCAGCACCAAGTGTTACGCAAACCTATACAGTTACTGCAACCGATTTGCATGGGTGCGTCAATGTCGACTCTGTGCATGTTGCCTTTTTTAGCTTGCCAACCGCCGGGAATGATACAACGCTCTGTCTTGGGGCTTCCGCTACCTTGTCGGTTACGGGCGGTGCTTCTTACGCTTGGTCGCCTGCTGCGGGCTTGTCTGCAACAAACATCGCCAACCCGTCTGCCTCGCCTGCATCCACTACAACCTATACCGTTAGTATTACCGATGTTAACGCATGTGTTACCAACCGTCAAGTGCATGTTGCTATCAATGCCTTGCCGCCAGTTGCTGCAGGTAGTGATATCGCTTACTGCATCGGGGCTTCCGACAGCCTGCATGCCACAGGTGCAATCAGCTATCTCTGGACTCCTGCAACAGGCCTTAGTAGCGTTACTGCTGCTAATACGCAGGTAAACATCGCAGGTAATCAGCAGTATATTCTTACAGGAGTCGGCCTTAATTCCTGTGTTAATACAGACACCGTTATGGTTGTTGTAAATGCGCTGCCAAGCGCTGATGCAGGGCCTAGTTTGAGTATCTGTGTAGGGGCTTCTACTACCCTAGCTGCTAGTGGAGGCGTAACGTATGCATGGTCGCCAGCAACAAATCTCAGCGCTACCGGCATCTATAACCCGATAGCAAGTCCGAGTGCCACGCAAACCTATTCGGTTCTCGTTACGGATGTTAACGGTTGTTCCAAAACAGATTCTTTAACCATCGCTTTTTTTCCGCAGCCAACCGCCGGGAATGATACAACGCTCTGTCTTGGAGCTTCCGCTACCTTGTCGGTTACAGGCGGTGCCTCTTACGCTTGGTTGCCTGCTGCGGGCTTGTCTGCAACAAACATCGCCAACCCGTCTGCCTCGCCAGCATCCACTACAACCTATACCGTTAGTATCACCGATGTTAACGCATGTGTTACCAACCGCCAAGTGCATGTTGCTATCAATGCCTTGCCGCCAGTTGCTGCCGGTAGTGATATCGCTTACTGCATCGGGGCTTCCGACAGTCTGCATGCCACAGGTGCAATCAGCTATCTCTGGACTCCTGCGCTTGGATTGGGTAGCACAACGGATGCAAATATCCTCGTAACAACCGCACTTACGCAGGATTATATCCTTGCCGGAACAGATGCGAATGCATGCGTGAATACAGATACCGTAAATGTTCAAGTGTATGCGCTCCCCCCTGCAAATGCAGGGCTTGACGATTCAATCTGTATGGGAAACGCTGCTCAATTGGTTGCGACAGGCGGTGTAGCGTATCAATGGTCGCCGGCATCTCCGCTTAATGCATCGGCGGTGGCTAATCCGCTTGCAACACCGCTAGACACAACAACCTTTTCTGTTCTTGTTACCGATGTGCACGGTTGTCAAGCAAGCGACAGCATGGTCGTCTTTGTGCATGCCATCCCTGTTGTTAACATCGGTCAGGATGTATGGATTTGTCCGGGTGATAGTATACAACTAAGCATCGCGGGTACAGGATCTTTTTCCTGGTCTCCAGCTATCCTTACAAGCAATCCAACCGCTTCTAATGTGATGGTAAGTCCATCGGATACAACCGATTTTATTGTTTCTTTTACCAATATCCACAGCTGTGTAAACAGCGACACAGTCCAGGTAGCCGTGAATGCGGCTGTGCCTGTTAATGCGGGTCCTGACCAAGTAATTTGTTTTGGTGATACCGTCATGCTTGGCACTGCGCCAACAGCGCCTAGTGGATCCACGTTTTTATGGAATCCGGGCTTAAGTGTAAACGACTCCTTGCTTGGTAATCCGCAAGTTTATCCAACCGTATTTACCACCTACGTGGTTTTTGTTACCAACGACACCTGTCATGGCCGCGATACCGTCATTGTTCAAGTTAATCCGCTCCCAACGCCTGTTTTTGCTGGAAACGATACCGCTGTTTGCATTGGACAGCCCGTCTTGCTTGGCGCAGATTCCGTGCTTGGCCACAATTATAGCTGGACGGATATAAACGGCGTTTTTTCTTCAAATCAAGCAACGCCAACGGTTTCGCCTTCCGATTCAACAAGCTACCTTCTTGTACAAACCAGCATAGCAACAGGCTGTTCGGATAAAGACACGATTCGAGTTGCGGTGAACCCCTTGCCAGCTATTAATGCGGGCTCAGATACCGTGCTTTGTTTTCAGCAGCTCGCACTTCTTGGCTCTCCTGCTTTGCTTGGCAATAGCTACAGTTGGACATCGGTGCCAGCAGGCTTCTCGGCGTCGCTTGCCGACACCCTGGTTTCTCCTAGTGATTCAACCGCTTTTGTGCTTTTGCAAACAATCGATGCCACGGGCTGCACCGCGCGCGACACCATGCGTATTGCGGTCAATCCATTACCAACAAGTGTTGCAGGTACAGATACTGTTATTTGCGCAGGCATCAGTGTTTTACTAGGAACAGATTCTATTTCGGGAAACAGTTATGCCTGGTCCTCCGTGCCGGCTGGCTTTAACGCAAGCACATCCGATTCGCTAGTAACGCCTGCCGATAGTACGTTGTTTATCCTCCATCAAACCATACTAGCCACCGGTTGTTATCAAGTCGATTCGGTGAAGGTTAATGTGAACGATCGACCTATAATTTATGCCGGAACAGATACAACCTTTTGTATTGGCGGTACATTCACACTCGGTTCGGATTCTACTGCCGGCATAGTTTACGGCTGGACCTCCATACCATCAAGCTTGGCCACTGATCAAGCTACGCCTGTGATTCAGCCTGCTCAAACGACAAGCTACTATCTTATCGGTTCATATCCCGCCACTTCGTGCTCTTCCTTGGATTCTATAAAAGTTACCATAAACCCGCTTCCGACAGTGCTTCTATCCAACGATACTACTATTTGTGCTGGCGAGTCGGTAGTGCTGAATGCAAGCGGGGGGCAAACTTACAGTTGGTTGCCAATCGTCTCATTAAGTAGCAACACCAGTCCTTCGACTGTTGCATCTCCAGTAGCTTCTGTAACCTATACGGTTACGGTAGTCGATGCCAACGCTTGTATATCGACAGATTCTGTTGCATTCTTGGTTCACCCTGCCGCTATTGCTGCTGCTGGTCCCGACAATGTGGTTTGCCCAGGCGCACAAGCTGTTTTAAAGGGTAGCGGAGGTGTTTCCTATGCTTGGAGCCCAGCTGCAGGGTTGAGCAGCACGACGAGTCAGGAGGTTATAGCCGGTCCTGCTAATATTACTGCTTATGAACTGCTGGTTACCGATGCAAATGGATGCACCGATCGAGATACCGTCATTGTGGATGTCGAAAACCAACTGCAGGCGGACTTCACCGTTGGGCCCATAGAAGGTACAGCACCTGCTTTTATTGACTTTACAAACAACTCCCAAGCAGCAGCATATTACCGATGGGATTTTGGCGATGGCATCAGCGACTCGCTCTTTTCGCCAAATCATTTGTATACCGATTCGGGCACATACCGCGTGGTGCTCTATGCTATCTCAAACAATGGATGCCGCGACACTGCATTCTATGAATTCATCCATTTGGATCAGCATGTGTACGCTTTTATCCCCAATATTTTCACCCCAAACGCCGATGGCCTCAACGAGCTTTTTGTAATCAATTCCATGGGTTTTGTGAGTATGACCGGGCAGATTTTCAACCGCTGGGGCAGACGTATGAGCACTGTTGATTTTGTTGCTTCGGGATGGGATGGTAAAACAAGCACGGGAGTTGAGGTTTCGCCGGGAACTTATTTCTACACCATCGATGCGCTCGATTATTATGGCGAAAAACATCGATTTAATGGCTTTGTGGAGCTTATCAGGTAGTTTGTGGCTGCGAGTACCCGCATGAGAATTCATTACAATAATTTCTTAGATTTGCCATGAAATGAAATTTGAAAAATACCAACTCGAATCAGATAGAAAATTACTCCTGCTTGAATTTACAAGTATTGGGCCTAAAGGAAGGATCAAAAAAGTTGTTCAGTATGCGGAGACAAATTTGAACAACTATTACAACCTTGGATTTGGTGACAAGGACGAAAGGACCGGTGAAATAGACGACATCGTCATTACAAATAATGGTGACAGTCAAAAAATATTAGCTACGGTAGCCTCAACTGTGTATGCATTTACAGACAAGTACAAAGACGCGATGATTTATGCGAAAGGCAGTACCAATGTTCGTACTAGGCTTTATAGAATTGGAATCACAAATGATTTACTTGAAAGCAGGAAGGACTTTCATATCTTTGGACTAATCGACAATCAATGGCACGAGTTTCGAAAGCATTCTGAATATGAAGCCTTTTTAATAATCAGAAAAAAATAGTACTTTTTAATTATGACAGTCACAATAAAACAACTCAATAAATCAAAGACGCCTATTGTCAAAATCAATAAAGATTTAGACAAGTATGCAAAAAAGATTCTTTTTCCAGAGAAGTTAAAAGAGGCGAATCGTATTCTGAAGGAAGTCGGGCTACCGAAGCTTAAAGCGCACCACCGCTAACAGCGCCTTGGCTACAGCGGGGGCTTTCTGCTGTTTGAAAATCACATGAATTGTTTTATATTTGTTGAACTATTTAAGAAACACCTCGCCCACCCCGCCGGCGCCAAGCCGCCAAACGTTTGTGGTATATCAACATTAAAAAGCAGTGATGCTGTCTTAGGCAAAGCAATTTTTATGTTGCTTATTGGCTGCTTCTTTTTGCGCGCTCTTCATGTGATGGCGGACCATTTTAAGAAGGTCGCGCATTTCAAAAGGCATAACCAAATAGTCGTCGGCTCCCAAAGCAATCGCTTCTTGTATGTCTTTTTTTTCGGAATGCCCTGAAAAAATAAGAAAAGGGATCGCTCTATATTCGGGAGTGCTTTTGACATGTTTTAAAATGGAGAAATCATCTAGTTGAGGTCTGCGCATGTCACACAGGATAAGGCCAGGCCGCATTTTTTCAAGAACGGAAAGACCTTCTTGACAAAACGAGGCGATAGCCGTTGAATAGCCATGAAGTTCTAAAAGTTCCCGTGTGTTGTCGAGTAAAGCTAGGTTTTCTTCGATTACAAGGATTGTTTTATTATTCATAAGTCTTTTCGCTAATGTTTGTAAAGAAGAGCAATAATGCGTCATAATTGTGTGATTTAAATTACATTATAGACTTCCGGCTTTGCATCATTTATTGGCTATTAGCTAAAATCTTTTGTGCTTTTTTCAAGCGCTAATTATCGGGTTTAATCGAATACCCTGTTTAATGCGCTCAAATGCAGGGTATCATTGGCCGACCAATTCGAGAGCCGAATGCGCAAGAAGGAAATTTGTGTAGCAGTAAAACCACCAACGCGTTTGGAGCAATTCACCATGCGCCTGTTGATTTTTTGCGGGCTATGTTGGATGCTCTTTTTTTTGATCTGGTTCTTTAAGCCAGCGCATATCGGCTTTGCTCCTTTGTGGGTTCTGCTAACGCTTGCTTTGCTTTTTAAGCTTTTAAAGATGCTCCACGAATGGTACCATTACTGGGATTTGAGCACCACGCCTCCACCGGTATTGAAAAAAGCATG
The DNA here is from genome assembly GCA_947448795.1 of Bacteroidota bacterium. Taxonomy (GTDB): domain Bacteria; phylum Bacteroidota; class Bacteroidia; order AKYH767-A; family JAHEYN01; genus CANFOZ01. The sequence goes on from CANFOZ010000014.1 coordinate 29,086, forward strand.
GACCGTAGATGTGTTTACAACGGCCTGCTCGGGTGAGCCATTCAGTATGATTGATCGAACATTACGGGCCATTCAGGCGATTACGTATCCACACAAAGCCTACCTGTGCGACGAATCGAACAATCCTGCTTTGCGGTCCCTGTGTGAGTCGCTTGGTGTAATACATGTTACTAGACTCGAAAAGACGGACGCTAAAGCAGGCAATATTAACAATGCTTTGAAAAGGGCTGTGGGCGAGGTCTGCGTGATCCTCGACCCAGATCACGAGCCTGTTCCTCACATGCTCGATCGTTTATTGCCCTATTTTGAGGATGGCGGTGTTGGTTTTGTGCAATCGGTACAAGCGTATAGCAATCAAGGGGAAAGTCTTGTAGCCCGCGGCGCCGCCGAACAAACCTATCATTTCTACGGACCCATGATGATGTGCATGAACAGCTATGGCACCGTGCAGGCCATAGGCGCCAATTGTGCTTTTCGTCGTGCGGCCTTGGATTCAATAGGTGGCCACGCACCGGGTTTGGCCGAGGACATGCATACCGCCATGCAATTGCATGCGAAGGGATGGACCTCGGTGTATGTGCCCGAGATATTAACCCGCGGACTCGTACCTGCGTCCTTGTCTGCATACTATGCGCAGCAACTAAAATGGTCGCGTGGCACCTTCGAATTGCTGTTTCGGGTTTACCCTTTATTAAGAAAGCAGTTTACCTGGCGCCAGCAACTGCATTATTTTCTTTTGCCGGTTTATTTTCTCTTTGGTTTAATAACGTTGATCGATTTGTCTATTCCTGTGGCAGCGCTGCTTTTGGCGCGCACGCCTTGGTCGCTCGACATGGGGCGCATGGCGCTGATTTATTTGCCTCTACTAGCTTTGTCAATAGGTATTAGACGATTTTCGCAACGTTGGCTGCTAGAGCCGCACGAGCAAGGTTTTCACTTGCCTGGTGGTATGTTGCGAACCGCAACGTGGTGGGTCTATTTGCTGGGTTTCGTATATGCTGTATTCCGTGTGAAGGTGCCCTATATTCCAACGCCAAAACAAGACGAACACCGCAACCATTGGTTGCTTAGTGTGCCCAATATGCTTGCTGTTTTTATTAGTTTATCAGCCATTGTGTATGGCTTGTCACTCGATTGGAGTCCGTATAGCCTCAGCATGGCTGGCTTTGCACTTTTGAATGCTGCTCTTTTGTCGGTCGTTGTTATATCCAGCCAGCAGCAGTTAGGAAGTGATATCCAAGCGAAGATTCCTTGGAAGCGCGTCCTTACTCCACTTCTGGAAACATGGTATCGCACGCACCGCGGTCTTCGCTATAGTTCTATGTTTGTGCTGTTGCTTATTTCGCTGGTTTTTTGGGGATATAAAGCAAAAGACGATTCCGACCAAAGCCCAACAACGAATGCCCTTGCAAAGCGAGGCGGTTTCTATATCGGAATTCAGTCTTCGACTCAGCAAAAACAGCAGCTACCTGGCATGCATCCACAAAATGCTAACCCTTTTGATATTGTGTCTTTTGAGGATAACGCAGCGCCAAATGCGCTATCTAAGCGCCTAGATAGCATTCGAAAAAGGGCTTCTCTTCCCTTTTTTACTTGGCATCCGAGTGATCGCTGTAGTGATTTTTGTGCGGCTGTTTTGCGCGGCAAAAAAGATGAATTTTTAGGATTGTATGCTAAAGCATTTCTTGATTTTGGTGATCCTATCATGCTTTCCTTTGCTCTAGATAGTACTAATACAAGCACGCAAACGCCTATGGATCCTGCTTTGTATCGAAAGGCATGGCAGTACATCTATCTCTTTTTCCTTCGGCAAGGTGTATCTAATGTCACTTGGGTTTGGGCGCCATCGCTACCAATTAACATGGCCTTTTATCCAGGCGATGATGTAGTGGATTGGATTGCTCCTTGCTGTTTCGACTCCCACGAGGAACCCCTGGCTTTTGCTTTTTTTAGGAGCCGATACGCTGCTGCGCGAGTCGCTCTTTCTAGCGTTCAAAAACCGATACTGCTGGCCTTACCCAATGCGCAAGAATCAGCTCCTGATCTAACGGACTTTGTCAATAGCAATGCGGAGCTTGGGGGATTGCTGTTTCCGGCATCGGCCACTAATGCTGTCGTTTATGATTCGCTTAGGGAGAGCATACGAGCACAGTCGATGCATCAAAAGCCCTACCTCTATCCAACCGCTCTGTTTTTAGAAAAAAAGCATCCTCCAACCAACCAGCCATACCTTCAAAAAACACCGCAGGGCTTTGCGTTATTGGTTGATGGAAAGCCTTTCTACATGCGGGGTGTGGCTTATAATCCAGCGCATGATTGGCGGGATGGAAACACACCGCTGACACGACAGCAATTGGAGCACGATTTTAAGGCTATCAAAGAAATGGGTGCCAACACATTGAGGCGGTATGGGCCAGGTTTTTACGACAGGAATATTTTAAATATCGCCAAAGAGTATGATTTGAAAGTGCTTTATGGCTTTAATTTTGACCCGAAAAAGGACTATGCCTGCGATACCTTGCAGCTGCTTGAATATAGGAAACAAGTTATTGATCAGGTGCTTCGCTACCGCGATTATCCAGCCGTTTTAGGATGGGTGTTAGGGAATGAAACATGGGGCCTTTTAAAGCAGCAATTCGGCGCTCCATATCTTACCGTTGTTCGCAGAAATTACCTGCGAATGATTGAGCACTTGGCGCAAGAAATCCATAAGCTCGATCCTAATCATCCGGTGTTTACCTGTATGGAGCACGCGGGGTATCAGCTGGGTGCAGAGCTTACCGCGCTTCGCCTTGACGCTCCTTCGCTGGATGCTGTGGGTATCAATTCCTACTATAAACCATTAATTTCCGATTTGCACGAAACCGTTCAAAAAATGGCTCCTGAACGCCCTTATTTTGTTTCTGAGTTTGGTCCGAATGGATATTGGGACAAGGATTACAACCTGCTTGCCGAAGGGCGTTTACACGAGCAAAGCGAGTTGGAAAAAGCCGATTGGTACCAACGCCAATGGCTTGCATATATTCTTCCTTACCGCGGGGATAACCTTGGCGGAGTGGCCTATTGCTGGAGCGATCGTTACGAAGGAAGCGAAACTTGGTTTGGCCTCACTGATTTCAAGGGAAGGCGAAAGCCAAGCTATTATAGCTTAAAAGCCTGTTGGACCGGTAATAAAGCCAACTTTATGCCAAGCTATTCCATACTAATGCCTCCTAAGATGCGGCGTGGCGGGCGTTATTTAATTCAGGCAAAAGGGCTTGCTTCAATATCTGAAAACACGGATTTTACTTGGTCTTTGCTTGCCGACGAATACATGCAGCCTGTGGATGCATTGACTTCACAAAACCCGGGCGAAGTTTTGTTGACAGTGCCCGCAAAAGGGAAGAATCTACGCCTGTACCTCTATGCCGACGACAAGTTAGGACGCGTGTCAACAGCCTCTGCTCCCATTATCATTAACGAAAAATAATACGCTATGCGCCTAAAACTACTCGTGCTTTTTATATTTTTCTGCTCCTTGCATGCATCGGCTAATGAAGTGGCGCGCATTGATTACCAAGCCGCAGAAGCTGGAGAGGTTTGGCTTGTGTGGGGTATATCAAACTGGCAAACGCCGGCACCCGAGCTTTGGCCCGATGGCAGTTATCAAAAAGAGAAGCTTGTATACAGTCCGATGCGGCTTGTAGGGGATGCTTTTGAAGTATCGCTGAGCTTGCCAAAGGGCACATTGGTCGACTATGTTTTTTGGATCAGCAAATCGCCATTTAATAAACCGTTCGATCGATGGGATGTGAATCGCGCACCGCTTAAAGATTACCATCTGGTGGTAACCGGCGAGCAGCATGTGCACATACGCCCAACGATAAGCATCCACCCCAGTGCGTCTTTGTCCATCTTGGATATCGCACTGCCCTGGCTAGTGTTAGTCCAAGCTCTCTTGCTGCTTTTTGCGTGGTTTAGACGCAAGGAAATAGCAGCTCAATTTAGGCACGTAGCAAGCCCTGTTGTAATCCTTGCTGCTGCGCTGGTTTTATGGGCTTTGTTTTTTGTTAGCAGAGCAACTATTGCGGGTCTTAGCTGGGGACTGTATTTTAATCCTCGAAACTACCTTTCAGCTTGGCTTGCTGCTGGGTATGAGGACTTTGTGTTTGTGCTTTTATTGGTGCTTATCTTCTTAAGCATCGCCCTATTCCTTCGTCGATTCACGCGTATAACCAAGGCTGCGCTTGCTGTCTATTTTTTGCTCGTTATTGCTTGTATGGTAATATCCTTGTTAAACATTCGTGTTGTGGAGTTGCTTGGAAGGCCTTTCAATTACCGTTGGTTTTATTATTCAGATTACTTGCAGAGCAGCGATGCTAAAGCAGCTTTAGGCGCTAACATTGAACCTGGTTTTGTGTATTCAGTGCTTTTGGTTTGCGGTATTTCGATATTGATTTTTTGGCTTTTTGTGTATGCCTTGAGCTTTGTTTTAGAGCGGGCTCGCATGACGGCTTTAGCTCTCACTAGCCTTTTGTTTTTAGGTGTTACCTACTACTCTTTTGCTAAGTCGCATGTGCTCGAGTTAAAAATCAAACCCGAGCTGATGGCTAATCCAGTAAGTGATTTTATTCGTTCTGTAAACCCTTTCGCAGCGGAGCCTGATCTGTTCACCATGCCTGTTGATTCATCAGCGAGTTATGTAAATCAAGATAAGGAGCCCTTCGTAAAAAGTCCCTTGCCTCCTTTTCGGAATATCCTGTTGTTAGTTTTAGAATCAACACCCGCTGAGTATCTGACTTGTTACGGTGGTGCTTATGGTGTTAGCCCGGCCCTCGATTTAGCAGCAAAGCATGCCGTTCTTTTTGATTGTGTTTATGCCCACGCTCCTGCCACGAACAACTCCATGTTTTCAATGCTTTGCTCCTCTTATCCTTGGATTTCTTACAACAGCATCACGAAAGAGCATCCTGATATTCCCTTGCCTAGTATCTCATCTGTGCTTGGACAGCAGGGTTATCGGACCGCTTTTTTTAATGCAGGCGACAACCGTTTTCAGCAGGCAGGCTTGTTTTTGAGCAATCAGGGATTTGAAAAAGTCAGCGATTATGCTGAAATGAACTGTTCAGCTAAAGAGTTCGAGGTAGATGATAAAAAGTGGCAATTTTTGAATGGAAAAGACGATGCGTGTTCAACCCAAGAATTGCTGAATTGGGTTGAAAGGGATCCCAAAAAACCGTTTTTCGCTATGTTATGGACCTATCAAACGCATTATCCGTATTTCTTTCAAGGACCCGAAGAACACTATGTTTCGGATGACCCTTTTTTCAATCGATACCTCAATGCCGTGCATCATAGCGACGAACTTATTGGGACAATTCTAGCGAAATTAGCGTCTTTGCATTTGTCCGAATCCACCTTGGTTGTTGTAGTTGGTGATCACGGCGAAGCCTTTGGCCAACATGGCCAAACGACCCATGCCTCCGGAATTTATGAGGAAAACATTCATGTACCCTGTCTTTTTATCAATCCTCAAATTAGTGCTGAACGAAGGCAAGGTGCAGGTGGCTTGGTCGATTTAGCGCCTACCCTTTTAGAAGGTCTTGGCAAAGATGTTCCGGCCACTTGGCAAGGTCGCAGTCTTTTTCAGAAAAAGAAGGATGATTATGTGTTTTTCTTCTCTCCTTGGTCTGATTATTTATTTGGGTACCGCAATGGAAATAAAAAATACATCTACAACGCAAGTCGAAATACAACCCAGTTTTTTGATTTGAAGAAGGACCCCAAGGAGCTAAATACAACCCATACTTTAACCAACGAAGAGCTTTTGTTGGTGCATAAGCGCTTGGCCTTTTGGGTACAGGAAAACGAGCACAGAATGACCTCCATTTTAAACTCAACGAACGCTTCTCCGGGCTCAATGGATCGCTGATAAGCGTTTTACTTACCTTTGCGGATCTAGATAAAAAGATTCGCATGCTACCAGAATATGATTTGATTGTGGTTGGCGCAGGTCACGCCGGTTGTGAAGCTGCTGCCGCTGCTGCCAACATGGGTTCCAAGGTTTTGTTGATTACCATGGACATGGCTAAAATAGCTCAAATGAGCTGTAATCCAGCTATGGGTGGTATCGCAAAAGGACAGATTGTTCGGGAGATAGACGCACTTGGCGGCTACTCTGGGATTGTTTCCGATAAAAGCGCCATCCAGTTTCGAATGTTAAATCGAAGCAAAGGGCCAGCGATGTGGTCGCCACGTACCCAAAACGACCGCGTTATTTTCACCTTAGCTTGGCGAAAAATACTCGAAGACACCAAGAATGTCGATTTCTGGCAAGACATGGTTAAATCGCTCCTAATAACGGCTGACGGCCAAGGCGTGGCTGGGGTTATTACCGGTATGGGATTGGAAATTAGATCCAAAGCTGTTGTTCTAACTAACGGGACTTTTTTAAACGGGTTGATCCATATTGGCGCAAAGCAGTTTGGTGGAGGTCGTGTTGGTGAAAAAGCCTCATCTGGTATTACGGAGCAACTTCTAGATTTAGGTCTTGAAAGTGGTCGTATGAAAACGGGAACGCCGCCACGTGTTGATGGTCGCTCCCTCGACTATTCGAAAATGGAGGAACAACCAGGCGATGAGGATCCACAAAAATTTAGTTACAGTCCTACCGAGGCGTTAAAGAAGCAGCTTAGCTGCCACATCACCTATACCAATGCCGAGGTGCATGATATTTTAAAAACAGGTTTTGATCAAAGTCCAATGTTTACAGGTCGTATTCAGGGACTTGGACCTCGTTACTGCCCATCTATCGAAGATAAAATTAACCGTTTCGCGGATAAAGAGCGTCACCAGATCTTTGTTGAGCCAGAAGGTTGGGACACAGTAGAGATTTACGTAAACGGATTCTCCACTTCATTGCCGGAAAGTGTTCAGTATCAGGCGCTTAAGGCGATGAAAGGCTTTGAAAACGTGAAAATGTTTAGACCGGGCTATGCCATTGAGTACGATTACTTCCCGCCTACGCAATTGAAGCTCACGCTGGAAACTAAGAAGCTGGCTAATTTATATTTTGCTGGTCAGATTAACGGTACTACCGGATATGAAGAAGCAGCTTGTCAAGGATTGATGGCAGGAATTAATGCGCATCTTAAAAACGAAGGAAAGGATCCGTTTATCCTTCGTCGTGACGAAGCGTATATCGGCGTTTTAATTGACGACCTGATTACCAAAGGAACGGATGAGCCGTATCGGATGTTTACCTCCAGAGCTGAATACCGTATTCTCCTTCGTCAAGATAATGCCGATGTTCGGCTTACTCATCTATCCTACAACATGGGTTTGGCTAGCGCATCTCGAATGCGTCGCGTGGAAGAAAAGAATATGAAGGTGGAGCAAATAATACATTTTTTTAAAACTGGAAAGGCGGAGCCTGTTCAAGTAAACGAGATGCTCGAATTAGCCGGAACCGATACTGTTAAAATTAAGACAAAACTTTTTGCGCTGCTCTCCAGACCTCAAATTAATTTACCGATGATGCGTAAAGCGGTTCCTGAAGTTGATGCTTTTTTGACGAGCTTGTCAGAGGATAATATTAGGCAAGAAATTGACCAGGCGGAGATACTAATGAAGTACGAAGGATATATCGGAAAAGAGAAGGAGTTGGCTGATAAATTTACGCGCTTTGAACACATTAAATTATACGATGATTTTGACTACCACCGCCTAACTTCTTTGTCTTCAGAAGCCCGAGAAAAACTGTCTAAAATAAAGCCCGAAACACTGGGTCAGGCATCGCGCATTAGCGGTGTAAATCCTTCAGATATCTCTGTTTTGATGGTTTATCTCGGAAAATAGTACCGTTGTTTCATGTGAAACAATTTTAAAAAAATACTTAAAAACAATCTCTTTTATCGTGGAAAAACTAAGCCAATGCCCGGTCTGTAAGGAAGGTAAATTTGAAGCCTTTTTACAAGTAAAAGACAACGTTGTTTCACATGAAACATTCACCATAAATGCCTGCGAAAAATGCGGCTTTAAGTTTACAAACCCACGTCCAGACGAACAGGAAATTGGTCGCTATTACGAGTCGGAAGAATACATTTATCACTCCAATAAAAAGAAAGGAATCTTCCTATCGGCCTTCCATTTTGTGCGCGATATTGCAATCCGAAACAAACTAAAATGGATCAATACCTTAACACCGGGCAATTCAAAAAGCATGCTTGATTACGGTTGCGGAACAGGCGAATTTCTGTCTGCGTGTAAGCGAAATGGATGGCAAACGAAGGGTGTCGAAACCAGTCCATCGGCAAGAAAACATGCCATAGAAAAGTTTGGTTTGGATGTAGAAGATCTACCGGCTTTCTCTTCTTTACCTAAAAACAGTTACGATATAATCACCCTTTGGCATGTCTTAGAACATGTTCATCGCTTGGATGAGGCGCTCGTAACATTGGCCTCTTTGCTAAAAACAAACGGACATTTACTAATTGCAGTTCCCAATTGCTCTTCTTTAGACGCTGCGCATTATGGAGCCAATTGGGCTGCGTATGATCCCCCGCGACACCTTTATCATTTTACGCCAAAAGATATGGACGCCCTTTTGGATAAACACGGTATGAAGGTTGTGAAACACATTCCCTTGCCTTTCGACGCGTTTTATGTTTCCTTATTAAGCGAGCGTTTCAAGTCTGGAAAAATGAATTATCTATCCGGACTCCTAACCGGACTTCGCTCAAATTGGTCGAAAGGCAAGGATTCAAAGAAATGCAGCAGCATTACCTATCTAATATCGAAAAAATAGCATTTTGGCCCTTCTGGCGCATCCAGGTGCATTTTGGCTAGCTCGTGCTGTTTGGTCCGAAAAAGCGCCTTAGATGTAAAATTACAAGACCGAGCTTTGAAAGCCTTGTCAGCAAAGGGTTTCAGCAGTACGGATGCGGTTCAGAGACTTGTTTTTTTACACAAAATCGATTTGTGGGCTTTTTTCAAAAAGATTTTATCACACTACACTATATTTTATTAAACGTGAAAATCGCTAGGCGCTTTGAATTATCAGTAAAAATAAATTTAATCATCGTTTCTTCATTTGGAGTTAAAATCTCTACCTTTGCGCCCGAATTCAATAAACCTACTCTCACAGATCCACGCAATGCACTGTAATATCAAGGGTTTCAGACTATTTCCAGCATTCATTTTAGCATTCGCTATACTTTTTTCTAGTCCTCTCGTGAAGGCAGATAGCCTCTCCACCAGTGTGGCTGCGCCAGATTCAGCAAGTGTTGCAGCAGTTCAAGGCGAAGCAATGCCTAAGACTGAACATCCCGCTGAAAAGTCGGAAAAGTTTAATGCGGGCGAAATGATTATCGAGCACATTAGCGACTCACACGAGTGGCATATCGTAGGTCATCTTGCTATCCCGCTTCCAATTATTATTTACAATACACAGAGTGGATTTTCTGTTTTTTCTTCAGCGCATTTTGAGGAAGGCGATTATGCTGGATACCGTCTTGTTAAAAATGAAATCGTTGCTGTTAATGAAGACGGAACGATTAACGAAGCCCGCACCAAATCAAGCTTTGACATCAGCATCACGAAAAATGTAGCTGCATTACTGATCAGTGTTTCGTTGTTGCTCTTTATCTTCTTATCGGTTGCGTCAGCGTATAAAAAACGTGCTGGCATGGCCCCGAAGGGAATGCAATCGTTTATGGAGCCAATCATTATGTTTATCCGTGATGATATTGCAAAGGCGAGCATCGGTCCGAAATACGAACGCTTCATGCCTTTTTTGCTGACGGTTTTCTTTTTCATTCTGATTAATAATTTAATGGGTTTAATTCCCTTCTTACCAGGAGGAGCTAACCTTACCGGAAATATCGCAGTGACTATGGTTTTGGCGCTTTTCACCTTTGTCATCACCAGTTACAGCGCAACAGGCAGCTACTGGCGCCACGTAATTGCGATGCCAGGTGTTCCACCGTGGGTGTTGCTCATTCTCACACCAATTGAGATTCTTGGCGTATTCCTTCGTCCGTTTGTATTGATGGTGCGACTTTTTGCAAACATCACGGGTGGTCACATCATTATCCTGTCTTTCATCAGTCTTATTTTCATCTTCGGAGAAATGAGTACTGGCCTTGGTTTGGGAGCATCTCCCGTTTCTTTGTTCTTCGCTATCTTCATGTCTTGCCTTGAGTTGCTCGTAGCATTCTTGCAAGCCTATGTGTTTACCTTGCTTTCTGCTATATACTTCGGTTCTGCTGTCGAAGAGCATCATCACGAAGAGCATCATCACGAAGAGCATGCTGAAGGCGCTCATCACTAATTGTCTGTTTATATTTTATTAACTTAAAACCAATACATTATGTTATCATCAGTTTTACTTCAGGAAGCAGCTAACGCAGCATCCAACATCGGAATCGGTTATGGTCTTGCAGCAATGGGTGGCGGAATCGCTGCACTTGGTGCTGGCATCGGTATCGGACGCATCGGCGGAACTGCCCTTGAGTCTATCGCTCGTCAACCAGAGGCTATCAGCGACATCCGTGCAAACATGATCCTGGCAGCTGCCCTTGTAGAAGGCGCGGCGTTCTTCGCCATGGTTGTGGGTCTGCTTGTGATCTTCTTGAAGTAGTAAGAACAGCGTTAAATGCCCCCGGACGGTTGGTCCGGGAGCATCTACGCAAATCATGTATTCTAACAACAATCAACATACGAAATGGAATTAGTAAAACCCGCGATAGGATTGCTTTTCTGGATGGTGCTGGCCTTCAGTACCCTGCTGTTTCTTCTAGCCAAGTTCGCTTGGAAGCCGATTCTCCAGTCACTGAAAGAGCGTGAAGACAGCATTGACGGCGCACTTGAGACTGCCCGCAAAACCAAGGAAGAGATGGCGCAGCTTCGCTCTGGACACGAGAAGCTAATGGCTGAGGCCCGTGCTGATCGCGACACCATCTTAAAAGAGGCCCGTGAAATAAAGGACCAAATTATTGCTGAAGCCAAAACCAAAGCCAGCAGCGAAGCGAATGATATCGTAGCGCGTGCGAAAGAAGAGATTAACACGCAGAAGCGTGCGGCTATGGCGGAGATTCAAAAGCAAGTGGCTACTTTCTCTGTAGAGATCGCCGAAAAACTTATCCGTCACGAGCTCAGTAACGACGACAAGCAAAAGGCCCTTATTGCTGGCTTTTTGAAAGATGTTAACCAGAACTGATTCGGCATATCCTAACGAACAACGATGCAAGAACTAAAAGTTTCCAAACGCTACGCAAAGTCCATCCTCGATCTAGCGCAAGAGCGAAATGTCCTGGAAGAGACACGTGGCGATATGCAGCAATTGCTGAACGCCTGTCGTCAGAATCCAGAGCTGAGTCGCATGCTCAAGAATCCGCTGATCAAGCCCGATAAAAAATACACCATACTCAAGGCTCTTTTTGCTAGCCGCATCGCCGAGTTATGCATGAATTTTATCCAGATTATTGTGCGTAAACGCAGAGAACAATTTCTGGAAGAGATCGCTGCTGAATTCATCGCACAATACGAAGCCATTAAAGGCATCACGTCTGCTGTGGTTGTTTCTGCTGTGTCGCTCAACGATGCACTGCGTGCAGAAGTAACCGCCCTGTTGAAGAAGCTCTCCAAGATGGAGATTTCGCTTCAAGAGAAAGTCGATCCAGCCCTTATCGGTGGCTTTGTACTTCGCTTCGGCGATGTGCAATACGATGCAAGCATCGCAAAAAGCCTGAACGATATCCGCATGGGATTCAATTCGAATTTGTATCAAAAGAAAGCTTAATTAATAAAACCAATTTCAGATAAATCAAAATGGCAGAAATTAAACCGGATGAAGTTTCCGCAATCCTTCGCGAACAGCTTGCAGGATTTAAGACAGAAGCCCAGCTCGAAGAAGTAGGAACCGTATTACAGGTGGGTGATGGTATCGCTCGACTGTATGGTCTAACAAAAGTGCAATCGGGTGAGCTCATCGAGTTCGAAAACGGCCTGAAAGGCATCGTTCTTAACCTCGAGGAAGATAACGTAGGTGTTGTAATTCTTGGAAGTTCGAACACCATCAAAGAGGGTGACACTGCTAAGCGTACCGGCAAAATCGCGTCCATCAATGTGGGCGAAGGCATGCTTGGTCGTGTGGTGGATACCTTGGGTCAGCCAATCGATGGCAAAGGTCCTATGGGTGGTCAGATGTACGAGATGCCGCTCGAGCGTAAAGCGCCAGGGGTAATCTTCCGTCAGCCAGTAAATGAGCCGATGCAAACCGGTATCAAGGCAATCGATGCCATGATTCCAATTGGTCGTGGTCAGCGTGAGCTTATTATCGGCGATCGTCAGACGGGTAAAACCGCTGTGGCCATTGACACCATCATCAACCAAAAAGAATTTTACGCAAAAGGCGAGCCTGTTTTTTGTATCTATGTGGCTATTGGCCAAAAGGGTTCAACCGTTGCGAACATACACAAAACACTTGAAGAAGCGGGTGCGATGCCGTACACGGTTATCGTTTCAGCAACGGCCTCAGATCCTGCACCAATGCAGTTCTTTGCTCCTTTGGCTGGCGCTGCTATCGGCGAATTTTTCCGCGACTCAGGTCGTCCGGCTTTAATCGTGTTTGATGATCTTTCGAAACAAGCGGTGGCCTATCGCGAGGTTTCTTTATTGCTTCGCCGTCCTCCAGGACGTGAGGCATATCCAGGAGACGTGTTTTATCTTCACTCCCGTTTGCTCGAGCGTGCTGCTAAAATCAACAGCTCCGATGCGATTGCTAAAAACATGAACGATTTGCCTGAATCCATTCGCGGCATCGTGAAAGGGGGCGGCTCACTCACAGCGCTACCAATCATCGAGACCCAAGCGGGTGACGTTTCTGCATACATTCCAACCAATGTGATCTCGATCACCGATGGTCAGATATTCCTCGAAGCCAACTTGTTTAACGCAGGTGTTCGTCCAGCGATCAACGTTGGTATCTCCGTATCTCGTGTAGGTGGTAATGCGCAGATCAAATCGATGAAGAAGGTAGCAGGTACCTTAAAGCTCGATCAAGCGCAATACCGCGAGTTGGAGGCCTTCTCCAAATTCGGTTCGGACTTAGATGCAACCACCAAGGCGGTGCTCGACAAAGGTTCTCGCAACGTGGAAATCCTCAAGCAAGGCCAGTATGCGCCATTGCGCGTGGAACAACAGGTGGCTATTCTCTATTGCGGTACAAAAGGGCTGCTAAGAGATGTTCCTGTGAAACGTGTGCGTGAGTTCGAGGCAGAATTCCACGGACTAATGGATGCTAAGCATGCCGATGTATTGAAAAACTTCGCTGCTGGGAAACTTGAGAACGCAGACCTTGCGCTGGTTGAAAAACTCGCCCTGGAATTGTCCGCTAAATACAAACAAAACTAAGAGAAGTTCCTCTAGAATAAAGCAATGGCAAGTTTAAAGGAAGTACGCTTAAGGATCGTTTCTGTTGGTTCAACCCAACAAATCACCAAAGCCATGAAGATGGTATCGGCTGCTAAGTTGCGCCGTGCCCAAGACGCTATCCTCGCGTTGAGGCCGTATGCTCAAAAACTGCAGGAGATTCTAGAGAATCTATCGCAGAGCATGGGCGATGCAGGAGGCAAGTATGCGCGTGTGCGTCCAGCGGAGAAGGTGTTGCTGATCGCAATCACCAGCAACCGTGGATTGTGCGGGGCGTTTAACTCGAATGTTATCCGCACCGTTAACCGCCTGCTCGCCGACAAATACGCTACTCAAAACAAGGCCGGCAATGTGAAAATCCTTTGTATTGGTAAAAAAGCATCCGACTTTTACGGTAAAAATGCAGCGGTGTATGCGGGCAACCACAACACGCTTTTCGCAGGTATTACCTTCGATGCTGTAGCCAAGATCGCCGAATCGGTAATGGCTGATTTCGCCAACGAGCAGTACGACCGCGTCGAGATTATCTACAACCAGTTTAAAAATGCGGCTACACAGCTCATCACCATCGAACAGATGTTGCCTATCCAACCGGCAGCAAAAGCGGCGGATAAAGCAAAGAAAATGGTGTCTGATTACATTTTTGAGCCTGGGCAGACAGAGATTGTATTGGAGTTGATTCCAAAATCACTGAAAACGCAGCTTTTTAAAGCGGTGCTCGATTCGCATGCTTCCGAACATGGTGCGCGTATGACCTCGATGAATAAAGCGACAGATAACGCAGAGGAACTTATTAAACAGCTTAAGCTTTCTTACAACAAAGCCCGTCAGGCAGCGATTACCAACGAAATCCTTGAGATCGTTGGCGGTGCAGAAGCGCTTAACGGTTAAGTCAAAGTATATTCTTTGTTAGAAAAACCCGCTCCAACGAGTGGGTTTTTTTATGCGTCCTGCCCTGATTAGATTTGTATTGGTAATCACCGAAATTTTTTTTGTTCAATAAATTTGAGTTAACTTCGGAGGAGTCATTAACCGCTTGAAGTGCAAAAAAGTATTAAATCGATAGCCGCATCAACTAGTAAGCAAAGCCATTATAGCTTTTGCCTCGGCCTTTTTTTGCTTTCTGCCATGGCGCTCTTTGCGCCCTCTAAGTCGCTAGCCCAGCTCTTTACCGACGCGGGCAGCATGGTCCATCTTAATACAGGAGCCTTGCTTCATGTGAACGGCGATGTCGAAGTGAATGGTGGTGGTTTTTTTGAAAACAACGGAACCATACAGCTTACTGGAAACTGGACCAATAACTCCGGCAATACGGGCTTTGTGCCAGGACTTCCAGGCATTGTTCGACTCCTTGGTGGTCCACAACAAATTGGTGGAACATCAAGTACCTTGTTCTATGATCTAGACTTGGCTGGAACCGGCATTAAATCTACGGTTGTGAATACGCGCAACGAAGGGGTCTTGTCGTTAAACAATCACGAGTTAGCCCTAAATACATTTCGATTCACCGTCCAAAATACAGCACTTACGGCAATCACGCGTACCACCGGCTTCGTGAGTTGTGTTCCGGGAAGCACCGCTGCACTTACAAGGGCTACCGACCAAACTGCGGCCTATCTTTTTCCGATCGGCTCTTCCATTGGTACTTCGCGCTATAGGCCTGTTGAAATAAAACCAACATCCACCAGTGCAAATCAATTCGATGCGGGTCTGATGAATGTTTCTCCAACAGGTGCAGGATACTCAGAAAATGCCATAGACACCTCCGTGTGTATGGTTAACAATGCATTTTATTACATCCTTGGTCATGGATTAGGCAGCGATGTGCCCACGATAACATTCTATTACGATACCCTTGTTGATGGTGCATACAATGCCGCAGCGCATTGGAGTGGGTTGAATAACCTATGGACAGGCACGGGAAACAACGTTTCGATTATCAATCCTGCGCCTGCTTTTTGCAGTGTGGCTATGTCGGGTTGGAGCGATTTTAATCCGAAGCCATTTACCTTAGCGCACCGACGCCCTCTGGTGGAGCTGGTTTCTTTGCCTGGCTATTGTAAAAACGATACGGCAATTATTCATGCAACACCTGGCTTCAATAGCTACGATTGGTATCTCAATGGCACCTTGGTGCACAGCGGTCCTGATAGTTTGTATGCAGTAAATGGCCTTGCAGCTAACTCCAGCATGCAAGTCGTTGGTCATAAAATAGTAGCTTGTGACGGATACAGCAGCACAATTCCATTGCTCGTGTATCCTGGAGGTGGTGTTAGTGCCGGGCCGGACGTGAGCATGCTATTTGGCGATGGCGTTGAACTTATTGCTTCGGGCGGAACAAACTACCAGTGGTATCCGCCGCTCGGCTTATCCTGCGATACCTGTTCTTCCACCATGGCAAACCCTACGGCATCACAAGGATATACAGTGACTACCTACGATAGCCACAATTGCCGCCTGATTGACTCGGTGCTTGTAACTGTTAATTTCAATAGCTCGGTGTATATCCCGAATATATTTTCTCCCAATGGCGATGGCGTGAATGATGTGCTTTTTGTGATGGGACACGGCATCCGTACGATGGAGCTCGTGGTCTTCGACCGCTGGGGCGAAAAGGTGTTTGAAACAACCGATCAAAGTCAAGGGTGGGATGGAACTTTCCGCGGGCAACTGCTTAATCCGGCCGTTTTTGTGTATCAATTCACGGCAGAGCTCGACGATGTTGTTCAGCCAGTAGTAAGCAAGGGGAATATTACAATAGTGCGTTAAATCGAATAAAAAGCAGTGAAAAAGAGATTTTTTAATTGGACAAGTAGCGCTCCCGGGATTTTACAATCCCGCTGCATGCTCTTGCTCACCCTCTTGCTCACCCTTTCTTCGCCTCTATTAGCCCAAGACATCCATTTTTCGCAACTCAACCGCATGCCCGTGCTGATTAATCCTGCTTTGGCCGGGCCGCTTGATGATCAGTTTCGACTGATGGTTTCAAACCGTCAGCAATGGGCGAGTGTTGCTAATCCATACAAAACAACAGCAGCATCCTTCGACTTTAAGCTGTCGAAGAAGAAGGCGCGTGGCGGATTTTTGGGTGTGGCTATGAGCTTTTTCAGTGATAAGGCGGGGGATGTGCAGATGGGGACTACGAAAGGCGATTTTTCCATAGCCTATCATTCCATCATTGATCGCAAAAACACCTTTAGCGGCGGACTTCAACTCGGCTTTCGCCAAAGCTCCATCAACTTGGCCAACATGAAATGGGGTACCCAATTCAATGGCGATCAATACGATGCCACGATGCCAACCGGTGAATATTTGCAGCAATCCTTTACAGCCTTTGATTTAGGAGAAGGTGTGTGTTGGCACAGCCGTCCATTGTCAAGTCTTCGTTTTAATGCAGGCATCGCGTTGTTGCACTCTTTTAAACCTAGCTACTCTTTTTACGATGCCGAATTTGTGCGTCAATACCGCAAGGTGGTTATCCATGCGGATGCGTTGATAAAAGTGCAAGGAACCAATTTTGCGATCTTGCCAGAGTTGATGTATGTGAACCAAGGACCGAATCATGAGATCACTATAGGCGCCCTGCAGATGATCGGTGTTAAGCCAGCAGCTCAAATTACCGGTTTTATTAAAGGGACCAATTTTTTATACGGACTGCATTACAGAGTAGGGGATGCCGTTATCGCCTCTATAGGACTTGATCACGCTAGCTATTCCCTTCGCTTTAGTTACGACTTAAACGCGTCAAAATTAAAGGCATCTAGCAATTACAAAGGAGGCTATGAACTCTCCTTGCGCTTCACTAATTTCAAGAGTTTCTATTATTCCAAAGCCAAATTCTGACCATGAGAAAATCCATACTGCTGCTTTTGCTCCTTCTTGTTGCCCGATTCACGCCTTCTTTGGCGCAGAACAATGTGGGTATTGGAACACCAACACCCGATCCTTCGGCGGTGCTGGAGATAATGTCAAATACACAGGGCTTATTAATCCCTCGAATGACAACGGCCGAGCGCCTTGCTATACCTGCGCCGGCAAATGGCTTGATGCTATTTGATGTTACGGTTAACTGTATTTTTTATTATGTGAATCCGACAGGCTGGGTTTCGCTTTGTTTGAATAGCGGCCCAACGGGACCGCAAGGCACAGCCGGTGTCGCTGGTCCACAAGGTCCATCGGGTGTTGCTGGACCACAAGGCCCATCGGGTGTTGCCGGAGCAGTTGGCGCAGTTGGACCACAAGGCGCAGCAGGTGTTGCCGGAGCAGCAGGCGCAGTTGGTCCACAAGGCCCATCGGGTGTTGCCGGAGCAGTTGGCGCAGTTGGACCGCAAGGCGCAGCAGGTGTTGCCGGAGCAGCAGGCGCTCCCGGTGTTACGGGTCCAACAGGCCCAGCCGGTTCTGGTGGAGGAGGTTCGGGTGTTACGGGCCCAACAGGTCCAACAGGCAGTGGCGGCGGTGGCAGCGGGGTTAC